>NZ_JBSFIH010000052.1:0-69490 GCF_053597455.1 Streptomyces sp. NPDC001393
CGACCTCGGCAAGCTGGAGTCCAACCACCCGGCGCTGGGCATCCACGCGGACGCGGGGCGGGGGGGGGGGGCGCGGGGGGGGGCGGGGGGGGGGCGCCCCGGCCACTCCGCCCCCGCGCGGGGGCGGGGGGGGCGCGGCCTCGGCCCGAGGCCGCGCCGCCGCCCCCGGCCGCAGCCGCAGGGTGGAGCTGGGCGGCACCTCTATGTCACCGGTTCCGGGCGAGCGCTGGGCGACGATCCGCCCGGACACCTCCCGCCCCGCATGCCACTCAGCGAAGTCCGTCCGGCCCAGCAGTTCCGCCCGCCGCTTCAGCTCGGCGGCCAGCGACTGGGCGAACTCCCGCATGCGCACGGGGTCGTTGGCGATCAGGTGCGTGGTGACATGGGGTATGTCGGTGCACACCCGCAGCGCCTCGCCGCCCGCCGCGCCCGCCCCGACGCCGTCCCGCCCGTCGATCAGGACGACACCCAGCCGGTCCGGCCGCTCGGCGGCGGCCAGCGAGGCCACCACGGCCCGCAGCAACTCCGTACGACCGCTGCCGGCCGGCCCCTCGATGAGCAGATGGGGTCCGTCGGCCACCAGGTCGGCGGTGAGCGGCCCGCGCGGCCCGGCACCGAGTATGGCCCGCGCCCGCCCGCCCAGCGCCTGGGTGTCGTCGGCCGCGTCCGCCCAGCGGGCCATCAGCGAGGCCGGGGTGGCCCGGGCCAGCCCCAGCTCGTCCAGCAGCCGCGCCGACTGCGGCAACGGCGCCGCCAGGCGCGTGTCCCGCTCGCCGACCGGGCCGTCCGGCCGCAGCGGCGCCAGCGCCCGGGCGAACCGCTCCGCCCAGGCGGCGGACACGGCGTCCACGGCGGCGAGCGTTCCCGGTCCGACGGGTCCGCCCGGCGCCACCCGCAGCAGCCGCAGCGCCGTGGCGACATCCCCGCTGAGCAGCGCCACGGCACCGCAGTGCCGGAACGTGGGCGTCACCGCGCACGCGTCCTCGTACGTCCGCTCCACGGGGGAGGCGGGCGAGGCGGGCTCGGTCTCGGCGAGAGAGACCACATGGATCCCGGCCCGCGGCCCGGCCACGGCCAGCCGCGCGAGCGCGTCCCGCAGCGCGCTGCCCCCGGGGTCTCCGTCCACGACGACGACGGTGTAGGGCCCCGGGAAACCGCCGCCCCCGCCGACCTCGGTGTCCTCCTTGGCCCAGGAGGGGCGACGGGCGGGCGTCGAGGCGTGCGTCGAGAGGTCGGCCGAGGGGTGGGCGCCGCTCTGGGCCCGGGGGGCGGGAGCGCTGGGAGTGGCGGGGTGGCTGAAAGCAGACGCTTGGCCGGGTGCGGCGGGTGCGCCAGGTGCGGCGGCGGGGCCGTGGTGGCCGGGGAGGGGGCTGTGGGCCGATGCGCCGGGGGTGGCGGTGGGGCGGTGAGGGCCGGTGGTCCGGCTGTGAGCGGGAGTGGTGCCGTAGGGGTCGGTGGCCTGGCCGTGAGGGGCGCCGGGGTGGCTGGGGGTGAGGCCGTGGGCCGGTGCGCCGGGGGCGGCGGTGGCCTGGTCGGCCTGGCTGGGTACGGAGGTGCCGGAGCCGGGGGCCTGGGGGCCGGAGAAGCCTCCCTGGGCGGAAGTGCCCGGGGTGACGGCGGTGTGCCACTCGCCGGTCGCCGGGTGCTGGGGCACCCCCGCACAGGGCACCCGGGCCGAAGGGTCGGTCTCCGGCCGGCCCGGCACCGCCTCTGCGGCGGAGCCGGGTGTGGCTGTGTCGGTCGGCTCGGTGTGTGCCGGGGCGCCCGGTGCGGTACCGGGTGCCGGGACCCGGGCGGGGTGGGCCGCGGTTCTGCCGGTCGCCGCGTGGTCGTCGAGTCGGCGCAGGAGTTCCTCCGTGCGGGCTGCCGCCTGCTCGCGGTCGTAGGCCAGCAGCAGCCGGCAGTCCTGGCCGTGGCCCGGCCGGACATGAGGGAGCCAGCCGAGCCAGGACCACTCGGCCGTGCGCTCCTCCACGGGGCGGGAGCGGTCGGCGCTGATCAGCACGATCTCCAGCAGGTCGGGCGAGTGCAGCGCGGCCAGCTGGGCCAGCACCGAGCGGGTCAGCCCGGACAGCCGGGGACGCGGACCGGCCAGGCCCAGCGCGCCCGCCTCGCGCAGTGCCGCCGTCACGGGCACCGCGGGCACCATGCCGGTGCCGTCCGGCGCGCTCCGGTCCGCCGTGCCGAGCCGCACGGTCAGCGTCTCCGGGTGGCTGGGGCCGCGCTCCCACAGCCGGGGCCCCGGACCGAGCGCCGTCAGCAGCAGTGCGGCGGGATCCGGCCAGGTCTCGGGCTGCTGCGGGGCGGGAAGCGCCGGGACCGTGCCGACTCGGGTGTCGGTGCCGTCGTACGGCTCGGGAGCCGTGGACTCCTCGCCACGTCCACCGGCCAGCCGGCGCGCCCAGGCGCCGAGCCCGCGCCGCCGTACGCCCTGCGGGGCGTCGATGCCTCGGACGGGAGTGCCCTTGCGGCCGCTGTCCAGGGGCTCCGCGCCGGTCCCGCCGACGCCGAGGCGACCCGCGTGGGTGTCCCCACCGGAAGCGGCACCGGGTGCGTTCTCGATCCGGGGCGCCCCGCCCTGCCCCGGCACCACGGCAGGCTCCCCGCGCCGGTGCTCCTGGCCCCCGCTGCCGGAGGTCCCCCACCCGGCAGAGCCATAGCCGTGCTGCGCCCCCACGGGCCCCGCGCCAGCCCCACCGGCACCCGCCGGTGGCGCTTCACCCCCACCTGGGCCACCCGCACCCGGCGAGGAAAGCCGCACGGGTGGTGCGGGTGGGAACCCGGACCCGGCCGGAGGCCGGGTGCCCCCCGACGCACCCGCACATGCACTCGCACCCGCAGACGCATCCGCGCCCGGAACAACCCGAACGCACCCCTCCCCGTCGGAGACGGTCCGCACCCGCGCGGCCGGCCCCCCGGACGGAGCAACCCGAAGCGCCGACTCCCCGATCCGCACCAAGCCCCCGGCAGGGACCCGCACCGGGCGCTCGTCCACCCGCACCCCGTCCAGCGCCGTACCGTTCGTGGAGCCGAGGTCGGTGACGGAGATCCGCCCGTCCGCCCCGACCGTGACCGCGCAGTGCAGTCGGGAGACGTCGGGGTCGTCCAGCGGCACGTCCGCGTCGGCCGAGCGGCCCACGGTGATCCGGCCGCCGTGCAGCAGATGGACCCCGCCCGCGTCCGGGCCCGCGACCACGTGCAGCTGGGTCGGCGCGTCGTCGAGCTCGGGATGCGGCTCGGGGGCCGCCGGGGCGCCCAGGGACAGCACGGCGCCGTCGACCAGCGGGGGCTCGCCCAGGGTGCAGCGGCGCGGATCCAGCCGGTCGGTGCCGGCGTAGAGCACGACGGAGGAGCCCGCGGCGTCACGGCCCTCCCCGGTGACCGCCCCGGCCAGCGCCGACGCGACCGCGGCCAGGTCCGTGCCCGTGGGCGCCGTGACCAGCACGTCGCGGCTCGCGGCGCGGCCCCGCTGCGGGGCAGGGCCCAGCGGGTCTACGACGGTCAGCCGGATCTGCATCGGCGTCAGCGGTCCCTTCTGCGCGGGTCTGCGCGGGACGGACTTCCCCCCACCCCACACGAGCACGTCGGCCAGTACTGGAAGGCATCCTCGCACCTGCCACCGACAACGCGCCCGGGACCCGGTGACAAGTGATCTTGATTGGTCGGCTCTGCCCCCAAAAGTGCCTGACCAGTGGCACACCCGCGATCACTTGAGATCGGTCACGTCCGGCTCCGGCAACCAGGAGACCGGGACGCGCGTCTTCCCGTCGACACGTGGCGCCCACAGGGGCGGCACTACAGTGGGTCGGAACAACCGGAACGACAACCGGAATGCAGGCAAGCAAGCTTCAGCAAGCAACAGGGAGCGCGTGACGTGCGGCCAGTCGGCAGCAAGTACCTGCTTGAGGAGCCGCTCGGACGCGGCGCCACAGGCACCGTCTGGCGTGCCCGCCAGCGCGAGACCGCGGGCGCCGAGGCGGCCGTACCCGGGCAGCCCGGCGAGACGGTCGCGATCAAGGTCCTCAAGGAGGAGCTGGCGAGCGACCCGGACATCGTGATGCGCTTCCTGCGCGAGCGGTCCGTGCTGCTCCGCCTCACCCACCCGAACATCGTCCGGGTCCGCGACCTGGTCGTCGAGGGCGATCTGCTGGCGCTGGTCATGGACCTCGTCGACGGCCCCGACCTGCACCGGTACCTGCGCGAGAACGGCCCCTTCACGCCGGTCGCCGCCGCGCTGATGACCGCGCAGATCGCCGACGCGCTCGCCGCGAGCCACGCCGACGGCGTCGTCCACCGCGACCTGAAGCCCGCCAACGTGCTGCTCCAGCAGCTCGACGGCCGGATGCACCCGATGCTGACCGACTTCGGCATCGCCCGCCTCGCGGACTCCCCGGGCCTGACCCGCACCCAGGAGTTCGTCGGCACGCCCGCGTACGTGGCACCGGAGTCCGCCGAGGGCCGCCCGCAGACCTCCGCGGTCGACATCTACGGCGCCGGCATCCTGCTGTACGAGCTGGTCACCGGCCACCCGCCGTTCTCCGGCAGCACCGCGCTCGAGGTCCTGCACCAGCACCTGAGCGCCGAGCCGCGCCGCCCCTCCACCGTCCCGGACCCGCTGTGGACGGTCATAGAGCGCTGTCTGCGCAAGAACCCCGACCACCGGCCCAGCGCGGAGAACCTGGCGCGCGGCCTCCGGGTCGTCGCCGAGGGCGTCGGGGTGCACGCGAACGCCGCGCAGATCGCCGCTGCCGAGGGCGTGGGCGCGCTGCTGGCCCCCGACCCGGCCCCGACGGCCGTACCGGGCGTGCCCGGCGCCGCCGACCCCACCCAGGTGCTGCCGAACACCGGTCCCCAGGGCGCGTACGACCCGAACGCCGCGACCAGCGTGCTGCCGCACACCGGCGGCCCCGCCGGCGCCGCCGACCCCACCGCCGTCCTGCCGCACACGGGCGCGGCCGACCCGACCGCGGTGCTGCCGAACACCGGCCCGCAGGGGCAGCAGCCCGAGCAGCCGCACCCCTGGCAGACCCAGCTGCGCGCGGCCCGCGACCGCAACGAGCAGACGCAGGTCCAGTACCTGTCCCCGGAGGACGACCCGCTGCGCCACCGGCCGCAGCGGCAGGTGGCCCGCCCCCAGCAGCAGCCGCGGCAGGCCCCGCAGGGCCGCCCGCAGCAGCCACAGCCGCGCGGCCGGCAGCAGGGCTACCAGCAGGGGTACGGCCATGCGCCGCAAGCGCCCCAGCAGTACGCCCCGCCGCAGCAGCCGCAGCGGTACGCGCCGGAGCCGCAGCGGCCCGCCCGTGAGCCCCGGGCGCCCCGGCAGCGCAGCGCCAACCCGATGAAGATCCCGGGCCTCGGCTGCCTGAAGGGCTGCCTGTTCACGATCGTCATCCTGGTCGTGGCGAGCTGGCTGATCTACGAGCTGACCCCGCTGCACACCTGGATCGGCCAGGGGCGCAGCTACTGGCACGAGGTGAGCCACTGGGTCGGTCAGGTGAGCAAGTGGGTCAAGGACCTGGGCGGTTCGTCCGGCAGCGGCAACTGACCGCGATCTTGTGGATTTGTCGACATCTGACGGGTGATTTCCGTCTCCGCGGTGAAGGTTGGCTCCTCGGACGCGTAGTTTTAGCGACAACACGCGTCTGTAGGAGCAGTCTTGGCACGGAAGATCGGCAGCCGGTACACCGCGAACCAGATCCTGGGGCGGGGCAGCGCCGGCACGGTGTGGCTGGGCGAGGGGCCGGAGGGTCCCGTCGCCGTCAAGCTGCTGCGTGAGGACCTCGCCTCCGACCAGGAGCTCGTCGGACGCTTCGTCCAGGAGCGCACCGCGCTGCTCGGCCTGGAGCACCCGAACATCGTCACTGTGCGCGACCTGGTGGTCGACGGCAACGACCTGGCCCTGGTCATGGACCTGGTGCGCGGCACCGACCTGCGCACCCGGCTGGAGCGTGAGCGGCGGCTCGCGCCCGAGGCGGCCGTGGCGATCGTGGCCGACGTCGCCGACGCGCTGGCGGCGGCCCACGCGGCCGGGGTGGTCCACCGGGACGTCAAGCCGGAGAACGTGCTCCTCGACATGCAGGGCCCGCTCGGGCCCGGCGGAGCCCACCCCGCCCTCCTCACTGACTTCGGTGTCGCCAAGCTGATCGACTCGCCGAAGCGCACCCGGGCCACGAAGATCATCGGCACGCCGGACTATCTCGCCCCGGAGATCGTCGAGGGCCTGCCGCCGCGGGCGTCCGTGGACATCTACGCGCTGGCGACGGTCCTGTACGAGCTGCTGGCGGGCTTCACCCCCTTCGGCGGGGGCCATCCGGGAGCGGTCCTGCGACGGCACGTCACCGAGACGGTCGTACCCCTGCCCGGCATCCCCGAGGAGCTGTGGCAGCTGCTCGTGCAGTGCCTCGCCAAGGCCCCCGCGTCCCGGCTGCGCGCCTCCGAGCTGGCGGCGCGGCTGCGGGAGCAGCTGCCGACGCTGGCCGGGATGCCGCCGCTGGACGTGGACGAGCCGGAGCTCTCCGAGGAGGCCGCCGACGAGCCGGTGCCGTCGGCCGCGCCGGGGGAGGAGCCGGTACGGCGGCGGGGCGCGGTGTCGCTCGTCCCCGGAGCCCGGCCGGACTCCAACCGGGACACGCACACGTCGATGAGGGTGCCGGCGCCGGACGAGCTGGCGGGCGGCGCGCACGGGACCGCTCGCGTTCCCCGGGCCACGGGTGCGCCCCGGCCCGGCTCGGCCCGCCATCGCGCGGCGGTACGGCGGCGGAGGGTGACCCTGGGCGTGGCCGGGGTGGTCGTGGCCGCTGTCGTGGGCGTCGGTGCGTGGTGGGCGTCCGCCGACGGGGGCTCCGGCGCACCGTCCGGCACCCACAGCACGTCGGCCCCGTGACCCACCCAGGGGGCTCCGCCCCCTGGACCCCCGTCGCAGCACCGGCACCGGTCGGCCGAGGTCGCTTGCCACAGCCGTTACGCTGGATGCGTGGCAGTCGTCGATGTATCCGAAGAGCTGAAGTCCCTCTCCTCGACCATGGAGTCGATCGAGGCCGTCCTGGACCTCGACAGGCTGAGGGCAGACATCGCCGTGCTCGAGGAGCAGGCGGCCGCGCCGTCCCTCTGGGACAACCCGGACGAGGCGCAGAAGATCACCAGCAAGCTCTCCCACCTCCAGGCCGAGGTCAGGAAGGCGGAGGCGCTGCGCGGCCGGATCGACGATCTCGCCGTCCTCTTCGAGATGGCCGAGGAGGAGGACGACCCGGACACCCGTGCCGAGGCCGAGTCCGAGCTGACGGCCGTGCGGAAGGCGCTGGACGAGATGGAGGTCCGCACCCTCCTGTCCGGCGAGTACGACGCCCGTGAGGCGCTCGTCAACATCCGCGCCGAGGCCGGTGGCGTCGACGCCGCCGACTTCGCCGAGAAGCTCCAGCGCATGTACCTGCGCTGGGCCGAGCAGCGCGGCTACAAGACCGAGCTGATCGAGACGTCGTACGCCGAAGAGGCCGGCATCAAGTCGACGACCTTCTCGGTCCAGGCGCCGTACGCCTACGGCACCCTCTCCGTCGAGCAGGGCACGCACCGCCTCGTGCGCATCTCGCCCTTCGACAACCAGGGCCGCCGCCAGACCTCTTTCGCGGGTGTGGAAGTGCTGCCCGTCGTCGAGCAGTCCGACCACGTCGAGATCGACGAGAGCGACCTGCGGATCGACGTCTACCGGTCCTCCGGGCCCGGTGGCCAGGGCGTCAACACGACCGACTCCGCGGTCCGCATCACCCACCTCCCCACCGGCATCGTCGTCTCCTGCCAGAACGAGCGGTCGCAGATCCAGAACAAGGCCACCGCCATGAACGTCCTCCAGGCCAAGCTGCTGGAGCGGCGCCGGCAGGAGGAGCAGGCCAAGATGGACGCCCTCAAGGGCGACGGCGGCAACTCCTGGGGCAACCAGATGCGTTCCTACGTGCTGCACCCGTACCAGATGGTCAAGGACCTGCGCACCGAGTACGAGGTCGGCAACCCCGAGGCCGTCTTCAACGGTGAGATCGACGGGTTCCTGGAGGCCGGTATTCGCTGGCGCAAGCAGCAGGAGAAGTAACTTTGTCGACATGACAGCCCATTGGACAACTGCCGCCCGAGAGGCGGCAGTTGTCTTTTGTCTGGGTTTTACATCACACTCACAGGCTTCAACTCCCCCCAAACGCCCTCCGAAGGGACATCGCGCCCGCAACGGCCTTGACGTTGCTTTGAAAAATCGGAAGGGTTAAGCGCGGCATGCGTACTTCAGGGGCGCATGTGAACCGGGGGAATGAGTTGACGCGGACTTCGTCACCGGCTGCCTCCCGTCGATCACGGCAACGCCCCATGCGCCGCCTCATTGACGAACAGCTACTGGGGGTAGCAACCATATGACGAAGAAGACGCGGATCCGGGTCGCGCGGATAGCCGCCGGCGCCGTGATCGCGGCCGGTGCGTCACTGACCGCGGCCGGCGCGGCCTCCGCCGCGGGCATCGATGTCCAGGCGGGCCCGATCAGCCTGGGCGCGCACGTGAACGGCGAGGGCGACAACGGCGGCACCGACGGCGGTGACGGCGGCTGCAACCTCGGCATCTGCACCACCACCGGCGGGGACACCACGACCGGCGGCACCACGACCGGCGGCAGCAGCACCACCGGTGGTGACACGACGACCGGCGGTGACACCACCACCGGCGGCACCACGACCGGTGGCGACACGACGACCGGCGGTGACAACACGACGGGCGGCGACGTCACCATCGGCGGTGTCATCGGCGGCGGCGACACCACGACCGGCGGCGGCAACGGCACCGGCGGCACCTCCACCACCGGCGGCACCTCCACCACCGGCGGCACCTCCACCACCGGCGGCGGCTCTACCACCGGCGGCACCTCCACCACCGGCGGTACTTCCACCACCGGCGGTACTTCCACCACCGGCGGTACTTCCACCACGGGTGGCTCCACCACCGGCGGCGGCAGCACCACCGGCGGCGGTAACTCCGGCGGCTCCAGCACCTCGGGCGGCTCCACCACCGGCGGCAGCAGCACCGGTGGCGGCAGCAGCACCGGTGGTTCCAGCACCGGCGGCAACAACGACACCCCGCAGGGCGGCGGCAACAACAACGCCTCGCAGGAGCAGGGCTCCTCGCAGCTCACCGACACCGGCTCCGACACCCAGGCCAAGGGCGGCGGCAAGCAGCTCGCCGAGACCGGTGCCGGCCAGACCGCGTTCCTGCTGATCGGCGCCGCGACGATGATCGCCGGCGGCATCGGCTTCCGCTTTCTGCCGCGCCTGGTGAACGGCCGCGGCGCCGCTGCGGCCTGAGGGTAACCCCGCGGTCACCCTACGCACGCACGTGGCATGCCGAAGGGCCCGGAGCCTGACGCTCCGGGCCCTGACGCTTTTCTCAGTCTTTTCTCACGCGGTCTGGTGCGCCAGCAGCGCCACCGCGGCGATCAGCACCGCCAGCAGGGCGATCAGCGCCATCGGGTTCACCCCGCCCAGAAAGCCCTCTTGCTGCAGTCGCTCGCGGTTGGCGCGGCACACCGGGCACCGGCCCTCGCTCACGGGCGCCGCGCAGTTCGCGCACACCAACCGGTCGTACGTCATGCGCTCGCCCTCCTTGCACCGGCCGTCACATGTCTCAACGCTTGCGGGAACGAGAACGTTCCCCCTCCACTGTGCCAGGTTCCCACGGAGCTTGCGCGGGGCCTTGGAGAGCGGGGAGAGAACCCAGGCGGGTACAAAAACGTACAAGCCTTACCCAACCTCGACCTGCGACTGCACTTGCACACCCGGTTCGCGTATGGTCACGCTCATCTACCCCCGGCGACCCGTGGTGCATCCGTGATCCGATTCGACAACGTCTCCAAGGTCTACCCCAAGCAGACCCGCCCCGCACTCAGGGATGTCTCCCTGGAGGTGGAGAAGGGCGAGTTCGTGTTCCTCGTGGGGTCCTCCGGCTCCGGAAAGTCCACCTTCCTGCGGCTGATCCTCCGCGAGGAGCGGTGCAGCCACGGCCAGGTGCACGTGCTGGGCAAGGACCTCGCGCGCCTCTCCAACTGGAAGGTGCCGCAGATGCGCCGCCAGCTGGGGACGGTGTTCCAGGACTTCCGGCTCCTGCCGAACAAGACCGTCGCGGAGAACGTGGCCTTCGCCCAGGAGGTCATCGGCAAGTCCCGCGGCGAGATCCGCAAGTCCGTGCCGCAGGTGCTCGATCTCGTCGGGCTCGGCGGCAAGGAGGACCGGATGCCCGGCGAGCTCTCCGGTGGTGAGCAGCAGCGCGTGGCCATCGCGCGGGCCTTCGTCAACCGGCCCAAGCTGCTGATCGCCGACGAGCCCACCGGCAACCTCGACCCGCAGACCTCCGTCGGCATCATGAAGCTGCTCGACCGGATCAACCGGACGGGCACCACGGTCATCATGGCGACACACGATCAGAACATCGTGGACCAGATGCGCAAGCGCGTCATCGAGCTGGAGAAGGGCCGCCTCGTCCGCGACCAGGCCCGCGGCGTCTACGGCTACCAGCACTAAGCAAGTTCACGACGGAAAGGCTCGACCAGACGCCATGCGCGCCCAGTTCGTCCTGTCGGAGATCGGTGTCGGTCTCCGCCGCAATCTGACGATGACCTTCGCCGTCATCGTCTCCGTCGCCCTGTCCCTGGCGCTCTTCGGCGGCTCGCTGCTGATGAGCGACCAGGTGAGCACCATGAAGGGCTACTGGTACGACAAGGTCAACGTCTCGATCTTCCTGTGCAACAAGCACGACGCCGACTCGGACGTCAACTGCGCCAAGGGCGCGGTCACCGAGGACCAGAAGAACCAGATCCTCGCCGACCTGAAGAAGATGCCGGTCGTCGAGAAGGTGTCGTACGAGTCGCAGGACGAGGCCTACAAGCACTACAAGGAGCAGTTCGGCAACTCCCCGCTGGCCAGCTCGCTGACGCCGGACCAGATGCAGGAGTCGTACCGGATCAAGCTGAAGGACCCGCAGAAGTACCAGGTGATCGCGTCGGCCTTCAACGGGCGCCCCGGTGTGCAGTCCGTGCAGGACCAGAAGGGCATCCTGGACAACCTCTTCACGCTGCTGAACCTGATGAACCGCGGCGCGCTCGGCGTGATGGCGATGATGCTGATCGTCGCGTTGCTGCTGATCATCAACACCGTGCGCGTCTCGGCGTTCAGCCGCCGGCGCGAGACCGGGATCATGCGCCTGGTCGGCGCCTCGGGCTTCTACATCCAGGCGCCGTTCATCGCCGAGGCCGCGGTCGCCGGACTCATCGGCGGCGGACTCGCCTGCGTGGCTCTGGTGGTCGGCCGGTACTTCACCATCGACCACGGCATGGACCTCGCCCACCACCTCACGCTCATCAACTTCGTCGGCTGGGACGCGGTGTTGACCAAGCTGCCGCTGATCCTCGCAACCAGCGTCCTCATGCCGTCACTTGCGGCGTTCTTCGCCCTGCGCAAGTACCTGAAGGTGTGACGCATGCCAAGAGGGCCGTACGGGGCATCCGCCCGTACGGCCCTTCGCGTTGTCCTAGACTCACCGCCATGTCAGGCCGAGACCTGTTCTGTCCGCCCCGCCGCACCCGCCGCGGGGCCGCCCTGACATTGGTCTTCGCCGGCGTCCTGGTCACCGGCGCCGCCACCGGCTCCTTCCAGGAGCCCGACGCCACCGCGCGCAGGACCGCCGCCGGGCCGGCGCTTACGACCGCCGGGCACGAGGACCCCCAGAGGGCCGCAGCCGGGCACGAGGACGTGCAGCGGGCCGCCGCCGAGGCGATGGCCGACGGCAAGTCCCCGATGGAGGCCGCCGAACGGGCCGTCAGCCGCAGCGGGGACCGCTGGGGCGCGGTGTACAGCGAGGGCGCGTACCAGGAGTTCCAGGAGGCCCTCGACGGCCGCTACACCGGCGTCGGCCTGTGGGCGCGGCGCGAGCGGGACGGCAGGATCGAGGTGACCCGGGTGCAGCCGGGCTCCCCGGCCGCCGCGGCCGGGATCCGCGCGGGTGACCGGCTGCGCAGCGTGGACGGCAGCAAGGTCGACGGGCTGCCGGTCACCGAGGTGATCTCCTTACTGCGCGGCGACGCCGACGACGCGGCCGCCGGCACGACCGTCAGGCTGGGCCTGCAGCGCGGCACGCGCGCGTGGACCGAGGCCCTGCACCGGGCCAGCCTGTCGACGGACTCGGTGACCGTGCGCAAGCTGCCCGGCGGGGTCACCGTCATCAGGATCGCCGCGTTCACCAAGGGCTCCGGCGACGCCGTGCGGGCCGCCCTCCGGCAGGCCCCGGCCGACGCCGGCGTCATCCTCGACCTGCGCGGCAACTCCGGGGGCCTGGTCACCGAGGCGGTGGACACCGCCTCCGCCTTCCTCGACGGCGGCCTGGTCGCCACCTACGACGTCGACGGCGCCCAGCGCTCCCTGCACGCCGACCCCGGCGGCGACACCACCCGGCCCCTGGTCACCCTGGTCGACGGCGGCACGATGAGCGCGGCCGAGATGCTCACCGGGGCCCTGCAGGACCGGGGCCGCGCGGTGGTGATCGGCTCGCGCACCTTCGGCAAGGGCTCGATCCAGATGCCGACCGAGCTGCCCGACGGCGCGGTGGCCGAGCTGACCGTCGGCCACTACCGCACCCCCTCCGGCCACGCGGTCGACGGCCGGGGCATCACCCCCGACCTGGACGCGGGCCCGGAGGCCCTGACCCGGGCCGAGACGGTCCTCACCGGCCTGGGCGACCCGTCGTAGCCATGCCTGGTGGCCCCCTGATGGCCCCTCGTAATCGGCTGTACTCACACCCCCTGTGTGGTGCGAAAATGGTCGGCACTATGAGCAAGGGAATGTACGTACCGAAGGAGTCCCAGCCCAAGCAGGGCGGCGGGGCCGCCAAGGCCAGGGACGGCGAGAAGGGCGGCAAGCGCAAGATCGTCGCCCAGAACAAGAAGGCCCGGCACGACTACGCGATCATCGACACCTACGAGGCCGGGCTCGTGCTCATGGGCACCGAGGTCAAGTCGCTGCGCGAGGGGCGGACCTCGCTGACCGACGGTTTCGTCCAGATCGACCGCGGTGAGGCGTGGCTGCACAACGCCCACATCCCCGAGTACCACCAGGGCAGCTGGACCAACCACTCCGCGCGCCGCAAGCGCAAGCTGCTCCTGCACCGCGAGGAGATCGACAAGTTGGAGTCGAAGTCCCAGGAGACGGGTCACACGATCGTGCCCCTCGCCATCTACTTCAAGGACGGCCGGGCGAAGGCCGAGATCGCCCTCGCGCGAGGCAAGAAGGAGTACGACAAGCGGCAGACGCTGCGGGAGAAGCAGGACCGGCGGGAGTCGGACCGGGCGATCGCGGCGGCGAGGCGCAGGCAGCGCGGCGTCCAGCCGGCCGCCGGGGAATAGGCTGGCATCGGCGTGCGTTGGTCACGTACGATGGCAGTGCACTCCACAGAGGGTGCGCGAACCCTCCTTGGAGGGGATTGAAAAATCAACATGGGGATGATCGGTTTCGACAGCGGCTGTCGAAGCAGGGGAAGCGTGTCGAGGAAGCGGCAATGATCTCGTAAACCATATGTCGCAAAAAATAATCGCCAACACCAAGCGCGATTCCTTCGCCCTCGCTGCCTAAGTAGCGACTTGCGAAGTGTCAGCCCGGGGCTGTTCCCGACCCGGATCCTGGCATCAGCTAGGGAACTAAACCTTGATCCCGGTCACGGGGTGAAGAGGGAAACCAAACAGTGACTGAGCCCGTCGGCGACTTGTTCGCGTGATCGCCGGGGCCGAGAAAAGCGAAGCGGACTGCACACGGAGAAGCCCTGATTCTGCACCGTTGGACGCGGGTTCGATTCCCGCCATCTCCACCAGGCCCCTCCGGGGGTTCACCCCATGTGGGCAACGGCCCCGTCGCTTTTCAGCGGCGGGGCCGTTGTCGTGGGGACTGCGGCGGCACCCTGTCGGCGCCGGTGAGCGACGCCCACCCGAGGGCCAGGGCGGCGCCGGCCGCTGGTACGGCGTACGCGGAGGTCGGCGAGAGGTGCTCCGCCGCCCAGCCGCCCACCGCCGAACCGCACGCGATCCCCGTCAGCAGCCCCGTCACCATCAGGCTCATGCCCTCGTTCAGCCGGTCGGCCGGCGTGCGCTGCTGGACCAGCGTCATCGCCGTGACCATGGTCGGCGCCGTCGCCATGCCCGCCACCAGCAGCGCACCCGCGAGCGCCCACAGCGAACCGGCGATCCCCGCGGCGGCCCACGGCAGCGTCATCAGCGCGGCCATCCCCGCCAGGCAGTGGCCCAGCCGCACCCCGGCCGGTCTCAGCGCGCCGTACGCCAGGCCCGCCGCGCAGGAGCCCGCCGCCTGGAGGGCGAGGACTGCGCCGGCCGCCGTACGGTGACCCTGCGCGTCGGCGTACGCGATCGTGACGACCTCCATCGAGCCGAACACCGCTCCGGTCGCGGTGAAACAGGCCAGCAGCGGCCGGATGCCCGGGCTGCGCAGCGGCGAGGGCGCCTGGGAACGGGCCCGCGGCGGCGGCTCGGTGGCCCGCTGGGCGGTGAACAGCAGCATGCCGGCGAGCAGCAGCACCGCGCCCGTGAGCGTGCCCGCCTCCGGGAAGAACGTGCCGGTGAGGAAGGCGGCCAGCACCGGGCCGAGCATGAAGCACAGCTCGTCGGCGGCCTGTTCGAAGGAGTTCGCGGTGTGCAGCGCGCCCGGCTCGTCGCGCAGCAGATGGGCCCAGCGGGCGCGGGACAGGCCGCCGATGTTCGGGGTGGCCGCGGTGCCGGCGTACGCGGCGAACAGGGTCCAGTCGGGGGCGCCGTAGCGCACGCACAGCAGCAGCGCGAGGCTGCCGAGCACCGAGGTGAGCGTGGCCGGTACGGCGACGCGGGCCTGCCCGTGCCGGTCGACGAGCCGGGCGATCCAGGGTCCGGCCAGCGCGGTCGCCGCGAGACCGGTCGCGGTGACGGCGCCGGCCAGGGCGTACGAGCCCCGCGAGCCGGCGATCATCACGACGGCGCTCACGCTGAACATGCCCATGGGCAGCCGGGCGAGGAGGTTGCCGGTGGTGAAGGCACGGGCGCCGGGGAGCGAGAACAAGCGGCGGTAGTTGCCGGTGGTTCTGGATATGACGGAGGGCATGGGTTCACCCTCGCCCCTTGTGGATCACGGGGGCCAACACCTTCTCGGTGCCGATTCACGCATCTGCGTTGTAAGTTCACGGGCATGCCCGCCCGCACCGACCTGGATCCCCGTCTTCTGCGCGCCTTCGTCGCCGTGGCCGAGGAACTGCACTTCACCCGGGCCGCGGCCCGCCTGTACGTCGCCCAGCAGGCGCTCAGCCGGGATGTACGGCGGCTGGAGCGGGAGTTGGGCGCCGAACTGTTCGTGCGGACGACCCGGCAGGTGACCCTGACCGCGGACGGTGAACGGCTGCTGCCGCTCGCCCGGCGCCTCCTCGCCGCCCAGGACGACCTGCTCGCCGCCTTCGCCCCCGGCCGGTCCCGCCCGCTGCTGGTGGACCTCAACTCCCCGGGCCTGGGCACCGGCCGGCGCGTGCTGCACCGGGCCCGTGAACTCGCCCCGGACCGCGAGCTGATGGTCCGCTACGAGAGCGGCCTGACCGGGGCCGCCGCCGAACTGCTGGCCGGCCGGCTGGACGCCTCCTTCGGCCGTTTCGCCGGCCTGGACCCGGCGCTGCGGTCCGCTCTGGAGCAGCAGCCGGTGCGCTGCGAGCCGATGGCCGTCGTTCTGCCCCAGGACCATCCGCTGGCCGCCCGCGCCGAGGTGCCGGTGGCCGCGCTGGCCGGCGAGACCGTGTACGCCGGTGCCGGGAACCCGCGCACCCTGGAGTGGACCGACCTGGCGAGCCGGCTCTTCGAGGGGCGGGGCATCCACCTCGCCGCGCCCCTGCCGCCGGCCGTCGGGGAAGAGGAGTTCGAGCGGATCATGGCCAGGAACCGGCATCCGGTGCTGGCCGTGGTCGACTTTCCGGCCATGCCCCGCACGGTCCGCCGCCCGCTCGTCGATCCCGTCCCGCTGTCGCCGGTCTCCCTGGTGTGGCGGAAGGGGCTGGTCCATCCCGGTCTGGACGCGCTGCGCCGGGCGGCGGCCGAACTCGCGGGGGAGCAGGGGTGGCTGCGGCGGCCCGCCGGGGCATGGATTCCCGCCGTCGACGCCGGTGTCATGCGCCCGTGAGCGGGCCTCACCGACCGGTTGCCGGCCGAGTGAGAGCAACGTTCCCTTCCGGTCACCCACAGCCACAGGCAGGAAACGCGCCCTCCCTACCTTCGGGCTGAGTCAGTCGATGGCAGGTCGACGGCAGACCGAGCAGCCGTAGCCCCCGTGGAGGCGTGATGACAGCCCCAGCCCCAACAGCCCCAACCCGTCGCAGCGGCCGCTGGATCGAGCGCTGGGACCCGGAGGACGAGGGATTCTGGAAGGCGACCGGGGAACGGATCGCCAACCGGAACCTCTGGTTCTCCGTCCTCTCGGAGCACATCGGCTTCTCGATCTGGACCCTGTGGTCCGTCCTCGTTCTGTTCATGGGCCCGAAGTACGGCCTCACGCCCGCCGACAAGTTCCTGCTGACCTCGATGGTCACTCTCGTGGGCGCGGTCGTACGCGTCCCCTACACCTTCGCCGTGGCCGTCTTCGGCGGGCGCAACTGGACGATCATCTCGGCGAGTCTGCTGCTGATCCCGACGATCGCGGCCTTCGCGGTGATGAAGCCGGGCACGTCCTTCAGCACGTTCCTCGTGGTGGGCCTCCTGGCCGGCATCGGCGGCGGCAACTTCGCCTCCTCCATGACCAACATCAACGCCTTCTTCCCGCTGAAGAAGAAGGGCTGGGCGCTCGGCCTGAACGCGGGCGGCGGCAACATCGGCGTACCCGTCATCCAGCTCGTCGCCCTCGCGGTCATCGGCGCGAGCGGCGGCCCGCGGGTCCTGCTGGGCATCTACATCCCGCTGATCGTCGTGGCCGCGATCCTCGCCGCGTGCTTCATGGACAATCTGGCGACGGTGAAGAACGACACCGGCGCGGCCAAGGACGCCGCCAAGGACGCCCACACCTGGATCATGTCGTTCCTCTACGTCGGCACCTTCGGCTCCTTCATCGGCTACAGCTTCGCCTTCGGCCAGGTCCTGACGATCCAGTTCGGCCGCACCCCGCTCCAGGCGGCGTACCTCACCTTCATCGGCCCGCTGCTCGGCTCCCTGATCCGCCCCCTCGGCGGCCGGCTCGCGGACCGTTTCGGCGGTGCCCGCATCACCCTGTGGAACTACGTCGCCATGGCCGCCGCCACCGGCGTGCTGATCGCCGCGAGCCGGCAGAAGTCGCTGCCGCTGTTCGTGTCCGTCTTCGTCGTCCTGTTCGTGCTCAGCGGGCTCGGCAACGGCTCGACGTACAAGATGATCCCCGGCATCTTCCAGAACAAGGCCCTGGCCAAGGGCCTGGAGGGGGAGGCCGCGGTGCTCTACGGCCGCCGGCTGTCCGGCGCCTCCATGGGCCTGATCGGCGCGGTCGGCGCGCTCGGCGGGGTCGGCATCAACCTGGCCTTCCGCCAGTCCTTCCTGTCCTACGGCACCGGCACCGGAGCGTTCGTCGCCTTCCTCGCCTTCTACGCCGTCTGCTTCGCGGTGACCTGGGCCGTATACCTTCGCCGCCCGGCGCGAGAGGCCGTGCCGCTGGCGGCTTCGGAGACAAAGGCCCAGCTCAGCTACGCGGAAGTGTGACGTAACACCGGTGCAATGAAGCCGAACCGAGCCTGTCACGCGCCGTTGACAGGCTCGATTCGCGCGCCGGTCAGCTAGGAGATGCCCCATGTACGACGAAGAGCAGCGCCCCGGAGCCCCTGAGCACGGTCCGCTCGCGGGATTCACCGTGGGTGTCACCGCCGCGCGCCGGGCCGACGAGCTGGGCGCCCTGCTGCAGCGGCGCGGTGCCGCCGTCCTGCACGCACCGGCCCTGCGCATCGTGCCGCTGGCCGACGACGGCGAACTCCTCGCCGCGACGAAGGAGATCATCGACCAGGCGCCCGATGTGGCCGTGGCCACCACGGCGATCGGCTTCCGGGGCTGGATAGAGGCCGCCGACGGCTGGGGCCTCGGCGAGCAGCTGCTCGGCCGGTTGAGGGGGGTGGACCTCCTCGCCCGGGGCCCGAAGGTCAAGGGATCGATCCGCGCGGCGGGCCTGACGGAGGCGTGGTCCCCTTCCTCGGAGTCCCTGGCGGAGGTCCTGGACCACCTGCTGGAGCAGGGCGTGGACGGCCGCCGTATCGCCGTCCAGCTGCACGGCGAGCCGCTCCCAGGCTTCGTCGAGTCCCTGCGGGCCGGGGGAGCGGAGGTGGTCCCGGTCCCGGTGTACCGCTGGATGCCCCCGGAGGACATCACCCCGCTGGACCGCCTCCTGGACGCGACGGTCTCCCGCTCCCTGGACGCGCTGACCTTCACGAGCGCCCCGGCGGCGGCCTCCCTCCTCTCCCGCGCGGAAAGCCGAGGCCTGTTGCAGGAGCTGCTGTCGGCCCTCGCCCACGACGTCCTCCCGGCCTGTGTGGGCCCGGTCACGGCGATTCCCCTCCAGTCCCAGGGCGTGGACACGATCCAGCCGGAACGCTTCCGCCTGGGCCCCCTGGTCCAGCTCCTGTGCCAGGAACTGCCGGGCAGGTCAAGGGCGTTGCCGATCGCCGGTCACCGGGTGGAGATCCGGGGCCACGCGGTCCTGGTCGACGGCGCCCTGAGACCGGTCCCCCCGGCGGGAATGTCCCTGCTCCGGGCCCTGTCCCGCCGCCCCGGCTGGGTGGTCCCCCGGGCGGACCTCCTGCGCGCCCTGCCCGGCGCCGGCCGCGACGAACACGCGGTGGAGACGGCGATGGCCCGCCTCCGCACGGCCCTCGGCGCCCCCAAACTGATCCAGACGGTGGTCAAACGCGGCTACCGCCTGGCCCTGGACCCGGCGACGGACGCGAAGTACGCGGACGCGTAGCCGGGCTCCGACGTCAGCTCACGGTCGTCCAGCAGATCGGTTACGGCCTGTTCATGCGCTTCGCCCATCTGGTCTGGTTCGCGCCGGCCGCGACCGACGGTACTCGTCGGCCTCGGCATGGCCTTGGCGCTCACCCCGTCAGTCCAGTGACACCGGCTCCACGCGGGGCTCGGCGATGGAGAGGTAGTCGGCCGTCGACAGCGCGAGCGACCGGTCGAGCCGGGCGGCGTTGAAGTAGAACTCCGGGTGCACCAGCAGCCCGGGGTCGACGATCAGCTCCAGCCGTTCGTCGAAGGACAGGGGAAGGATGGTGCCGCTGGGGGAACCCGCCAGTTCCTCGGCGATGTCGGGGGAGGCGAAGGAGGCGTAGGTGCCGCCGTAGAGCGCCTTCACCGCCCCCAGGTCGATCCGCTTGTCCCCCGGCACGACCACCAGCACGTGGCGCTTCTCCTTCTTCCCGATCTTCACCATGACGATGATGCACTTGGCGGCCTGGTCGAGCGCGTGGCCGCGGAGCCGGCTGACCGCCTCGGTACCGCCCTCCGGGGCGTGCTCGATCACCCGATACGTCGCCTGGTGCTCATCGAGCAGGGCGAGCAGCTTGCCGTAGGTGCCGTCGGCGCCGTCCGAAGCCATCGGATCCTCCCGGTTCGGTATTCAACTGGGCTGTTGATCTTCTGAGTTGACCTTATCCCCAGCGCGGCGCCGGTCCGGGAGGTGATCAGCTGGTACGAGGGGTTCCGGCTGCGGCCCCGGGCGGGCACTGTGAAGAGGAGAGCCCCACGCAGAAGACCCCCACGGAGAAGACCCCACGCTTCCTGCCTAGGCGGTGACAGGCACATGGCACTGGGTACGGCCACGCCCCCCTACGAGCCGCGGTTCGACGCCGGACGGATCTGCCTCGATCTCCTCGCGACCACGCATCCGGCCGAACGGCTGGACGGCGTCGAGGCGTTGTCCGAGTGGATCGGCGGGGTGGGGCTCGTGCCGGAGGGGACGGTGCTCGGTCACGTCGATGCCTCCTGGCTGGCCGGGTTCCGGGAACTGCGCGCCCATGTCGGGCAGTTGGTGCGCAACCCGCAGGCGCCGGACACGCCGTCGTACGAGAGGGCGCTGCGGCGGGTCAACGAGGTCGCCGAGGCCTCGACCCCCGTCCCACGTGCCGTACGCGGTGGGGACGGCGGGCTCACCAGGGAGTTGGCCGGCCCGCCGACCTGCGCCGGGCTGCTCGCGCTCGTCGCGCGGGACGCCGTGGACCTGCTCACCGACCCCGTCGCGCGGGCGGCCGTGCGAGAGTGTGAGGGGGACAACTGCCCGCTCGTGTACCTCGACACCTCCCGGGGGCGGCGCCGGAGATGGTGTTCCAGCGAGGTGTGCGGGAACCGGGAGCGGGTGGCCCGGCACCGGCGGCGGGCCGCGCTCGCGCGGGCGTGATTTCCGTAACACCGGGTTTGGATGCCCCGTACACGGGGATTGGCCGGCATCCCGGGCCGCGTGTCTGAAATGTGAAGATCATGTGGTGGGATTGTGGTCGCATGTCCCGCTCGTCACGTCACCGCCGAGAAAACTGTCATCTCCGTTTGAACACCGCGCCGCTTCCTTCCGTACGGGTGGGCGAGCGACCGACTGGGGGAACCCCCGGACACCGGAGGTGGGCGTGCGCAAGGATGCGGCCGTGGCCAATGAACGTGGATCGAGGGCCCGACATCGCATGTCCTCACAGCCCTCGGAACCGGATGAGGAGCTGATGCGTGCGCTGTATCGAGAGCACGCCGGACCCCTGCTCGCGTATGTCCTGCGCCTGGTCGCCGGTGATCGGCAGCGCGCCGAGGACGTCGTACAGGAAACGCTCATCCGTGCCTGGAAGAACGCCGGTCAGCTCAATCGGGCGACCGGTTCGGTACGCCCCTGGCTGGTGACGGTCGCGCGCCGCATCGTCATCGACGGCCACCGCAGCCGGCAGGCCCGGCCGCAGGAGGTCGATCCGTCGCCGCTGGAGGTCATCCCCGCGGAGGACGAGATCGACAAGGCGCTGTGGCTGATGACGCTGTCGGACGCGCTCGACGACCTGACCCCGGCTCACCGGGAGGTGCTCGTCGAGACGTACTTCAAGGGGCGTACGGTCAATGAGGCGGCCGAGACGCTGGGTATCCCCAGTGGCACGGTGCGTTCTCGGGTGTTCTACGCCCTGCGGTCGATGAAGCTGGCACTGGAGGAGCGGGGGGTGACGGCGTGATGAGCAGTGGATACGGGGGGATGCATGGATTCGGCCCGGGTGGTCCGGGTATGTCTGGTCCCATGAACCCCAGTTCGGGATCTTCGGTGCCGAGCGAGCACGAGACCGTCGGCGCCTACGCCCTCGGAATTCTCGACGACGCCGAGGCAACCGCTTTCGAGGCGCATCTCGCCGGCTGCGAATGGTGCGCCCAGCAGCTGGACGAGCTGGCCGGGATGGAGCCGATGCTGGCCGCGCTCGCGGACCTGCCGGGGGCCGGCAGCTCCCCCGCGATCGGCGAGTCGCTGTCCGCGAAGCCCAGCCCGCGGCTCGTGGAGAAGCTGGTCGACGAGGTCGCGGAGAAGCGCGCCCAGAAGCGCCGCCGCAGCTTCTACATGATCGCGGCCGCGGCCGCCCTGATCATCGCCGGGCCGCTGGCCGCGGTGGCGGTCAACAGCGGCTCGGACGGCGGTGGGCAGGTCACGGCGTCCTCCGCGCAGACCACCTTCGAGGCCATGCCCGACAAGAAGTCGGCCACGGACCCGTCGTCGCAGATCAGCGCCACCGTCGCCATGGCCCCGAAGGACTGGGGCACCCAGACGGTCCTGGAGCTGAAGAACGCCAAGGGCCCGATCAAGTGCTCCCTGGTGCTCGTCGCGAAGAACGGGCAGCGCGTGACGATGTCCTCCTGGTCCGTACCGGACGCCGGCTACGGCATCCCGGACGGCACGACGCCGGAGTCCAAGAAACCGCTCTACATCGGTGGCGCGGCGGCCTTCAAGCCCAACGAGATCGACCACTTCGAGGTGGTGACCTTCCAGGGCAAGAAGCTGGTGCAGGTGCAGGCGTAGTTGCCGTAGCTTTGCCGGGTCCCCTTCGCGTACGGTTGACGGCTGCCCAGCACGTCAGAAGGGGGCCCGGTGGCCGCTCAGGTTCAGCAGTCCGCGGTCGGCTCGGTACACGACGCACACGATTCCGTCCGTGACCGGGAGATCGGCGTCGAACAGGAACACCTGGACCGGGTGTACCGGCGGCTCGAGGAGAAGATCCACGAGGCCGAGTTCCTGATGCACGACGCGGCCCAGCGCGGCCAGGTCGGCACACCGGGCGCGCTGGCCGAGCGGGACGCGCAGGTCTTCCGGGCCGGCATCCACCTGAACCGGCTCAACAACGAGTTCGAGGACTTCCTGTTCGGGCGGATCGACCTGCTGCTCGGCAAGGACGGCAAGAAGGGGCCCGACGGCGCCTACACCGCCGTGGAACCCGCCGAGGGCGCCGTGCGCGACGACAACACCGCCGACATCGCCGAGACCCTGCACATCGGGCGCATCGGCGTGCTCGACGAGGACTACGCGCCGCTGGTCATCGACTGGCGGGCCCCTGCCGCCGCGCCCTTCTACCGGGCGACCCCCGTGGACCCGGGACGCGTCGTACGGCGCCGGGTCATCCGGTCCAAGGGGCGCCGGGTGCTCGGCGTCGAGGACGATCTGATGCGGCCCGAGCTGACCGCCTGTCTCGACGGCCGTGAGCTTCCCGTGATCGGCGACGGCGCCCTGATGGCCGCCCTCGGCCAGGCCCGCAGCCACACCATGCGGGACATCGTCTCCTCCATCCAGGCCGAGCAGGACATGGTCATCCGCGCCCCCGCCGCCTCCATCACCTATGTGGAGGGCGGCCCGGGCACCGGCAAGACCGCCGTCGCCCTGCACCGCGCCGCCTACCTGCTCTACCAGGACAGACGCCGGTACGCGGGCGGCATCCTGATCGTCTCCCCGACCCCGCTGCTCGTCGCCTACACCGAGGGCGTGCTGCCCTCGCTCGGCGAGGAGGGCCAGGTCGCGATCCGCGCGATCGGCTCGCTCGTCGACGGCGCCGAGGCCACGCTGTACGACTCCCCGGCCGTGGCCCGCGCAAAGGGCTCGTACCGGATGCTGAAGGTGCTGCGGAAGGCCGCCCGGGGCGCCCTGGAACTGGGGCCCGCCCCCCGCCCCGCCTCCGAGCAGGACGGCGGGCCGCGGGCCTTCGACGGGCCGCCGTCCCGGCTGCGCGTCGTCGCCTTCGGGCGCCGTCTGGAGCTGGAGGCGGAGGAACTGGAGCGGATCCGCCGTACCGCGCTCGGCGGCACCGCGCCCGTCAACCTGCTCCGGCCGCGCGCCCGCAAGCTGCTGCTGGACGCGCTGTGGGCCAAGTCGGGGTCGGCCGCCCGGCACACCGACCCGGAGCTCGCCGCCGAGCTGCGCTCCTCCTTCGACGAGGACGTGACGTCCGAGGACGTCTTCGTCGCCTTCCTCGACGCCTGGTGGCCCGAGCTGACCCCGAAGGCGGTGCTCGCCGCCATGGCCGACGAGCGGCGGCTGGGCCGCTGGGCCCGCCGGATCCTCAACCCCGGCGAGGTCCGCAAGGTCGCCCGCTCCCTCCAGCGCGACGGCCACTCGGTGCACGACATCGCCATGCTGGACGAGCTCCAGACGATCCTCGGCGCCCCGGCCCGGCCGCGGAAGAAGCGCGAGATCGACCCGCTGGACCAGCTCACCGGGCTGGAGGAGCTGATGCCGGTGCGCGAGGAGACCCAGCGGGAGCGGGCCGAGCGGCTCGCGCAGGAGCGCACCGAGTACGCGCACGTCATCGTGGACGAGGCGCAGGACCTCACGCCGATGCAGTGGCGCATGGTCGGCCGCCGCGGCCGGCACGCCACCTGGACGGTGGTCGGCGACCCGGCCCAGTCCTCCTGGTCCGACCCGGACGAGGCCGCCGAGGCCCGCGACGAGGCGCTCGGCACCCGCCCCCGGCGCCGCTTCGAGCTGACCGTGAACTACCGCAACCCCGCCGAGATCGCCGAGCTGGCCGCCAAGGTGCTCGCGCTCGCCATGCCCGGCTCCGAGGCGCCGAGGGCCGTGCGGTCCACCGGGGTCGAGCCGCGCTTCCTCGTCGTACGGGACTCCCTGGGGGCCACCGTGCGGGCCGAGGCCGAGCGGCTGCTGGACCGGGTGGACGGCACGGTCGGCGTGGTCGTCGCCATGAACCGGCGCGAGGAGGCCCGGCGCTGGCTGGCCGGGCTCGGCGACCGGGTGGTGGCGCTCGGCAGCCTGGAGGCCAAGGGGCTGGAGTACGACGCGACAGTCGTCGTCTCCCCGGCGGAGATCGCCGACGAGTCCCCGGCCGGCCTGCGCGTGCTGTACGTGGCGCTGACCCGCGCGACCCAGCAGCTGACGGTGGTGTCGGTGGAGCGGGACGAGCCCGACGCGGCCGGGGTGCCGGACCTGCTGCGGGACTGACTTTCCTGTGAACTCCCCGCAGGGGGAATGGTCCTCGGCATCCGTTTGTTAGCCTGGTTGCGGCACCGGCTCGATCCAAGCCCCCGGGCCCAACCTTCGTCCCTGCGAGGGACCACTTGCCGCGAGGCGAGCATGGCGGGTCGGTGTCATAAGCGTGAGAGAGACCCACGTCCTGTGTGACGTGGGTCTCTTTCTTTGCCTGATCGTTTCTCGTATGGTGGAAGTAGTTTTCCGAAACAGCGCAGCAACCGGTCATCGCTCATGAACAAAACGTCCGCAATCCAGGGCGACTACCACGTACTCCGCGGTAGGTGCGACGATCGGACGGCACAACTCGCGACACGGTGAAAGCAGAGGAAGTCGGCCATGGCAACGGCGCCCAGCGTCTCCTACTCGATGACCATCCGGCTGGAGGTGCCCGCGAGCGGAACCGCCGTCTCGCAGCTCACCACCGCCGTGGAGTCCTCCGGAGGCTCGGTCACCGGCCTCGACGTCACCGCGTCCGGCCACGAGAAGCTCCGTATCGACGTCACCATCGCGGCCACCTCCACGGCCCACGCCGAGGAGATCGTCGAGAAGCTGCGCGGGATCGAGGGCGTCACCCTCGGCAAGGTCTCCGACCGTACGTTCCTGATGCACCTCGGCGGCAAGATCGAGATGGCGTCGAAACACCCCATCCGCAACCGTGACGACCTGTCCATGGTCTACACGCCGGGCGTGGCCCGCGTGTGCATGGCGATCGCCGAGAACCCCGAGGACGCCCGCCGCCTCACCATCAAGCGCAACTCCGTTGCGGTCGTGACGGACGGCTCCGCCGTGCTCGGCCTCGGCAACATCGGCCCCAAGGCGGCGCTGCCCGTCATGGAGGGCAAGGCGGCCCTCTTCAAGCGCTTCGCCGGCATCGACGCCTGGCCGATCTGCCTGGACACCCAGGACAGCGATGCGATCGTGGAGATCGTCAAGGCGATCGCCCCCGGGTTCGCCGGCATCAACCTGGAGGACATCTCCGCCCCCCGCTGCTTCGAGATCGAGGCGCGCCTGCGCGAGGCCCTCGACATCCCCGTCTTCCACGACGACCAGCACGGCACCGCGATCGTCGTCCTCGCCGCCCTGACCAACGCGCTGCGCGTCACGGACAAGGCGATCGAGAACATCCGGGTCGTCATGTCCGGCGCCGGCGCCGCCGGTACGGCCATCCTCAAGCTGCTGCTCGCCGCGGGCGTGAAGAACGCCGTCGTCGCCGACATCCACGGTGTCGTCCACTCCGGCCGCGAGGACCTGGTGAACGCCCCGTCCGACTCGCCGCTGCGCTGGATCGCCGACAACACCAACCCCGAGGGCCTGACCGGCACCCTCAAGGAGGCCGTGCGCGGCGCCGACGTGTTCATCGGCGTCTCCGCCCCGAACGTGCTCGACGGCGACGACGTGGCCGCCATGGCGGACGGCGCCATCGTGTTCGCGCTCGCGAACCCCGACCCCGAGGTGGACCCCGCAATCGCCCGTCAGACGGCGGCCGTTGTGGCCACCGGCCGCTCGGACTTCCCGAACCAGATCAACAACGTGCTGGTCTTTCCGGGCGTCTTCCGCGGCCTGCTGGACGCCCAGTCCCGCACCGTCAACACCGAGATGATGCTGGCCGCTGCGAAGGCCCTCGCCGACGTGGTCAGCGAGGACGAGCTCAACCCGAACTACATCATCCCGAGCGTCTTCAACGACAAGGTCGCGGGCGCGGTGGCGGGCGCGGTCCGCGAGGCCGCGAAGGCCGCCGGCGCGACGGCCTAGGCCCTGCCGTCGCGGGGCTGGGGGCACCCCCGGCCGACGGCTGGGGGAGGGAGATCGACGACAGGGCCTGGCCCGGACCGCTCCGGCCCCGGGCCGAGGCCCGGCCCCGGCGTTCCGGGCCGGGTGCCGGCTCGCGCCCGGCCGGGTGAAGGAAGAGCCGGGTGAAGGAAAAGCGGCGGCCGGGCGTCGGCCCGGTGACGGCGTGCCGTACTGTGCAGGGGCTGTGAGGATCACCACGGCGGCCCGTGCACCGGCGCGTCGTGGAACCAGCCGATGCCGGGCGCCCTCTAGGGTGACGCCGAGCAGGCGCTTTTCGTGTGACTCCCCAGGGTGTTCTCACGACTCCTACGGGTGCCGGATTGGCTTTACCGCCGCAGGTAGGGGCAGGATGCGTCCCTGGGCGCGAGCGCATCGGCATCGCAGTGCCTCGGGCGTATCCGTCGCGTGGCACACCCCAACGGCAAGAAAAACACGGGAGTAACAACATGAACCGCAGTGAGCTGGTGGCCGCGCTGGCCGACCGCGCCGAGGTGACCCGCAAGGACGCCGACGCCGTGCTGGCCGCGTTCGCCGAGACCGTCGGCGAGATCGTCGCCAAGGGCGACGAGAAGGTCACCATCCCCGGCTTCCTGACCTTCGAGCGCACCCACCGTGCCGCTCGCACCGCGCGCAACCCGCAGACCGGCGAGCCGATCAACATCCCCGCCGGCTACAGCGTGAAGGTCACCGCGGGCAGCAAGCTGAAGGAAGCGGCCAAGGGTAAGTGACCTTGTCGTTCGTACGTCACGGGACGGCGTACAGTGCGTTCTGACGCACGATGACGTCAAAGGGGCGGCCCTCCTCCAGCGGAGGGCCGCCCCTTCGTCGTACCGCGCCAGAACCCGTCAGCCGAGCGCCTTGCCCGGCAGTTCCACCTTCGCGCCCAGTTCCACGAGCTTCTCCATGAAGTTCTCGTAGCCGCGGTTGATCAGGTCGATGCCGTGGACGCGGGACGTGCCCTCGGCGGCCAGGGCCGCGATCAGGTACGAGAAGCCGCCGCGCAGGTCGGGGATGACCAGGTCGGCGCCCTGGAGCCGAGTGGGCCCGGAGACGACCGCGGAGTGCAGGAAGTTGCGCTGGCCGAAGCGGCAGTCGGAGCCGCCCAGGCACTCGCGATAGAGCTGGATGTGCGCGCCCATCTGGTTGAGGGCCGAGGTGAAGCCCAGCCGGGACTCGTACACCGTCTCGTGGATGATGGACAGGCCCGTGGCCTGGGTCAGCGCGACCACCAGCGGCTGCTGCCAGTCGGTCTGGAAACCGGGGTGCACGTCCGTCTCCAGCGCGATGGACTTCAACTGGCCGCCCGGGTGCCAGAACCGGATGCCCTCGTCGTCGATCTCGAAGGCGCCGCCCACCTTCCGGTAGGTGTTCAGGAACGTCATCATCGAGCGCTGCTGGGCGCCGCGGACGTAGATGTTGCCGTTGGTCGCGAGCGCCGCGGAAGCCCAGGAGGCGGCCTCCAGGCGGTCCGGGAGGGCGCGGTGGGTGTAACCGCCGAGCCGCTCCACACCCGTGATGCGGATCGTGCGGTCGGTGTCCATCGCGATGATCGCGCCCATCTTCTGCAGGACGCAGATCAGGTCCTCGATCTCCGGCTCGACGGCCGCGTTCGACAACTCCGTCACGCCCTCGGCGAGTACGGCCGTCAGCAGCACCTGCTCGGTCGCGCCGACGGACGGGTACGGCAGCCGGATCTTCGTACCCCGCAGGCCCTTGGGGGCCTCCAGGTACTGGCCGTCCGCGCGCTTCTCGATCGTCGCGCCGAACTGCCGCAGCACGTCGAAGTGGAAGTCGATGGGCCGGCCGCCGATGTCACAGCCGCCGAGGCCCGGGATGAACGCGTGGCCGAGGCGGTGCAGGAGCGGCCCGCAGAAGAGGATCGGGATACGGCTGGACCCCGCGTGGGCATCGATGTCAGCCACGTTGGCGCTCTCGACGTGCGTCGGGTCCATCACCAGCTCGCCCGGCTCCTCGCCCGGCCGGACCGTCACCCCGTGCAGCTGCAGCAGGCCGCGGACGACCCGCACGTCACGGATGTCGGGAACGTTGCGCAGGCGGCTCGGCGCGCTGCCCAGCAGGGCGGCGACCATGGCCTTCGGTACGAGGTTCTTCGCACCGCGGACACGGATCTCGCCCTCCAGCGGGGTTCCGCCGTGGACAAGCAGGACATCGTCGTTGACGGTCATGTATCTCGCGTTCCGATGAGTTGGTCAGGGGGCGGCCGATCACTTGTTGCGCGGGGGCCGGGAGAGACAGGGTAATCGCCGATCACCCCTCGTCCGTAAGCCCAAGGACCGCCCAGGTGCGTCATAGCTGTGTCACAACACGAACCGTGCGCTATCGGGCACATGGGGTCACCGGCCGGGGCGTGCGCCCAGGGCGCTTCCGCGCTCCCTGAGCTGCGTTCACTCCGCGGCTCCGATTGGCTCCCCACCGAAGGGGAAGATGCGGGATCATGTCTGGCATGACCGAGGTGTCCTCGCTCACAGGGCGGCTGCTCGTGGCCACTCCCGCCCTGGCGGACCCGAACTTCGACCGCGCGGTGGTGCTCCTTCTCGACCACGACGAGGAGGGCTCCCTCGGTGTCGTCCTCAACCGCCCCACCCCGGTGGACGTGGGCGACATCCTGGAAGGCTGGGCCGACCTCACCGGTGAGCCCGGGGTGGTCTTCCAGGGCGGCCCCGTCTCGCTGGACTCGGCGCTCGGCGTCGCGGTCATCCCCGGCGGCGCGAACGGCGACCTCGCCCCGCTCGGCTGGCGCCGGGTGCACGGCGCGATCGGCCTGGTCGACCTGGAGGCCCCGCCCGAGCTGCTCGCCTCGGCCCTCGGTTCCCTGAGGATCTTCGCCGGATACGCCGGATGGGGCCCCGGCCAGCTGGAGGACGAGCTGGTCGAGGGGGCCTGGTACGTGGTCGAGTCGGAACCCGGGGACGTCTCCTCACCGGCCCCGGAGAGACTCTGGCGCGAAGTACTGCGCCGCCAGCGCAACGAGCTGGCGATGGTGGCCACGTATCCGGACGACCCTTCGCTCAACTGATGCGTGTGAGCTTCAGTACCCTTGGCGATATGAGCACTCTCGAGCCCGAGCGCGGGACTGGTACGGGGACCCTCGTAGAGCCGACGCCACAGGTGTCCCACGGCGACGGTGACCACGAGCGCTTCGCCCACTACGTCCAGAAGGACAAGATCATGGCGAGCGCCCTCGACGGCACCCCCGTCGTGGCGCTGTGCGGCAAGGTCTGGGTGCCGGGCCGCGACCCGAAGAAGTACCCCGTGTGTCCCATGTGCAAGGAGATCTACGAATCCATGGGCAGCGGCGGCGACGACAAGGGCGGCGACAAGTAGGGGTCCGTCGGCGGACGTGAGGTCCCCGGCGCGTGCGCGGTGCGCGCGTGCCGGGGTTTTCGCGTTCTCTGGTCGGGGAGTGGTCCAGACCTGTAGCCTCGGCCTCCGGTCGGAGTTGTGCGGAGCGGAACGGTGGTTGCACCCAGTGCAACGCGCGTGACGGAGGTGCGGCGGGCGGCATGAGCGACGAACTCGACGAATTCGGCGAGACGAGCGACACATCCCTCTTCCCGGAACCCGACGTGGCGCTGATCCCCGCGCCGAACAGCGTGTCGGCCTCGCTGCCCGGCGGCGGCACCGGATACGTCATCGACGCGGGCACCGAGATCGACGCCACCGAGGGCACCGAGCGGGTCGCACGCTGGCTGCGGACGACCGTCGGCGCGGCGACCGGGTTGCCGCTGGCCCCGCACCGCGACAGCGGCTCCCGCATCCTGCTGCGGATCACCCCCTCGCTCGAGGACGAACTCGGCAGCCCCGAGGCCTACCAGCTGTCCGCCGACGGGTACCTGATCTGCATCGACGGCGCGAGCGAGGCCGGCCTGTTCTGGGGCGCCCAGACCTTCCGTCAGCTGCTCGGCCCGGAGGCGTTCCGGCGCGCCCCCGTCACCGGCCGGACCGAGTGGGAGGTCCCGGCCGTCACCGTCCGCGACGCGCCCCGGTTCCGCTGGCGCGGTCTACTCCTGGACGTGGCACGGCACTTCATGCCCAAGGAAGGCGTGCTGCGCTATCTCGACCTGATGGCCGCGCACAAACTGAACGTCTTCCATTTCCATCTGACCGACGACCAGGGCTGGCGGATCGAGATCAAGCGCTATCCAAAGCTGACCGGAACCGCCTCCTGGCGGGCACGGTCGAAATTCGGTCACCGGGCCTCACCGTTGTGGGAGCAGAAACCGCACGGTGGTTACTACACCCAGGACGACATCCGGGAGATCGTCGCCTATGCCGCCGAGCGGCATATCACTGTCGTCCCGGAAATCGACGTACCCGGCCATTCGCAGGCCGCCATCGCCGCGTACCCGGAACTCGGCAACACCGACGTCATCGACACCACCGCCCTCACCGTCTGGGACAACTGGGGGATCTCGGCCAACGTCCTCGCCCCCACTGACACCACCCTGCGGTTCTACGAGGGGGTCTTCGAGGAGGTCCTGGAGCTGTTCCCGTCGCAGTTCGTCCACGTCGGCGGCGACGAATGCCGCAAGGAGCAGTGGACGGATTCGGTCACGGCCAAGACCCGGATCGCGGAGCTCGGTCTCGCCGGCGAGGACGAGCTGCAGTCGTGGTTCATCGGGCACTTCGACGCCTGGCTCGCCGCGCGCGGGCGCCGGCTCATCGGCTGGGACGAGATCCTGGAGGGCGGGCTCGCCAAGGGGGCGGCGGTGTCGTCGTGGCGCGGTTACGGAGGCGGGATCGCGGCCGCGCGGGCCGGTCATGACGTCGTCATGTGCCCGGAGCAGTACGTGTATCTGGACCACCGTCAGGCCCCGGGCGAGGACGAGCCGGTGCCGATCGGGTTTGTGCGCACCCTGGAGGACGTCTACCGCTTCGAGCCGGTCCCGGTGGAGCTCACCGAGGAGGAGGCCCGGCATGTGCTGGGCACTCAGGCCAATGTCTGGACCGAGGTGATGGAGGACACCGCGCGCGTGGACTACCAGACCTTCCCCCGGCTCGCGGCCTTCGCCGAGGTGGCCTGGAGCCGGCTGCCCGCCCCCGCTGAGCGGGACTTCGCTGGGTTCGAACACCGTATGAGCGCCCATTACGCGCGACTTGACGCCCTCGGCGTCGCCTACCGGCCGCCCACCGGACCCCGGCCGTGGCAGAAGCGCCCCGGTGTGCTCGGTCGCCCGATCGAGGGAGCGCCGCCGAACAGGTGACCGTGCCATCGGGCCGCCTGTCTCGAACACATGCTGGAAAACCGCGCCAAGGGTCACCGAAGAGTGTCAATCGGCGCGCACCGGTGATGCCGTGCGAAAACGGACCATCTCCGCGATGAGGTGGGCGAATGCCTCCTAAAGGACCCCCGCGTCCGCCCCCTGCGAAGATGTGCCAGAGTTGCCACGTCCGCCCTGTGAGCACGTACCGTACGGCCACACAGGTGGGACCAGGTGGGGCAGCGGGAAGGGGCAGCCGGTTTGACCACGCACGCACCGCAGGCGGAGCAGGCCGTCACGCTGCCCACGACGCTGGACGAGGCCGTGGCGGCCCTCACGGCCATGCCCACCGCCGTGCCCGTGGCGGGCGGCACCGACCTGATGGCCGCCGTCAACTCCGGCCAGCTCAGGCCCGCCGCGCTGGTGGGTCTCGGGCGGATCAGCGAGATCCGCGGCTGGCAGTACCAGGACGGCCACGCGCTGCTCGGCGCGGGCCTCACGCACGCACGCATGGGCCGCCCCGACTTCGCGGCCCTGATCCCGGCGCTCGCCGCCGCCGCGCGCGCCGCGGGCCCGCCGCACATCCGCAACGCGGGCACCCTGGGCGGCAACATCGCCTCCGCCGCACCCACGGGTGACGCGCTGCCGGTCCTCGCCGCCCTGGAGGCGACGCTGATCATCGCGGGCCAGGGCGGAGCCCGCCGGGAGATCCCGGTGTCGCACCTGCTGGCCGGCATGGAGATGCTGCGCGGCGGCGAACTCATCGGCTACGTGCGCGTGCCGCTGCTGCACGCCCCGCAGGTCTTCCTGAAGGCCACCGGGCGCACCGGGCCGGGCCGCGCGCTGGCCTCCGTGGCCGTGGTCCTCGACCCCGCCCGGCGCGGAGTGCGGTGCGCGGTCGGTGCCATAGCGCCGATGCCGCTCAGGCCCCTGGAGGCGGAGCAGTGGGTCGCCCAGCTGATCGACTGGGACAACGACCGCGCCCTCGTCCCGGAGGCCCTGAACGCCTTCGGCGAGTACGTCGCCGCGGCCTGCATCCCGGACCCGGCACCGGAGCCCGACGGCTCGGTGACCCCGCTTCCGCCCGCCGTACTGCACCTGCGGCGCACCGTCGCCGCACTGGCCCGACGAGCACTGGGGAGGGCGCTGTCGTGACCGACGACCAGCACGGAGAGGGCACGCCCCAGGGCGGCGGACGCTGGGACCCGCTGCCCCAGGGCGACTACGACGACGGCGCCACCGCCTTCGTCAAGCTCCCCGAGGGCGGCATCGACGCCCTGCTGTCCGGCGACAGCCCGCTGGCCGCGCCGGGACACGGCTATGTGCCGCCGCAGATCGCGGTCGCCCCCGGCACCGGCGACCCCGCCCAGGCCGGCACCTGGACCGCGCCCGCGGGCGGCGCCGAGTGGCCCGACCCGAACGCCGTCCCGCAGACACAGGCCGCGGACGACCGGTTCACGTACAACCCGGGCGCGACCCAGCACTGGACCTTCGAGGAGCCCGCCGCCCCGGCCGCGCCCGGGCACGACGTCACCGGACAGTGGTCCATCCCCGTCGTCGGCGGCGATCTCCCGGACGAATCGGGTGAGTTCACCACGTCCTCCCTGGTCGAGCAGTGGGGTGGCGGCACCCCGCCGGCCACGCTGCCCGGCGGCGCCCCCGCGCCCTGGGCGACGCAGGAGGCGGGCCGCTCCTGGGACCGGCCCGCCGACACCGGCCTGCCCGACCACACCGACGCCCATCCGGCGGGCGCTCCGGCCGCCCCGGCGGCGCCGGGCTACGCACCCGCGCCGGACGAGCGGTACGGACAGCCCCCGACCGGCCACGCCACCACCGCCCACGAGGAGACCGGGGCGGGGGAACCCGGTCACGGGGGCGCCGGGCACCCGCCGGTCGGTCACGAGGACACGGGGCATCAGCCGGTCGCTCACGGGGACGGCCGGCGAGCCGAGGGCGCCGAGGCGCAGGGCGAAGGGCACCGCGCCGAGGCCGGCCACCCCGGCGCGTTCGGTGAGTCCGCCGAACCTGCCCAGGCGGCCGAGTTCGCCGAGTCCGCCGAATCCGCGCGGCCCGGCCTGCCGACCGCCCACCCGGAGCGGCGGGGCGAGGCCGGAGCGGGACCCGACGAGGACGGTCACGGCCCCGCGGAAGGCCCTGAGCGTCCCGCTGGCGGCCCAGCAGGACACGAGGGCCCCGCGGGCGCAACCGGAGTCCCGCAGGCGGCCACAGCACCCGCGACGTCCGCCCGCCCCACCCCGGCAGACGCCGCGGCACCGCAGACCCCGGCCCCCACAGCCGTACCGGAGCACGCCGCCGAAGCACCCGAGGCCGCCGCGCCGGGGGCGGACGGCACCGCCGAGGACACCGCGCCCCGGCCGCAGGAAGGCGCCACCGGGGAACACGCGGAGCACACCGCGCCCCTCCCGCCGCACGACGACCACCCCCTCGCCTCCTACGTCCTGCGCGTCAACGGCGCCGACCGGCCCGTCACCGACGCCTGGATCGGCGAGTCGCTGCTGTACGTGCTGCGCGAGCGCCTCGGCCTCGCGGGCGCCAAGGACGGCTGCTCGCAGGGCGAGTGCGGAGCCTGCAACGTCCAGGTCGACGGCCGTCTGGTCGCCTCCTGCCTGGTCCCGGCGGTCACCGCGGCAGGCAGCGAGGTGCGCACGGTCGAGGGCCTGGCCGCCGACGGACAGCCCTCCGACGTGCAGCGCGCGCTCGCCCGGTGCGGCGCCGTGCAGTGCGGTTTCTGCGTGCCCGGCATGGCGATGACCGTGCACGACCTGCTGGAGGGCAATCCCGCGCCGACCGAGCTGGAGACCCGCCAGGCGCTGTGCGGCAACCTCTGCCGCTGCTCCGGCTACCGGGGCGTCCTGGAGGCCGTCAAGGAGGTCGTCGCCGAACGCGAGGCCTCGCACGGCGCCGACGCCGGGACGGACGCGGACGAGGCCCGTATTCCCCACCAGGCGGGCCCCGGGGCCGGCGGGGTCAACCCGTCGGCGTTCGAGGCGCCGGGCGCGTTCGACACGCCGCGGGCCGATCCCGGCGGCTACGGCGACACCCCGCCGTACGGCACGCCCGACCCGTACGGCACACCGCCGCACGGCACCCCGGGACCGCACGATCCGCACGGCCCGCACGACCAGCACTACGGCCAGGACGGAGGCCAGGTGTGAGCAACGAAGCCGCCACGGCGACCACCGCCGCGGAACCCGCCCCCGAGGCCGAGCCGTTGCCGCACGGCATCGGCGCCTCCCTGCCGCACGCCGACGCCCGCGCCAAGACCGAGGGCACCTTCCCGTACGCGGCCGACCTGTGGGCCGAGGGCCTGCTGTGGGCGGCCGTCCTGCGCTCCCCGCACGCGCACGCGCGCATCGTGTCCATCGACACCGGCCACGCGCGCGAGATGCCCGGCGTACGGGCCGTCATCACGCACGAGGACGTGCCCGGCACCCCGCGCCACGGCCGGGGCACCCCCGACCGGCCGGTGTTCGCCTCCGAGGTCGTACGGCACCACGGCGAGCCCATCGCGGCCGTCGCCGCCGATCACCCGGACACCGCGCGGATGGCCGCCGCGGCCATCATCGTCGAGTACGAAGTACTCGACCCGGTCACCGACCCCGAGCAGGCCTTCGAGGCCGAGCCGCTGCACCCCGACGGCAACCTGATCCGGCACATCCCGCTGCACCACGGCGACCCGTCGGCGGTCGGCGAGGTCGTCGTGGAGGGCCAGTACCGCATAGGGCGCCAGGACCCGGCCCCGATCGGCGCCGAGGCCGGCCTCGCCGTGCCGCGCCCCGACGGCGGCGTGGAGCTGTACCTGGCCTCCACCGACCCGCACACCGACCGCAACACCGCCGCGGCCTGCTACGGCCTGTCCCCCGATCGGGTGAAGATCGTCGTCACGGGGGTGCCGGGCGCCACCGCCGACCGCGAGGACCAGGGCTTCCAGCTCCCGCTCGGCCTGCTCGCCCTCAAGACCGGCTGCCCGGTGAAGCTCACCGCGACCCGCGAGGAGTCCTTCCTCGGCCACGCCCACCGCCATCCGACCCTCCTGCGGTACCGCCACCACGCGGACGCCGAGGGCAAGTTGGTGAAGGTGGAGGCGCAGATCCTGCTGGACGCCGGTGCGTACGCCGACACCTCCTCCGACGCCCTGGCCGCCGCCGTCTCCTTCGCGTGCGGCCCGTACGTCGTCCCGAACGCCTTCATCGAGGGCTGGGCCGTGCGCACCAACAACCCGCCCTCCGGCCATGTGCGCGGCGAGGGCGCGATGCAGGTGTGCGCCGCCTACGAGGCGCAGATGGACAAGCTGGCGAAGAAACTGGGCCTGGACCCGGCCGAGGTGCGCCTGCGCAACGTGCTGGCGACGGGCGACGTCCTGCCGATCGGCCAGACGGTGACCTGCCCCGCCCCGGTGGCCGAACTCCTGCAGGCGGTGCGGGACTTCCCGCTCCCCGACCTGCCCAAGGACACGCCCGAGGAGGACTGGCTGCTGCCCGGCGGCCCCGAGGGCGCGGGTGAACCGGGCGCGGTGCGCCGGGGTGTCGGCTACGGCCTCGGCATGGTGCACATGCTCGGCGCGGAGGGCGCCGACGAGGTGTCCACGGCGACGGTCAAGGTCCATGACGGCGTCGCGACCGTCCTGTGCGCCGCCGTGGAGACCGGCCAGGGCTTCACCACCCTCGCCCGGCAGATCGTCCAGGAGACCCTCGGCATCGAGGAAGTCCACGTGGCACCGGTCGACACCGACCAGCCGCCGGCCGGCGCGGGCTGCCGGGGCCGGCACACCTGGGTCTCGGGCGGCGCGGTGGAGCGCGCGGCGAAGATGGTCCGCACCCAGCTCCTGCAGCCGCTCGCCCACAAGTTCGGCATGTCTACCGAACTGCTGCAGATCACCGACGGCAAGATCACCTCGTACGACGGCGTGCTGTCGACCACCGTCACCGAGGCCATGGACGGCAAGGAGCTGTGGGCCACCGCCCAGTGCCGCCCGCACCCGACCGAGCCGCTGAACGCCTCCGGCCAGGGCGACGCCTTCGTGGGCCTGGCCTTCTGCGCGATCCGCGCGGTGGTGGACGTCGACATCGAGCTGGGCTCGGTGCGGGTGGTGGAGCTGGCGGTCGCCCAGGACGTGGGCCGGGTCCTCAACCCCACCCAGCTGGCGGCCCGCATCGAGGCGGGCGTGACCCAGGGCGTGGGCATCGCGCTCACCGAGAACCTGCGCACCCCGCGTGGCCTGATCCGCCACCCCGACCTGACCGGCTACGCCCTCCCGACCGCCCTGGACGCCCCGGACATCCGGATCGTCAGACTGGTCGAGGAACGGGACGTGGTCGCCCCCTTCGGGGCCAAGTCCGTCAGCGCGGTCCCGGTCGTGACGGCACCGGCCGCGATCGCCTCCGCCGTCCGCGCGGCCACCGGCCGCCCGGTCAACCGCCTCCCGATCCGGCCACAGGCGGCCGTGGTGACGTCCCAGTGAGCCGCCGCCGCAGGTGATCGACGGGGTCGATCCGCGCGGACGCGCAACGTGCCCGGGTCGCCTGGCGTCCTTCCTGGTGAGGGCCGTTGTCAGTGGGGCGTCGTAGTGTGCTGAGTGGTGGGGGCCGCGGCACTCACCGTCTCAGAGGCGCACCGTACGGGGAAGATCGCGGGGGAGCGATGAGCACGACCGAGGCCGGGGTTCCGGCGATCACGCTGACCGAGGCGGAGCTGGACCGGTATGTCACGCACGCGCCGACACGCGGTCTGCTCGCGGGCCCCGGCCTGCCGGCGGACACCGACCTGCTGACCTTCTCCCCCCTGCGCACCCACGGCCTGCGCACGCTCGCCGACGCCGCCGACGGCCCGTTCCGGGTGGCGGACGAGCTGCGCGACCGCCTGGTCATAGGCGAACTCCTCAATCCGGCGGGCATGGCGCGCGAGTCCATCCTGCTCGACGGCGGCACCGGCGAGCTGACGACGGCCTACCTCTTCGACCCCTCCCGCCCCCGGCCCTTCGCGCCCTCCCTGGCCATGCTGCTGCGTTTCGCCGCGGTCACCGAGGAACTGGCGGGCCTGCGCGGCCGTTTCGCCTCCCTTGCGGGACGGTACGGCCCCGAGACGGCGGCCGAGGCGACCCGCCGCCTCCTCTCCCTGTTCCAGGAGGGCGCGGCCGGCGAGGTCCCGCCGTACTGGAAGGCGACGGCCCTGATCCGCCCCCTCGCCCTCGTCGCCGGCCCCGGCACCGCCTCCGGGCTTACCTTGCACGTCCCCGCCCGGCTGCTGGACCAGGAGTTCGGGCACGGCCGGGTGGTCCGCTTCGAGGAGGTCGACTTCCCCACCACGCTCACCCACGAGCCGACCCGGCGTTTCCTCAGCGAGACCGGGCTGCCGGAGGAGGCGGTCCTCTTCCACGCCGACACGGACGTCCCGCTGCCGACGCTCCGCGAGTACGTCACCGAGGAGTGCGCGGACACCCACGCCTGGGACGAGCTCCCGGCCCACGCCGACCACTTGATCCGCCTCGGCCGGCTGAACGAGGGCAACAGCCTGCTGATCGACGGCAGAACCGGCGCGGTCCTGACCTTCAGCGAGCCGGAGGCCGCGCTCCACCCCCTCAACACCGACGTCTCCACGCTCGCCTTCACGCTGTGGCTCCTGCACCACGAGCGCACCATCGACGAACACCTCGGCAACGAACTGACGACGGCGGCATACGACCAACTGGCCGCGGCGATGCTCCACACCCTGGCCACCCTCGACCCCACGGCCACGGCGCCCGGCACCGACTGGCACTACTGGACGGACCTGTTCCAGGACGAGGCGGGCGGGGTCCTATGACCCGAAGACGCCTGCCCCTGCTTGATGGATGCGGCGCAGACGAGCCCCTGAACGACTCGGGCATGTCTGCCCCTGCTTGGAGGCCGTGGCGGGAATCGAACCCACGTAACTCGCTTTGCAGGCGAGCCCCTAAACCACTCGGGCACACGGCCGTGTTGAGTTGTCGTTCTCGGCCGTGGCGGGAATCGAACCCGCGTAACTCCCCGCGGGCGGAGCCCGCTGATGGATGCAGCGCAGGCGAGCCCCTAAACCACTCGGGCACACGGCCGTGTTCGTGGACATGACGGTATGGGGAGGTGCTGCACGGGCTCAAGGGACGCGGTGGGGCTGCAACGCGACTGCCATACGCCGTTCATGAACGGCGTCGGGCGTACGACCAAGGTCGCAGCACGAGCGGGACCACGGACAGGGGTCAAACCGCCCCGTGCGCCTTACTCTGACGGCCATGAGTGCCCTTGAGTCGCGTGACGCCGATGTCGTGTCCCCCGTCGAGCAGGACGGCGGCGTGCTGGGCCGGGCCTACCGGGCGCTCAGTGTCGGGATCGTCTCCGTCGTGCTGCTGATCGCCTTCGAGGCGACCGCCGTCGGAACCGCCATGCCGGTCGCGGCGCGGGAGCTGGACGGCGTGGCCCTGTACGCGTTCGCCTTCTCCGGGTACTTCACCACCAGCCTGTTCGGCATGGTGCTGGCCGGCCAGTGGTCCGACCGGCGGGGCCCGCTCGGGGCGCTGACCACGGGGATCGGGGCCTTCGCCGCGGGACTCGTCGTCGCCGGGACCGCGCAGGTCATGCCGGTGTTCATCCTCGGGCGAGCCGTGCAGGGCTTCGGTGGCGGACTGGTCATCGTCGCGCTGTACGTCGTCGTCGGCCGCGTCTACCCCGAGCGGCTGCGGCCCGCGATCATGGCGGCGTTCGCGGCCGGCTGGGTCGTGCCGTCCGTCGTCGGCCCGCTCGCCTCCGGCGCCGTCACCGAGCACCTCGGCTGGCGCTGGGTCTTCCTCGGCATCCCGGTCCTCGTCGTCTTCCCGCTCGCCCTCGCCCTGCCGCAGATACGGCGCAGGGCGTCGGGCCCGGTGGACGAGGAGGCCGGCGCCCTCGCCTTCGACCGGCGGCGGATCCGGCTCGCCCTCGGCGTCTCCCTCGGCGCCGGCCTCCTGCAGTACGCCGCCCAGGACCTGCGTCCCCTGTCCCTGCTCCCGGGACTGGCCGGCACCGCCCTGCTGGTGCCCGCCGTGCTCGGGCTGCTGCCGCGCGGCACCTACCGGGCGGCCCGCGGACTGCCCTCCGTCGTGCTGCTGCGCGGACTGTCCGCCGGTTCGTTCATCGCCGCCGAGTCCTTCGTCCCCCTGATGCTGGTCACCCAGCGCGGGCTGTCCCCGACGCTCGCCGGGTTCTCGCTGGCGGCGGGCGGCGGCACCTGGGCGCTGGGCTCATGGGTGCAGTCCCGGCCGCGCGTGCAGCCGTACCGGGAGCGGCTGATGACCGCCGGGATGGTGCTGGTCGCGGCCGCGATCACCGCCGCGCCCGGTGTGCTCGTGCACTCCGTGCCGGTGTGGACCGTCGCCGTCGCCTGGGGCTTCGGGTGCTTCGGCATGGGCCTGGTGATCTCCTCGACCAGCGTGCTTCTGCTGAAGCTGTCCGCACCGGAAGAGTCCGGCACGAACTCCGCCGCGCTCCAGATCTCCGACGCCCTCGCCAACGTCGTCCTCCTCGCCGCGACCGGCGCCGCGTTCGCCACGCTGGGCGGCGGCAGTACGGCGGTCCCCACGGCGGCCGGCGGCGGCCATCCCGCGGCCTTCGCCGCCGTGTTCCTGCCGATGGCGGGGGTGGCGCTGGTGGGGGTTTGGGTGACGAGAAGGCTGCGGGACTGAAAGTGGTACCACGATGGCCCCTTGAATGGTACCGTCGTGGTATGGCTATGAACCTTCGTCTGCGTGACGACCAGCAGGAGGCGCTGCGCCTGCGTGCCGAGGAGGAGGGGCGCAGTATGCACGCCATAGTGCTTCAGGCGATCGACCGATATCTGGAGCAGGAGGCGGACCGGGCCACGGTGCGTCGCCTCGGGGCGAAGTACGCGGCGGCGCATGCCGACCTGCTTCGGAGGCTGGGGGAGTAGCGGATGAAGTACCTCACGGTCCAGGAGGTCCTGGACCTGGCCGAACTGGCCTGCGGGGGGCAGGAGGTCGCCGTGCGGGATCTCGGTCTGCTCAGCTCGGCCGTGTACCGCCCCCAGTCGCAGATGTTCGGCGTTGAGGCGTATGCGGACCTGTTCGAGAAGGCTGCCGCACTGCTCCAGTCGCTGGCCGTCAATCACCCCTTGGTGGACGGCAACAAGCGCATGGCATGGATGGCCACCGTCGTCTTTCTCGACTTCAACGGCACGGAGATGGTCGGCGTCGAGCAGGACGAGGCGTACAAGCTCGTCATCGAGGTGGCGTCGGGCAGCCTGGAGGATGTGGGGATGATCGCCCGGCGGCTGAGGGCGCTGCACGCGGCGATGTGACGTGGGTCCCACCTGCGGGCGACCCGGTCTCGTCGGGGCGTTGACGGGAGGGCGGCGCCGGTAGGGTGGCCCGGTTGTCATACGTAGCCGAGCCGCCCGACCCGCAAGACATACGGAGACCGTGACTACCACCGCCGCCACCTCCTCCTCCCACCACCTCTCGCCCGCCTTCCCGGGCCGTGCGCCCTGGGGTACCGCCAGCAAGCTGCGTGCCTGGCAGCAGGGGGCGATGGAGAAGTACGTACAGGAGCAGCCGCGTGACTTCCTCGCCGTCGCCACGCCCGGCGCCGGCAAGACCACCTTCGCGCTGACGCTGGCCTCCTGGCTGCTGCACCACCACGTCGTGCAGCAGGTGACCGTGGTCGCGCCGACCGAGCACCTGAAGAAGCAGTGGGCCGAGGCGGCGGCGCGGATAGGGATCAAGCTCGATCCCGAGTACAGCGCGGGCCCCCTCGGCCGGGAGTACGACGGCGTCGCCGTCACCTACGCCGGCGTCGGCGTGCGGCCCATGCTGCACCGCAACCGGGTCGAGCAGCGCAAGACCCTCGTCATCCTCGACGAGATCCACCACGCCGGTGACTCCAAGTCCTGGGGCGAGGCCTGCCTGGAGGCGTTCGAACCCGCCACCCGCCGGCTCGCCCTGACCGGTACGCCCTTCCGGTCCGACACCAACCCCATCCCCTTCGTGACGTACGAGGAGGACAACGCCGGCATCCGGCGGTCCGCCGCCGACTACACGTACGGGTACGGGTCCGCGCTGTCCGACGGGGTCGTCCGCCCGGTCATCTTCCTCTCCTACAGCGGCAACATGCGCTGGCGCACCAAGGCCGGTGACGAGGTCGCCGCCCGGCTCGGCGAGCCGATGACCAAGGACGCGATCAGCCAGGCCTGGCGTACGGCGCTCGACCCGCGCGGCGAGTGGATGCCCAGCGTGCTGCGCGCCGCCGACCAGCGGCTGACCGAGGTCAGGAAGGCCATCCCGGACGCCGGGGCCCTCGTCATCGCCTCCGATCAGGACTCGGCGCGTGCCTACGCGAAGCTGATCCGTGAGATCACGGGGACGAAGGCCACGCTCGTCCTCTCCGACGACGCCGGCGCCTCGAAGAAGATCGACGAGTTCAGCGAGAGCAACGACCGGTGGATGGTCGCGGTGCGCATGGTGTCCGAGGGCGTCGACGTCCCCCGGCTCGCGGTCGGCGTGTACGCGACGACCATCTCGACCCCCCTGTTCTTCGCGCAGGCCGTCGGGCGTTTCGTGCGGTCCCGGCGGCGCGGCGAGACCGCGTCCGTGTTCCTGCCGACCGTGCCCGACCTGCTGACCTTCGCCAATGAGATGGAGAAGGAACGAGACCACGCCCTCGACAAGCCGAAGAAGGAGGGCGAGGAGGACCCGTACGCCGAATCCGAGAAGGAGATGGAGGAGGCGAACAAGCAGCAGGACGAGGACACCGGCGAGCAGGACATGCTGCCCTTCGAGGCGCTGGAGTCCGACGCCGTCTTCGACCGGGTGCTCTACGACGGCGCCGAGTTCGGTATGCAGGCCCACCCGGGGAGCGAGGAGGAGCAGGACTACCTCGGCATCCCGGGGCTCCTCGAACCCGAGCAGGTGCAGCTGCTGCTGCAGAAGCGGCAGGCCCGGCAGATCGCGCACAGCAAGAAGAAGCCCGACACCGAGGCAGATCTGCTGGAACTGCCCGCCGAGCGGCGGCCGGTGGTCACGCACAAGGAGATGATGGAGCTGCGCAAGCAGCTGAACACCATGGTCAGTGCGTACGTCCACCAGAGCGGCAAGCCGCACGGGGTGATCCACACCGAGCTGCGCCGGGTCTGCGGCGGGCCGCCGAGTGCGGAGGCCACGGCGGGACAGCTGCGGCAGCGGATCGCCAAGGTGCAGGAGTGGGCCACGCGGATGCGGTGACGCTCCATCGACTTGGCCCCGCACCCCCAGGGATTGGCGTGTGTCAGTTCCTGGGGCCCGTGCGTTTCCGGACGAATAGCGGCAGGCCGGAAGCAGTCTTGCCCGGATTCTGGACGAAGACTTCCGCTCAGCGAACCTGCTTCGCTACTGTCCCGCTACGCACACGCCCCGTGGCAGCGCCGCCGCGGAGCGCAGCCGTGAAGCGACATGCCCGGAGCCGCCGGGCCTTCCTGCCGATCGGCGGCCTCTGACAGCGCGTCGCCGACGGGACTCGGCGACGCATCCGCCGCTCAGGGGGCTGCCGACCTCACCGCCGAAGGAGTGGGCGTCGTGACCGCGGAGACCTCTCAGACGCTCGACCGGGGACTGCGTGTCCTCAAGCTGCTGGCCGACACCGATCATGGCCTGACCGTCACCGAACTGTCCACGAAACTGGGCGTGAACCGTACTGTGGTGTACCGGCTGCTCGCCACACTGGAACAACACGCCCTCGTACGGCGTGACTTGGGCGGGCGAGCCCGGGTCGGGCTCGGGGTGCTGCGGCTCGGGCGGCAGGTGCATCCGCTGGTGCGGGAGGCCGCGTTGCCCGCGCTGCGGTCGCTCGCCGAGGACATCGGGGCCACGGCACATCTCACGCTGGTGGACGGGACGGAGGCGCTGGCCGTCGCCGTCGTCGAACCGACCTGGACGGACTACCACGTGGCGTACCGCGCCGGGTTCCGGCATCCGCTGGACCGTGGGGCGGCCGGCAAGGCGATCCTCGCCGCGCGGCAGTCACCGTCCGCGGATCCCGGGTACATCCTCACCCATGGGGAGCTGGAGGCCGGGGCGAGCGGGGCCGCGGCGCCGTTGGTCGGGGTTACGGGCGTCGAGGGCAGCGTGGGTGTCGTGATGCTGGCGGACTCCGTACCGGAGCGGGTGGGGCCGAGGGTGGTGGAGGCGGCGAAGGAGGTCGCCGAGGCGTTGCGCTGACCGGCCGTGCTGAGCCCTGTGCCCGCTCGCCCTGCACTGACCAGCTGACCTGCACTGGTGCCGGCCGGGGGTAGGTCTCGCTTGCCCCGCGCCGGCGGGGTGCCTCCCCCACTCTCGGCTTCTCCCCCACTCTCGGCTTCGCTCGAGCGGGGGGACCCCCATGAGCGGGGGGACCCCCACCGCCCACCCGTGCCGCCCCAGCGGCACGACTGCCCGCAGGCTGCGGCGGTGCACGACCCGACCACCCTTTGCCCATCCGGCCAAATACCTACCCGCACCTTTGGTCGATCGGCTCACCCCTCCACCCCGCCTCCCTCCGCATCATCAAGGGCCAAACAGCCCGAGGCGGAGGGATCAGCACGGTGGACACAGTCGGCACACGGCCGGAGGCCAGACCGCAGGGAACGCAAACTCGTCGCCTCACCCGGCGCCAGCCAGTGCAACGCCTCGTCGGTGAAGCCGCCGGCAGCCCCCTGAAGCGGACCATGGGCGTGGCCCAGCTGACGCTGCTCAGCGTGGGCGCCACCCTCGGCACCGGCATCTTCGTGGTGCTGGGGCAGGCCGTGCCGGAGGCGGGACCCGCCATCGTGGTCTCCTTCGTCCTTGCCGGCGTCACCGCCCTGTTCTCGGCGCTGTCGTACGCCGAGCTGGCCGGCATGATCCCCGGCTCGGGATCCTCGTACAGCTACGCCTACGCCACCCTCGGCGAGCTGGTCGCCTGGGTGTGCGGCTGGTGTCTGATCCTGGAGTACGGGGTGTCGGTCGCCGCCGTCGCCGTGGGATGGGGGCAGTACGTCAACGAACTCCTCCAGCTCACCCTCGGGGTCACCCTCCCCGACTCGCTCAGCGCGCCGCCCGGGGCCGGCGGCACCCTCAACATCCCCGCCGCCCTCATCGTCGTACTCGCCATGGTCGTCCTGCTGCGCGGGGCCAGGGAGAGCGCCGTCGCCAACACCATCATGGTCGGCGTCAAGATCGCGGCCCTGGTCCTCTTCTGCGCCGTCGCCTTCACCGCCTTCCGCGCCGGGAACTTCCACCCCCTCTTCCCGCTCGGCGCCGCCGGCATGAGCGCCGGAGCCGCCTCGCTCTTCTTCTCCTACATCGGGTTCGACGCCGCCTCCACCGCAGGTGAAGAGGCACGCAACCCACAGCGGGACCTGCCGCGCGCGATCATCCTGTCGCTCGTCCTCGTCACCGCCCTGTACGTGCTCGTCGCCGTCGCCGCGCTCGGTGCCATGCCGTGGAAGCAGTTCGCGGGGACCGAGGCCACGCTCAGCGAGGTGCTCGTACGGTCCGTCGGCGGCGGCAACCTGTGGCCGATCCTGCTGTCCATCGGGGCGGTCGTCGCCACCACCAGCGTGGTGCTCACCGTGCAGTACGGGCAGATCCGGATCCTCTTCGCCATGGCGCGGGACGGGCTCGTGCCGCCCCTGTTCGCCAAGGTCCACCCGCGCACCGGAGTGCCCCGCGCCAACACCGTGATCGTGTCGGCGTTCATCGCCGTACTCGCCGCACTCGTCCCGCTCGGCAGCCTCGCCGACGCCACCAGCATCGGCACCCTCTTCGCGTTCATGCTGGTCAACCTGGCGGTCGTACTGCTGCGCCGGCGCAGCCCCGGCATCCCGCGGTCCTTCCGCGTGCCCCTCTCGCCCGTCACGCCCCTGCTCGGCGTCGCCTTCTGCGTCTACATGCTGGGCAGCCTGGGCGCCGACACCTGGATCGCCTTCGGGGCATGGATGGCGGCCGGGCTCGTCATCTACGGCCTCTACGGCATCCGGCACTCCAAGCTCAACCGCGCCGGCCAGGAAGATCCCGCATGACCCGCCTCGACCTCACCGCCGACGTCGTCACCCTCACCCGCGCCCTCGTCGACCTGCCCTCCGAGAGCGGGCGGGAGGCGGAGATCGCGGACGCCGTCCACGCAGCCCTGCGCGCCCTGCCCCATCTCACCGTCGACCGGGTCGGCAACTCCGTCGTGGCCCGCACCCACCTGGGACGCGGCGAACGCGCCCTGATCGCCGGGCACCTGGACACCGTCCCGGCCGCCGGGAACCTGCCCTCGCGGCTCGACGGCGACCGTGTGCACGGGCTCGGCGCGTGCGACATGAAGGGCGGGGTGGCCGTCGCCCTGCGGCTGGCGGCCACCGTCTCCGCGCCCGTCCGCGACCTCACCTACGTCTTCTACGAGTGCGAGGAGGTGGAAGGGGACAGAAACGGGCTGGCCCGGATCGGCGCCGAGCGGCCCGATCTGCTCGCCGACGCCGCACTCGCCGTCCTCATGGAACCCTCCGACGCCGGTGTGGAGGCCGGCTGCCAGGGCATCCTCACCGCCGACATCGTGGTCAAGGGCGCCCGCGCCCACACCGCCCGCGCCTGGCAGGGCGTCAACGCCGCCCACAAGGCCGCGCCCGTCCTGCAGCGGCTCGACGACCACACGCCCGAGCGCGTCGAGGTGGACGGGCTGGAGTACCGGGAGGGGCTCAGCGCCGTCGCCGTACGGGCCGGGGTCGCCGGGAACGTCGTACCGGACGAGTGCGTCGTCACCGTCAACTGCCGCTTCGCGCCCAGTCGTTCACCCGAGGAGGCCGAGGCGTACGTGCGCTCGCTCTTCCCGGAGTACGAGGTGCGCATCACCGAGGTCGTCGGCGGTGCCCTGCCGCACCTGGACCGGGTCGGCGCCCTCGTCGCCGCGCTCGGTGCCGAGCCGCGGCCCAAGCTCGGCTGGACGGACGTCGCCCGGTTCGCCGCGCTGGGCGTGCCCGCGCTCAACTACGGCCCCGGGGACCCCTCCCTCGCCCACACGGCGGGGGAGTACGTCCCGGTGGAGCACCTCCGGCGGTGCGAGGACCGGCTCAGGCGGTGGCTGCGGTGAGCCCCGCCAGCACCCGCAACTGAAGCCAGAGCACCAGCCGTTCGTCGGGGTCGTCCAGGTCGACCCCGGCGTGCTGCTGGAGCTGCCTCAGGCGGTAACGGCAGGTGTTGGGATGGACGGCGAGGAGCTTCGCCGCGCCCGCCATGTCGCAGCCCGCGTCGAACCAGCAGACCAGGGTGCGGGCGTACTCCGTGCCGTGCGCGGCGTCGTACGCCAGCACCCGGCGCCAGGCACCCGCGCTCAACTCCCGCCGCTCGCCCATCACTTCGGCCAGCCGCAGCAGTGTGACGCGGGGCCGTACCTCGTCCACGCCGGCCACCGGCAGGCCGGCGTCCAGCACCCGCAGCACCAGGTCCGCGTCCGCCCGCGAGTCCGCCAGCCCCGCCGCGTCCGGCACGACCTCGCCGAGCGCCGCCCGCACCGGCACCCGCAGCGCCTGCCCGGCCCGCGCCACGATGTCCTCCGCAAGCTTCTTGTGCCGTTCCCCCGGTCCGGGCAGTACCGCGTACACCACCCCGTCCACCAGCACGCCCGCGTGCCGCCCGTAGCGCGCCTCGCACTGCAGCCGTACGACGTCCAGCAGGCGCAGCGCCGTGCGCTCGGCGTCGGGGACGCTCGCGGCGGAGTCCAGGACGAACGCCGCCACCCGGGCGGGACCGGCGAGGCCCAGCCGCTCGGCGGCGGTGGCCGCGGGCGCCGCCGTGCCGTCCAGCAGGCGGCGCAACAGCTCGCTGCCCCGGTGCCGGGCCAGTTCCCGGGCCGCGCGCGCCCGCAGCAGGAGCAGGGCGGCCGTGGAGGCGCCCTGGGCGAGGGTGTCCTCGGCGTCCGGGGCGAGCGAGCCGCCGTCGATCACCCACACCGAGCCGAGCGTCTCCCCGCCCGCCCGGACCGGCATCGCCAGGCGGGGCAGGTCCCCGTCGGACAGCGCGGGCAGCCTCAGCGGGCGGTCGGCGGCGAACAGCCGGCGGTACTGCTCGGTGTTCTCCGCGCTGGCCGGGACCTGGCGGCCGAGGATGCCCTGCCGGCGGTCCTCGTCCACCGGCTGGCCGGGGACGGCGGAGTAGGCGAGGAGCCGCTGCCGCGGGTCCTCGATGGCCGTGGCCCCGCCGACCGCCGTCGCGATCGCGTCCGCCAGCGCGAACAGGTCGCCGAGCCCGCTGTCGGCCGCGGCCGCGTCGGCGGGGCGGGCGGCGATGGCCGAGGCGAGCAGCAGATGCACGTGGTGCCAGGCGGCGTCCTCGGCGACCGACAGCAGGGCCACGCCGAGCGCCTCCGCCTGAGCGACCGGGCCGTCCGCGCCGCGCACCACCACCCCCGTCGCCCCGGCCTCGGCCGCCGCCCGCAGCAGCGGCCCGGACTCCGCCGCCGGCACGCCCACCGCCAGCAGCAGCGCGCCGGGCTGCCGGGAGAGCGGGCTGCGGCCGTCGTGGAGCACGGCCTCGGTCACCGGGACGGCCTGCCCGGCGGGGGCCGTGTGCAGGCGCAGGGCGGCGCCGACGACGTCCAGGAGGTCACCGAGGGTGCAGGCGTCCATAGGAGGTCCCAGCGGGCTGTTGGCGGATGGTGAAACGAACGTACGCAGGTCTTGGCCGCTCGCACAACACCCGCCGGGCCGGCCTCTTCGAGACTCGTGCCATGACCACAGGAGTCACCATCCGCACCGTCGACGACGTCGCCTCCCTCGCGGCCGTGGCCGACTACTTCAGCGACGTCTGGCAGACGCCCCGCACCGCCCCGCCCTACCCGGCCGAGGTCCTGCACAGCCTGGTCCACGCCGGCGGCGCGGTCCACGCCGCGTACGACGGGCAGTGCGACGGGCAGGGGCTGCGAGGAGCCTCCGTCGCCGTCCTCGGCGCCGACCGCAGCACGTACTCGCTGGTCGCCGCCGCCGACCGGGGGCTCGGGCACGCCGTGAAGCAGGCCCAGCGCGACTGGGCCCTCGGCCTGGGCGCCCGCACCATGCGCTGGACCTTCGACCCGCTGGTCGGCCGCAACGCCCGCTTCAACCTGGTCAAGCTGGGCGCCGTCGGCACCGAGTACCTGGTCGACTTCTACGGCCCGATGACCGACGGCGTGAACGACGGCGACGAGAGCGACCGGCTGACGGTGACCTGGGAGCTGGGCGCGCCGACGGCGTCGTACGACGCGGAACCCCGCGGTCCGGTCACCGCCGCCGCCCCCGACGGCGACCCCCTCACCCGCCGCGACGAGCGGCACATCTGGTGCCGGGTGCCGGAGGACATCGTCAAGCTGCGCGCCGCCGACCCGGCCCTGGCGCTGCGCTGGCGGTACGCGGTGCGCGAGGTGCTGCTGACCGCCTTCGTGGACGGCTTCCGGGCCACCGGGATGACCCGCGACGGCTGGTACACGCTCACCCGGACGGAGGAGGCCGCGTGAAGCTCGAACGCGTCGAGATCGTGCACGTCGCGATCCCGCTGGTCAGCCCCTTCCGTACGTCCTTCGGGACGATGACGACGAAGGACACCTTCCTCCTGCACGTCGTCACCGACTCCGCCGAGGGCTGGTCGGAGTTCGCCGCCGACCCCGAGCCGCTGTACTGCTCGGAGTTCGTCGCCGGCGCCGAGATCGTGCTGCGCGACTTCCTGATCCCGCGCGTGAGTGCCCTGCCGGACCTCACGACGGCCGCGCTCGCTCCCGCCCTGGCGAAGATCAAGGGCCACGAGCTGGCGAAGGCGGCCCTGGAGACGGCCCTGCTGGACGCCGAACTGCGGTCGTACGGCATGCCGCTCGCCGTGTTCCTCGGCGCGGTACGGGACCGGGTGCCCGCCGGGGTGTCGGTCGGCATCAAGAACTCGGTGCCGGAGCTGCTGGACGACGTCGAGCGCTACCTCGCCGAGGGGTACGTCCGCATCAAGCTGAAGATCGAGCCCGGCTGGGACGTGGAGCCGGTCCGCGCGGTGCGCGAGCGCTTCGGCGACGTCCTCCCCCTCCAGGTCGACGCCAACACCGCCTACACCCTTGCCGACGCCGAGCACCTGCGACGCCTCGACGACTTCGGGCTGCTGCTGATCGAGGAGCCGCTGGCGGAGAACAACCTGCACGCCCACGCCCAGCTGCAGCAGCGCCTGCGCACCCCCGTCTGCCTGGACGAGTCCCTGCACCACGCCTCCGACACCGCCGCCGCGATCGCGATGGACGCCTGCCGGGTGGTGAACGTCAAGCCCGCCCGGGTCGGTGGCTACCTGGAGGCCCGCCGGGTCCACGACGTGGCGCACGCGCACGGCGTCCCGGTGTGGTGTGGCGGCATGCTGGAGACCGGCATCGGCCGCGCCCCCAACCTGGCCCTGGCCGCCCTGCCCGGCTTCACCCTCCCCGGGGACACCTCCGCCTCCTCCCGCTACTTCGCCGAGGACCTCACCGAGCCGTTCGTCCTTCAGGACGGTCATCTGCCGGTACCGACCGCCCCCGGAATCGGCATCGAGCCCCTCCCGGAGGCACTGCGCCGGTTCACCGTGGAGCGACGGGACCTCTCCACGGCATAAGGCGCAGCCGGTGGTCACGTTAGATTGATCCCGTGCTCTCACGTCTCTCTCGTCCCCAGGCCGTAGCCGTCTGCGCTGTGCCCGTCGTGGCACTGCTCGCCACGGCGGCGTTCGCGCCGCTGCCGTTCTCGGTGGCGCAGCCCGGGATGACGGCGAACGTGCTCGGCGAGAACCGGGGCACCCAGGTGATCACCGTCTCCGGCGCGCCGGCCCGCAAGACCAGCGGGCAGCTGCGGATGGTGACGATCGAGGCGACCGGCCCGGACGCCACGGTGACCCTCGGAGACGTGGTCGGCAACTGGTTCCGCACCGACCGGGCGGTCATGCCGCGCGACGCGGTCTACCCGAGCGGCAACACCGTCAAGGAGATCGAGAAGCACAACGCGGCGCAGATGCAGCAGTCCCAGGACGCGGCGACCCGGGCGGCCCTGAAGTACCTGGGGCTGAGCCCCGACAAGGTCAAGGTCACGCTGAAGCTCGCCGACGTGGGCGGGCCCAGCGCGGGCCTGCTGTTCACCCTGGGGATCATCGACAAGCTGCACGGCGACGGCAGCGGCGGCGACCTCACGGGCGGCCGCACCATCGCCGGCACCGGCACGATCGACGCCTCCGGTACGGTCGGCGCGGTCGGCGGGGTGGCCCTGAAGACCCAGGCCGCCCGGCGCGACGGCGCGACGGTCTTCCTGGTCCCGAAGGCCGAGTGCGCCGACGCCAAGGCGGAACTCCCCAAGGGCCTGCGCCTGATCCCGGTGACCACACTCAGGGGCGCCGTGAACTCCCTTCAGGCGCTTCAGAGCGGCAAGGGGTCCGTGCCGAGCTGCTGAGCCGGCCTACGTCCCCTCCCCGCTGTCCGCAGCAGCCTGCTCCACCAACGGGATGATCCGCAGCGGTACCGGGTTCTCCATGACGATCGCCGTGGAGGCCCGGACGATGCCCTCGAAGCCGACCACCCGGTCGATCACCCGCTGGAGATCGGCGTTGGAGCGGGCCACCAGGCGGCACAGCATGTCGCCGCTGCCGGTGGTGGTCAGCAGCTCCAGCACCTCCGGCACGGTCGCCAGGTGCGCCCGTACATCGGGCCCCTGGCCCTGCCGGATCTGCAGCGTGGCGAAGGCCGTCACCGGGTAGCCGAGCGCCGCCGGGTCCACCTGCGGACCGAATCCCCGGATGACCCCGTTCGACTGGAGCCGGTCCAGGCGCGCCTGGACCGTCCCCCGGGCGACCCCGAGCCGCCGGGACATCTCCAGCACGCCGATGCGCGGCTCCCGGGCGAGGAGCACGATGATCCGCCCGTCCAGATGATCGATCGCCACGGCACCCCCAGGGGTGAGCATCCTGTACAGAAAGGCCGCCGATACGGCCGTACCACTGAGCAGATTGCCCAGTGAATACACGAACTATTGCGCACCTTGCAGAGCGGGGCCACCCTTCCGGCATGACGCAGACCACTCACCACACTCCCGACACAGCCCGGCAGGCCGACCCCTTCCCGGTCAAGGGAATGGACGCGGTCGTCTTCGCCGTGGGCAACGCCAAGCAGGCGGCGCACTACTACTCCACCGCCTTCGGCATGAAGCTGGTCGCCTACTCCGGACCGGAGAACGGCAGCCGTGAGACCGCCAGTTACGTCCTCGAGAACGGCTCCGCCCGCTTCGTGTTCACCTCGGTGATCAAGCCGAGCACCGACTGGGGCCACTTCCTCGCCCGGCACGTGGCCGAGCACGGCGACGGCGTCATCGACCTGGCCATCGAGGTCCCGGACGCCCGCGCCGCGTACGCGTACGCCGTCGAGCACGGCGCGAAGAGCGTCGCCGAGCCGTACGAGGTGAAGGACGAGCACGGCACCGTCGTCCTCGCCGCGATCGCCACCTACGGCGAGACCCGCCACACCCTGGTCGACCGCTCCGGCTACGACGGCCCCTACCTGCCCGGTTACGTCGCTGCCAAGCCGATGGTCACCCCGCCCGCCCAGCGCACCTTCCAGGCCATCGACCACTGCGTCGGCAACGTCGAACTCGGCCGGATGAACGAGTGGGTCGGGTTCTACAACAAGGTCATGGGCTTCACGAACATGAAGGAGTTCGTGGGCGACGACATCGCCACCGAGTACAGCGCGCTGATGTCGAAGGTCGTCGCGGACGGCACCCTCAAGGTCAAGTTCCCGATCAACGAGCCCGCGATCGCCAAGAAGAAGTCCCAGATCGACGAGTACCTGGAGTTCTACGGCGGCGCCGGCGTCCAGCACATCGCGCTGAACACGGGCGACATCGTGCAGACCGTCCGCACCATGCGCGCGGCCGGCGTGGAGTTCCTCGACACCCCCGACTCCTACTACGACACCCTCGGCGAGTGGGTCGGCGACACCCGCGTGCCGATCGAGACCCTGCGCGAGCTGAAGATCCTCGCCGACCGCGACGAGGACGGCTACCTGCTGCAGATCTTCACCAAGCCGGTCCAGGACCGTCCGACGGTCTTCTTCGAGATCATCGAACGGCACGGCTCCATGGGCTTCGGCAAGGGCAACTTCAAGGCCCTGTTCGAGGCGATCGAGCGGGAGCAGGCCAAGCGCGGCAACCTGTAGGAACGGCTTCCAGGCACCTTCCAGGCACCTTCCAGGCACAGAAGAGCGAGACGGCCCACGCAACCGCGGTGGTCGTCTCGCTGTGCGAGTGCGGTCTGGTCCGCGCTGAGCTTCGTCAGTCCGTTGTCCAGCGACGGAGTTTCTCGGGGTTGCGTATTACCCAGATGTGCCTGATCCGGTCGCCCGCGACGTCGAACGCGAGCACCGTCACGGTGACGCCGTCCTGCTGAGCCACCAGGCCGGGCTGTCCGTTGACCGAACGCTCCAGGAACGTCATGTTGTCGGGCCTCCGGCGGGCGAGTTCGGCCCAGGCGTACGCGATCTGCTCGCCGCCTTCGATGGGGTCCAGGAAGGCTGTGGCGAGGCCGCCGCCGTCGGCGATGGCCGTGGCCTCGGGGTCGAGCAGGCCGATGAGGGCGTCGATGTCCCTGGCTTCCCATGCCTGCTTGAAGTCCCTGACGACGCCGGCGTGCTGGGCTGCCGGAGTCGCACAGGGCTGCGAGGCCCGGATGCGGCGGCGGGCCGAGGAAGCCAGCTGGCGGCATGCCGCAGGGGTACGGCCGACGATCTCGGCCACTTCGGCAAAGGAGTGGCAGAAGACATCGTGCAGGATGAACGCGACCCGTTCGGCCGGGGTCATCGATTCGAGCAAGACCAGAAACGCCAGGTTGACCGACTCATCCAGGGTGATCCGATCGGCCGGGTCGACGGTCGCACCGCCCGGCCGCGCGCTGATCCACTCCGTACGCCCGGGCAATGGCTCGGGAATCCATTCCCCCACGTAGGTCTCTCGCCGGGCCCGTGCCGAGCCGAGCAGGTTGAGGCAGATGCGGCCCGCGACCCTCGTCAGCCAGGCGCCGGGGGACTCGATGGCGTCCTGCTGCTGCCGGGACATGGCGTACCAGCGGGCGTATGTCTCCTGGACGGCATCCTCGGCCTCGGCCAGGGAGCCCAGAAGGCGGTAGGCGAGATTGATCAGCTGACGCCGCTCGCTCATGATCGCGTCCAGGCCCGGATCGGGCCGGCCCTGTCCTGGCACGGATGGGGTGGTCATGGTGCCGACAGCTCCCTCGGTCGCATCTGCTCTCACTGGTTCGACAAGACAGCGCACCGGATTGTGAGGCCGGCGTGACGCCTCACAATCCGGTGCGCTGCGTTGTCGAACCAGTGAGACGAACACATCATCCAGCGAACCGGGAGCTCAGAGACATCATGACTACCTCGATGCCGGCAACGACGTTCACCGACCCGGCGCCAGCGCAACGCCTTGAGCGGGCAGCCAGTGCGCTGACCGCACGCGGCTTCACCGTGGAGATCCTCGACGACGCCGCCGCCGCGCGCACCCGCATCAAGGATCTGCTCCCGGAGGGAGCCAGTGTGTTCACCACGGCCAGCGAGACCCTCCGCCTGTCCGGCATCGCTGAGGACATCAATGCCGGCGGTCGGTACGACGCCATCAAGCCACGCGTCCTGGCCATGGACCGCGCCACTCAGACCGACGAGATCCGGCGGCTGACCGCCAGCCCGGATGTGATCGTGGGTAGCGTCCACGCGGTCACCGAAACCGGCTCCCTCGTGATCGCCTCGGGCAGTGGAAGCCAGTTGCCCGGCAATGCCGGCGGCGCCGCCCGCGCGATCTGGGTCGTCGGAGCGCAGAAGGTGGTGCCCGACCTGCCCGCCGCGCTGCAGCGCATCGAAGACCACTGCCTCCCGCTGGAAAGCGCCCGCACCCAGGAAGCCTACGGGTGGCCCAGCGCCATCAACCGCCTCCTCATCCTCAACGCAGAATTCCAGCCCGGACGCGGCACCGTCCTGCTGCTCCGCGAAGCCATCGGATTCTGACCCACCAGGAGTGCCGCACGGTGGTCGCCGTTGGTCGGCGCGAGTTCGCCGGCCGGCACGCAGGCGGCCACCACACCGGTTCCGGCGCCCATGCCACGAGTCCTGGCAACAAGACTCGCTTCCGCTCAGTCTCCGGGAACGGTTCACACCGATGCCCGGGAGTGCGACCCTGTGATCATGAGCCGCATCGAAGCGCCCAGCGACGAGGCAACCGGCAACCTCACCGACCGGCTCCTGGCCGGCCTGCCCGCCGAGGCCGTCCTGACCGACCCCGACGTCATCGCCTCCTACGCAAACGACATGGCGAGCTTCTGCCCGGCCGGCACCCCGGCCGTCGTCGTTCTGCCGCGCACGGTCGAACAGGTCCAGCACGTCATGCGCACCGCCACCGCACTGCGTGTGCCCGTGGTCCCGCAGGGCGCCCGCAGCGGTCTGTCCGGCGCCGCCAACGCCACCGACGGCTGCATCGTGCTCTCCCTCACCAAGATGGACCGCATCCTGGAGATCAGCCCCGTCGACCGGATCGCCGTGGCCGAACCCGGCGTGATCAACGCGACCCTGTCCCGCGCGGTCGAGGAACACGGCCTGTACTACCCGCCGGACCCCTCCAGCTGGGAGATGTGCACCATCGGCGGCAACATCGGCACCGGGTCCGGCGGCCTGTGCTGCGTGAAGTACGGGGTCACGGCCGAGTACGTGCTCGGCCTGGACGTCGTCCTCGCCGACGGCCGCCTGCTGTCCACCGGCCGCCGCACCGCCAAGGGCGTAGCCGGCTACGACCTCACCCGCCTGTTCGTCGGCTCCGAGGGCTCGCTCGGCATCGTCGTACGGGCCGTGCTCGCGCTCAGGCCCAAGCCGCCGCAGCAGCTGGTGCTGGCCGCCGAGTTCCCCTCCGCCTCGGCCGCCTGCGACGCGGTCTGCCGGATCATGGAGGGCGGGCACGTCCCGTCCCTCCTCGAACTGATGGACCGTACGACCGTCAAGGCGGTCAACGACCTTGCCCACATGGGCCTGCCGGAGACCACCGAGGCACTGCTGCTGGCCGCCTTCGACACCCTGGACCCGGCCGCCGACCTCGCCGCCGTCGGCGCGCTGTGCGAGGCCGCCGGCGCCACCGAGGTGGTCCCGGCCGAGGACGCGGCCGAGTCCGAGATGCTGCTGAAGGCCCGGCGGCTCTCGCTGACCGCGCTGGAGGCGGTCAAGGGCACGACGATGATCGACGACGTGTGCGTGCCCCGCTCGAAGCTCGGCGCGATGCTGGAGGGCGTCGAACGGATCGCCGAGAAGTACCAGCTGACCATCGGCGTCTGCGCCCACGCCGGCGACGGCAACACCCACCCCACCGTCTGCTTCGACGCGGCGGACGCGGACGAGTCCCGGCGGGCCCGCGAGTCCTTCGACGAGATCATGGCCCTCGGCCTGGAGCTCGGCGGCACCATCACCGGCGAACACGGCGTCGGCGTGCTGAAGAAGGAGTGGCTCGCCCGGGAGATCGGCCCGGTCGGGATCGAGATGCAGCGCGCCGTGAAGCAGGCCTTCGACCCCTTGGGCATCCTCAACCCGGGCAAGCTCTTCTGACCCGTGCCCCATGGGGCTCACTGGGCGAGCAGCTGGTCGAGCGCGTCGTCGATGCCCAGTTGCTCTCCCTCGGTTCCCGGGGGAACGGCCCGCAGGGTCCGCTCCAGCCAGGCCGACACCTGCGGGACCGGCGCCTGAAGCAGCGCGTCCCCGTCCGGCGAGCTCAGCGCCATCAGCACGACACTGCGCCCCTCGGTCTTCGTCGGCCACACCCGCACGTCCCCCTGCCCGCAGGCCCGGAAGACGCCCTCCGCCAGCAGGTCCCGGGCGAACGTCCAGTTGACGGGGGAGCCGGAGTGGATGTGGAAGGCGATGTGTACGGCGTACGGATCGTCGGAGCGGTAGCTCAGCCGGGCCGGCACCGGAATGCTGCGCTCCGGTGACAGCACGAGTCTCAGTTCGAGCTCCCGCTCCACCACGGTGTGTTGCATGACCTGCGTGTCCTCTCTGTTCGGGGCTGTTCGAGCTCGACCGGGCTCGTTCGAGCTCGTTCGGGGCCGCTCGGAACGGCCCGCACGGGGGAGAGAGGGCAGGGGCCGGGGCATTACGCGGGTTCGGGGAAATTTTTTTCGCGAGACGTGTACGAGCCGGGTAAGGCGTCGCCCGGAAAGGGGTGGGTCCTGCGGGACTGGCGCTGCGGGCTGCCGCGGTCTGATAGATGTGGAGGCTCCCATCCCACCCCCGAGCAGATACGGGACGACGGACATGAGCGCCCCAACCCCGGCCCCAGGTGACGACCGGCCCCGCGAGGGCTACTACCCGGACCCGTCCATCCCCGGGTACGTCCGGTACTGGAACGGCGCCTCCTGGGTGCCCGGCACCAGCCGCCCGGCGCCGAAGGACGGCGAACCGCTCACCCCGCCGCCCGGCGTCCGCCCCGCGGCCCCGGCCGTCGAGGAGACGGGCCCGCACTTCTTCGACGAGGATCCCCAGCCGACGCCCTCCGGCCAGGACGGCTCCGCCACCTGGCCGCCCGCCGGCGAGAGCGGGCCCGCCGCCTGGGGCACCGACGCCCGCAGTGGCACGGGTCATGCCGGGTACGGCGACCAGGGCGCGAGGCAGCCGGGCGCCGCCGGTCAGCACGGCGACGGGCGTACCGCCTGGGGTGCCGACCCGCGGGTGCCCGCGGAGGGTTCGGCCCGGCCGACCGGCCAGGGCGGCCGCACCGACGGCACGGCCTCGGTCCCGCCGGGGGAGGGCGACGAGCAGGACCCCGGCGGCACCTTCGTCTTCCGACGGCCGGTCCCGGGGCCCGCGGCCGTGCAGGACGACGGCACCATGACCTTCCGCCCCGTACCCGGCCAGAGCAGGCGGGACGCCCAGCCCGCCCCCGGCCCCCAGGCCCCCGGCACCCCGGCCTCCGGCTTCGGACCGCACGACGCGGCCCAGGGCCCCGGCTTCGGCGCGCCCGCGACCGGCCACGACGCGGGCGCGGCCGGCTCCTCCGCGGCGCCCGGTGGCTTCGGTCCGCAGGCCTCCGGCCCGGGAGCGGCAGCAGGTGGCTTCGGTCCGCAGGGTCCCGTCGGTGCGCCCACCCCGCCCGCCGCCGCATCCCCCACGACTCCCGCCGCCACGACCCCCGCCCCCACGAACCCCACCCCCTCGAACCCGGCCCCCGCACACCCCGCCTCCCCGGCCGGAGGCCCCGGTTTCGGTGCCGGCAAGGCCGCTGCCGCCCGCGCCGCCGCGCAGGCACCGCAAGCGGCCCCGCCCGCACAGCCCGCCCAGGCGGCCGTGGCGCCCTCGGTTCCGGCGCAGGGCGGAGACCCGGTCACCCCGGTGACCAGTGGGCCCGGTGGCGGGCAGGCGTCCTGGGCGCAGCAGGTGCACCAGCTGGCCGGTGGCGCGGACGAGCAGCCCGTGGCGCCGTGGAAGCCAGTAGTGGAGGACCCGTTCCAGGCGGCAGCGCGCCGGCAGGCCGCCGCCCGTCCCGCCGGGCTCGGCAAGCGGTTCGCCGCCCGGCTGGTCGACACCCTGATCGTGGGCGCCGTGACGGCCGCCGCAGGCGTACCGCTCGGCACCAAGGCCGTCGACCACGTCCAGCAGAAGATCGACGCGGCCAGGCTGTCCGGCCACGAGGTCACCGTCTGGCTGCTCGACGGCACGACCGCCACCAGCCTCGGCATCGTGCTCGCAGTGCTGCTGCTGGTCGGGGTCGGGTACGAGGTGCTGCCGACCGCCAAGTGGGGCCGCACCCTCGGCAAGAAGCTGCTCGGTCTCGAGGTCCGGGACATCGAGGCGCACGAGCCCCCGACCTTCGGCCCGGCGCTGCGCCGCTGGCTGGTCTACAGCGTGCCCGGACTGCTCGGCATCGGGATCGTGGGCGTGCTGTGGTGCCTGTTCGACCGGCCCTGGCACCAGTGCTGGCACGACAAGGCGGCGCACACCTTCGTGGCGGGCTGAGCGGGTCCGCGGCGGGCCGAGCGCGGGGCGGCGCCGCAGTCCGGACGGCGGTACTCCGGACGGCCGTACTCCGTAAGGCCGTCCGCCGGATGCGGAGCCGGGGCGTTCGCGGTCCACTCGGGCCATGAGCAGCGAACCGCCCCCCGGCTCCGGAGAGCAGCCCCCCGAGGACGACCCGTTCAGGAAGCGGCCCCCGTCGGACCAGGGGCAGGGCTCGCCGTACGACACCCCGCCCGGCGGCGCCCAGCAGCCCCCGCCACCGGGCGGCGGACAGTCACCCCCGCCACCGGGCGGCGGGCAACCCCCGGGCGGCGGACAGCCACCCCCGCCACCGGGCGGCGGGCAACCCCCGGGCGGCGAACAGCCACCCCCGCCACCGGGCGGCGGGCAACCCCCGGGCGGCGAACAGCCACCCCCGTACGGGAGCGGCGAGCCCCCGCCGCCGTACGGCGGCGGCCAGCCCCCTCCCTACGGCGGCGCACCCCCGGGCGGCCCCGGCCCCTATGGGGGCGGCCCCTACGGCCCCGGCCCCTACGGTGCGGGCGCCGGTGGCTATCCCGCCGACCCGCTCGCCGGTATGCCCCCGCTCGCCGACAGCGGCCGGCGGACGCTCGCGCGGATCATCGACATGATCCTCGTCGGCATCGTCGTCTGGCTGCTCACCTGGGCGTTCGGAGTGCGCGAGTACCAGATCAACGGCGATCACGTCTCGGTCGGCAAGACCGTGGGGCAGTCCTTCATCACGGCCGTGCTGTACATCGCGTACGACACGTTCACGATGACCCAGTACGGCCAGACCCTCGGCAAGAAGTGGCTGGGCATGCGGGTGGCGAACCTGGACAACGGCGCCACCCCCTCGGCGCAGACCAACCTGATCCGCGCCGTGGTGTTGTGGGTGCCGTACGCCTTCTGCTGCTTCTGCGTCTGGACGGCCATCTGCGGCGGCTGGAGCTACTTCGACAGGCCCTACAAACAGGGGCTGCACGACAAGGCGGCCAAGACGGTGGTGGTCAGCACCGGTTGAGGCAGGCGGCAGGGGTGCCCATACGAAAGCGGCGGGTCCGTGGGATCGGGGTCACGGGCCCGCCGCTTTCGTGTGCACCGTTCACAGCGCGGTGGACACCGGCTGCTCCTGGTGCGCGGGCTCGGTGGGTTCGGCCGTCGCCTCGGCCGGCACCTCGGTCGTAGGGATCCTCGGCAGCGGCACCGTCATCGCCACGAGCAGCCCGAGGGCCAGCGCCGCGAGGGCGATGACGGTGACCCCGAGGCCCGAACTCGTCTGGGACAGCAGCAGCATGGCGAGCGTCGAGAAGATCACGGTGCACGAACCGTAGACGAACTGTGCGGCAGTCGGACGAGGCATGACAATCGTGTCCTCGGAAGTCTTCGGGGGATTCTTCGGATGGGGCGTGCCATTCGACTCTCTTCGCGTGCATGCCCGAACGACGCGCCCGGTAAGCGTGACCTAACCCACGGTACAGGTGCACGGGGGGCGCACAGGAAGCACGGTCTGTGTAAAGCGGACGCCAACTCCGCATAGTGCACACGAAGTGACAGAGTCAAGATCTGTCTTTTCTTCTAAACCTCTAGGTTCGGCGGCACGCCGCCGCGCCGGACCGCACGAAGGACAACTCCACGGCCTGGCAGAAGGACTACGACCAGAAGCACTACCAGGACCTCTACTTCGGCACCGGCAACAAGAAGGAGTCGCTGAAGAAGTACTACGAGAAGCAGTCCTCTGGCCGCTACTCGGTGGACGGCGACGTCACGGACTGGGCCAAGGTCCCCTACAACGAGGCCCGTTACGGCAACAACGCCTGCGGCCAGACCAACTGCCCCAGCGTGTGGAACGTGGTCAGCGGCGGTCCCCGGTCCTCTCGGACAACGCGGAGTCCGCGGACGCCGGTTGGACCGCCAACGGCTTCTCCCGCATTGGCGCGTCCTTCACCAAGGACTACAAGCAGTACTGCATCGCCGAGAACCGGCAGTACGTGTCGTACGACAAGACCCTCAAGGCCGGCCCCTACAACTTCGGCTTCTCGGCGACCCGTCCGGACTGGGTGGAGCACTACCCGTACCAGAACGGCCTGTTGATCTGGAAGTGGGACACCTCCCAGGCCGACAACAACACCAGCAGCACCACCGGCCACCCGGGTTCCGGTCTGGTCCTGGGACGGCATCACGCTGCACAAGGCGGACATCGGGACGGTGGTCAAGGCGTCGAAGGGGGTGCCGGTGTTCGACGACCACACCGGCACCTACTACGACCCGTCGAACCCACCGGGGGCGTGCGGTCACTGACACCAACGCCAAGATCACGATCGTCAAGGAGGCCGGGAACGGCTCGACGATCTTGCTCAAGATCGGCGCCGCGGTGAAGTAGTCGGCATTTGTGCAGGTCAGAAGCGTATCGGCGGCGACCCCTTGGCGGGTCGCCGCCGATCGTGTTTAGGTGCGTCCTGTGGACCGCTTATTGACACCGACCGAAACGGGGATGTGACCGCATGGCCGCAGGAGGCTTCTGCAAGCTGCCGAACGGCACCGTGGTGGTGGCGCTGAACCTGCCCTACGACGCCGTCGGCGTCCGGGTGCTCGTACACGCCCAGAACCGCGCCCGAGCCCTGACCAGGCTCCGCAACCTGGGGTTCCGTGCGATCTACCTCCGGGGGAACGCCGCGCCTCCGACACCGGACGAGATCACGGCCGTGCTGCACCACCCCGACGGCCTGATATGGCGCACGGCACCGGCCGACAACGGTGTCATCGTGAACGAGCTGTGGCACCCCATCCGGGCACTGCTGCGCAGGTCAGCGGTGGTCCAGTGACCCCTAGCCGCTGACCACGGGCTTGCCCGTGAGTTCCACGCCCGCCTCGCGCAGCTCCTCCAGGGCCCGCTCCGTCGTCTCCGGGGCCACGCCCGCCGTGAGGTCCAGCAGGACCTGGGTCCGGAAGCCCTCTCGGGCCGCGTCCAGGGCGGTGGCCCGTACGCAGTGGTCCGTGGCTATGCCGACCACGTCGACCTCGTCGATGTGGCGGGCGCGGAGCCAGTCGGCCAGCGAGGTGCCGTTCTCCTCCTTGCCCTCGAAGCCGCTGTAGGCCGCCGAGTACTCCCCCTTGGAGAAGACCGCGTCGACCGCGCCGGAGGCGACGGCGGGGGCGAAGTTGGGGTGGAAGCCCACCCCCTCCGTGCCCGCGACGCAGTGCGCGGGCCAGGAGCGGACGAAGTCGGGGTTGTCGGCGAAGTGGCCGCCGGGCGCGATGTGGTGGTCCCGGGTGGCCACCACGTGGCGGTATCCGGTGCCCGCCGCCTGGCCGATCAGCTCGGTGATGGCGGCGGCCACGTCCGCGCCCCCGGCCACCGCGAGGCTGCCCCCCTCGCAGAAGTCGTTCTGCACATCTACGACGATCAAGGCGCGGCGCATGGTGGGTGTCCTTCGACTGAGGATTAAGTAACTGAGCCTAGAGACTTACGGCCCCGTAGGGGAGGGGGCGCGGGCAGGGCGGACGCTGGTCTCGCTCTAGCTACCCGAGTGCCCGTGGACGTACTCCGTCGGAATGACGGGTTCCCCTCGGGAGAGCTGGGTGGCGGAGAGCGGCAGATTGGCGCGGGCGGCGATATGGCGGTCCCGGGGCACGTCCAGGGGCTCGCGGGCGACGACGTCGCCGCCCTTGACCAGCTGCACGAGGAGCTGGCGGTCGGTGAGCTCCGCCGGGACCGCGCCGGTGCCCACGACCTCGGCCTCCGCCACCCCGTCCGCGTCCAGCCGGCGTGCCGCCCACTTGCGGCCCCCGATCGAGGTCTTGCCGCCGCTGGACTTCTTCGCGACCGGCACCAGCGGCGCGTTCGGGTCGCCGGACTCGGCGCGGGCGACCAGCTTGTAGACCATGGAGCAGGTCGGGTGCCCGGAGCCGGTGACCAGCTGGGTGCCGACGCCGTACGCGTCCACGGGGGCGGCGGCGAGGGAGGCGATGGCGTACTCGTCCAGGTCGGAGGTGACGACGATCTTCGTGTGGGCCGCGCCCAGCTCGTCCAGCTGCTGGCGCACCCGGTGGGCGACGAGCAGCAGGTCGCCGGAGTCGATGCGGACCGCGCCCAGCTCGGGGCCGGCCACCTCCACCGCGGTACGGACGGCCTCGGCGACGTCGTAGGTGTCCACCAGCAGCGTGGTGCCCCGGCCGAGGGTGTCGACCTGGGCCTGGAAGGCGTCCCGCTCCCGGTCGTGCAGCAGGGTGAAGGCGTGCGCGGAGGTGCCGACCGTGGGGATGCCGTAGCGGAAGCCCGCCGCGAGGTCGGAGGTGGTCGCGAAGCCGCCGACGTACGCGGCGCGCGCGGCGGCCACCGCCGCCAGCTCGTGGGTGCGGCGGGCGCCCATCTCGATCAGCGGGCGCTCACCGGCGGCGGAGGCCATCCGGGAGGCGGCCGCGGCGATCGCGGAGTCGTGGTTGAGGATGGAGAGGATCACCGTCTCCAGCAGCACGCACTCGGCGAAGGTGCCCTCCACGCGCATGATCGGAGAGCCGGGGAAGTAGACCTCGCCCTCGGGGTAGCCCCAGATGTCCCCGCCGAAGCGGTAGTCGGCGAGCCACTTCAGGGTCTCCTCGTCGACGATCCGCCGCTCGCGCAGGAAGCCGAGGACGTCCGCGTCGAAGCGGAAGTTCTCCACCGCGTCCAGCACCCGCCCGGTGCCCGCCACCACGCCGTAGCGGCGGCCCTCCGGCAGCCGCCGGGTGAAGACCTCGAACACGCTCCGCCGTTCGGCCGTACCGGCCTTCAGTGCGGCCTGCAGCATCGTCAGCTCGTACTGGTCCGTGAAGAGCGCCGTCGAGGGAACATCCACCGGCAGCCCAAGGTCCGCTGTGTTCATGGCAGCCGATCGTACTCCCTTTTCGTCGGTGTGACGATTTCCGGGCCGCGTGGCAGCATGGGCACTGTGACGTCACCCGCGCCCGTAGAGATCGAACGCACCGAGTCGGCGGAGGAGGTCTTCGCCGTACCCGAGCCCGACGTCCCCTGGGTCACCATCGTGCACAACGACCCGGTCAACCTCATGAGCTATGTGACGTACGTCTTCCAGACGTACTTCGGCTACTCCAAGGACAAGGCCACCAAGCTCATGCTCGACGTCCACCACAAGGGCAGGGCGGTCGTCTCCAGCGGGACCCGCGAGGAGATGGAGCGCGACGTGCAGGCGATGCACGGCTACGGCCTGTGGGCCACCCTCCAGCAGGACCGGAAATGACCCGCCCCCGCTCGCAGGACCGGAAGTAGCTGACCCACTTAGATGCCCGGACACTTCGAACCGCTTCCCGGCGGCGGCGCGGCCGTCGCCCTCGACGACGTCGAGATCTCCATCATCCGCTCGCTGGCCGTGCAACTGCTGGAGCTCGTCGGCCCCGGGCCGGGCGCCGACAGTCCCAAGGACCCGCTCGCCGAGCTGTTCGCGGAGGGCCCGAGCGAGCCGCCCGCCGATCCGGTGCTCAGAAGGCTCTTCCCGGACGCCTACAGCGACCCCGAGCAGGCTCCGGACTCGCCCGGCGAGGCCGAGGAGCAGCAGGCCCACTCCGCCGAGTTCCGCCGGTACACCGAGAACGACCTGCGGGCCGGCAAGCGCGAGAACGCGCTCGCGGTGATCCGTGCCCTGGACGCGCTGTCCCCGGTGGACGAGGGCGGGGCCGTGCTGAAGCTGGAGGCGGGGCAGTCCCGGCAGTGGCTCGGCGCCCTCAACGACCTGCGGCTCGCGATCGGCACCCGGCTGGACATCACCGACGAGGACGACACCGATCTGCTCTACCGGCTCCCGGACGAGGACCCGCGCAAGCCGATGGTGATGGCCTATCTATGGCTCGGCGGGCTCCAGGAGACCCTGGTGAACACCCTTATGCCCTAGCGTGCCGGGATTTGCGGTGCACGAGTGTTCGCTCAGCGGACGCTCAAATCCGGATAACGATCGCGTTACCGTTGCGGCCTGGTTTGCCGCATCTGCGCGCTCTTTGTCCGCTTTTACCTATGAGCTGCGCCACAGAAGCTCTCGGTGATCAACATTGCGGCCGTGATAAATCTTCACGACCGCCCGGCCGACACCACCCACGTCCGGCCGGGTGCGCCACCGAGCCGACGACCGTCGGCCAGGCACGGGCGGACCTGGAAAGCCGCCCAGCTCCAGCAATCCGGGGGGATCGAAACCCGATCCGCGGCCGACGACGGCCCGGGTCGGCATGGAGAAAGGCGCACCAACACATGACCTCATCGCAGGTCGAGAAGCTTCGCGACAGCAATGAGGCCGCGCGGGTCGCGGACAGCGCGGACAGCGAGGGCGGCGAGGGCTACCAGCGGGGGCTCGGCTCCCGCCAGATCCAGATGATCGCCATCGGCGGTGCCATCGGCACCGGCCTGTTCCTCGGCGCGGGCAAGGGCATTTCCAAGGCCGGCCCCAGCCTGATCCTGGCCTACGCCATCGTGGGCCTCGTCATCTTCCTGATCATGCGGGCCCTCGGCGAACTGCTGATGTACCGCCCGGTGTCGGGCTCGTTCTCGGAGTACGCGCGCGAGTTCATCGGCCCCTTCGCGGGCTTCGTGACCGGCTGGACGTACTGGCTGTTCTGGGTGGTCACCGGCATCACCGAGGTCACCGCCGCGGCCGCCTACATGACGTACTGGTTCGCGATCCCGCAGTGGGTCTCGGCCCTGATCTTCACGATCGTGCTCTACGCCGCCAACCTGATCTCCGTGAAGCTCTTCGGTGAGCTGGAGTTCTGGTTCTCCATGGTCAAGGTCACCGCGATCATCGGCATGATCCTGATCTGCGCCGGCATCCTCACCGTCGGCTTCTCCGACGCGGGCAAGACCGCCTCCGTCAGCCACCTGTGGAGCGACGGCGGCTTCTTCCCGCACGGCGTCGGCAACACGCTGATGACCCTGCAGATGGTCATGTTCGCCTTCCTCGCCGTCGAACTGGTCGGGGTCACCGCGGGCGAGTCCAAGGACCCCGAGAAGGTGCTGCCCAAGGCGATCAACACCGTGCCGTGGCGCATCGCCGTCTTCTACGTCGGCGCGCTGATCATGATCCTGTCGGTCGTGCCGTGGACCGAGTTCCACCCGGGCGTGAGCCCCTTCGTCGCCGCGTTCCAGAAGATGGGCCTGTCCGTCGGCGCCGGCATCGTCAACTTCGTCGTCCTGACCGCCGCGCTGTCCTCCTGCAACTCCGGCATGTACTCCACCGGCCGCATGCTGCGCGACCTGGCGCTCAACAGCCAGGGACCCAAGGTCTTCACCAAGCTGACCCGCAGCGGCACCCCGCTGGTCGGCACGACGTTCTCCGCCGCGCTGATGCTGGTGGGTGTCTGGATCAACTACCAGTGGCCGGGCAAGGCGTTCGACTACGTCGTCTCCTTCGCGACCATCTCCGGCATGTGGGCCTGGATCGTCATCCTGGTCTGCCAGATCCGCTACCGGTTCAAGGCGGACCGCGGGCTGCTGCCGCAGAGCGGGTTCCGCGCGCCGGGAGCGCCGTACACGAGCATCTTCGCGCTGGCGTTCATCTTCATGGTGATCGTACTCATGGGTATCGACAAGGACGCCCGGGTGTCGCTTTACTGTGCTCCGCTGTGGGCCGCGGTCCTCGGCGTCTCCTACTGGGTGCTCAGGCGCCGCAACCCGGAGGCCGCGGCCTTCCGCAGGCGCTGACCCACGCGAAAGCGACCGGAAAGCCATCGGAAAAACGGACGTCCGGCCGTCGGGAGCACTCGTGGCGCCCCCGGCGGCCGCCGCTCAGGACGTCCGCGATGTGGGCCGTCCCGTACCACACCTCGGTACGGGGCGGCCCCTCTGCTTATCCTGACCGACATGCTGACCATCACCCAGGCCCTGTACGACCAGATCGTCGCCCACGCCCGCAAGGACCACCCCGACGAGGCGTGCGGCGTCGTCGCGGGCCCGGCGGGCTCGGACCGCCCCGAGCGCTTCGTCCCGATGCTGAACGCGGCCATGTCGCCCACCTTCTACGAGTTCGACTCCGGCGACCTGCTCAAGCTCTACCGCGAGCTGGACGACCGTGACGAGGAGCCGGTGGTCATCTACCACTCCCACACCGCGACCGACGCCTACCCCTCGCGCACCGACATCTCCTACGCCAACGAGCCCGGCGCCCACTACGTCCTGGTCTCCACCGCCGACACCGACGGCCTCGGCGAGTTCCAGTTCCGCTCCTTCCGGATCGTGGACGGCGAGGTCACGGAGGAGGAGGTCAAGGTCGTGGACGCCTACTGATCTCGCCCACCGGACGAAATCCGTCCAGCATACGGAATCACACTCCGAGACCCGGACCGGGAATCGATACGATGAGCCCATGGTTCTGTACGACGTGAGCGAGAAGGCGCCGGGCATGCTGCTCGTGGCGCGGCTGCACGTCGACCTGTGCAGGCTGAACAGCGCCATCTGTTGACGTTCCCTGCCGCCGTACGGCCGTGTGCCGCGGCGCGCCGCCGCACGCCCGAATCGACGAACCCCTTCCGACAGGAGCCCTGAGCCATGGCCATCGAGGTCCGCATCCCGACCATCCTCCGCACCTACACGGACGGCCAGAAGGCGGTGAAGGGCAGCGGAAACACCCTCACCGAGCTGTTCGCCGACCTCGAGACCCGGCACGCGGGCATCCAGGCCCGCATCGTGGACGAGGGCAAGCTGCGCCGCTTCGTCAACGTGTACCTGAACGACGAGGACGTCCGCTTCATCGACGGTATCGACACCAAGCTGTCGGACGGCGACACCGTGACGATCCTGCCGGCCGTGGCCGGCGGCATGCGCTGATCGGTCGCTGAGCAGCGATGCGCTACGACTCCCCGCTGGCCGCGGTGGGCAACACCCCCCTGGTGCGCCTGCCACGGCTCTCGCCGTCCGCCGACGTCCGCATCTGGGCCAAGCTGGAGGACCGCAACCCCACCGGCTCGGTCAAGGACCGCCCCGCGCTGCACATGATCGAGCAGGCGGAGAAGGACGGCCGCCTCACCCCGGGCTGCACCATCCTGGAGCCCACCTCGGGCAACACGGGCATCTCGCTGGCCATGGCCGCCAAGCTCAAGGGCTACCGCATGGTGTGCGTGATGCCGGAGAACACCTCGCAGGAGCGCCGGGACCTGCTCGGCATGTGGGGCGCCGAGATCATCTCCTCCCCGGCCGCGGGCGGTTCCAACACCGCCGTGCGCGTGGCGAAGGAGCTGGCCGCCGAGCACCCCGACTGGGTGATGCTCTACCAGTACGGCAACCCGGACAACGCCGGCGCCCACTACGCCACCACGGGCCCCGAGATCCTCGCCGACCTCCCCTCGATCACCCACTTCGTGGCCGGCCTCGGCACCACCGGCACCCTGATGGGCGTCGGCCGCTATCTGCGCGAGCACAGGCCGGGCGTGCAGATCGTCGCCGCCGAACCGCGCTACGACGACCTGGTGTACGGCCTCAGGAACCTGGACGAGGGCTTCGTCCCCGAGCTGTACGACGCCTCGGTCCTCACCTCCCGCTTCTCGGTCGGCTCGGCCGACGCGGTCACCCGCACCCGTGAACTCCTGCAGCAGGAGGGCATCTTCGCGGGCGTCTCGACCGGCGCCGCCCTGCACGCGGCGATCGGCGTCGGGAAGAAGGCGGTCAAGGCGGGGGAGAGCGCCGACATCGTCTTCATCGTGGCCGACGGCGGCTGGAAGTACCTGTCCACCGGCGTCTACACGGCGGCCACCACGGAAGAGGCCATCGAGACACTGCAGGGCCAGCTCTGGGCGTAGCACGGTTTTCGTAACACCGCATTAACGCGGATCAAGCGGTCACCAGCCCCCTCCTATGAGGGGGCTAAGCCATTCCTATGGCAAGGCAAAGAAATTCTTTCACCACTGCCAGTGGTGCTCAGGCCAGAGCTACCGTCCTCCCGCACCCTGTCATGTCACGCTCACCAGGCGATGACAGGTGCCTGAGAGTGTCATGCTCATGACTGCGCGGTCCTGCCGCCGCTACGCGCGTCACGGGCCTGCCAATCCAGTGCGAATCCCCACGTCAACCGGAGGCAGTACCCCATGCGTGAGTCACGCCCGAGCAGCCGGAGACGGAGTCTGCGAAGACTCGTCGCCGTCGCCTTCCCCGCCCTCGCCCTGACCGTCGCCGGATTCACCGCGGCGCCCACGGCAGGGGCGCAGCCCACCAGCGCGCACCCGCACACCACCAAGGTCACGCAGAACGCCAAGGCGCTGACCGACCCCAAGCGGCAGACGTTCCACTCCACCGGCAAGGCCGGGCAGAAGGTGCCGACCCAGCACCTGTGCGCCAAGGCCGAGCCGGGCCACGCGTCCTGCTTCGCCCAGCGCCGCACGGACATCAAGCAGCGGCTCGCCTCGGCGCTCGCCGCGGCCGCGCCCTCCGGCCTCTCCCCGGCCAACCTGCACAGCGCCTACAACCTGCCCACCACGGGCGGTTCGGGCATGACGGTCGCCATCGTCGACGCCTACAACGACCCCAACGCCGAGTCGGACCTGGCCACCTACCGCTCGCAGTACGGTCTGTCCGCGTGCACCAAGGCCAACGGCTGCTTCAAGCAGGTCAGCCAGACCGGCTCCACCACCTCGCTGCCGACCAATGACAGCGGCTGGGCCGGCGAAGAGATGCTCGACATCGACATGGTCAGCGCGGTCTGCCCGAACTGCAGCATCATCCTGGTCGAGGCCAACTCCGCGAACGACACCGACCTCGGCATCGCCGAGAACGAGGCCGTCTCGCTCGGCGCCAAGTTCGTCTCCAACAGCTGGGGCGGCTCCGAGTCCTCCGCGCAGACCAGCGAGGACACCTCGTACTTCAAGCACCCGGGCGTCGCGATCACCGTGTCCGCGGGTGACTCCGCCTACGGCGCCGAGTACCCGGCGACCTCGCAGTACGTGACGGCCGTCGGCGGCACCGCGCTCACCACCGCCTCCAACTCCCGCGGCTGGAGCGAGT
>NZ_JBSFIH010000053.1:0-61872 GCF_053597455.1 Streptomyces sp. NPDC001393
GACGTGCACACACCCAAGAAGACGCCAGCACAGGGACAAAAGAAGAGGTCAACCACCCCGAAGCCCCGCCGCACAGGTTAAAGATCAAGCTAGGATCAGCTGGTCGAAGGAACAGGTGGCCGCTCATCGCGTGGGTAGTGAACGGGGCGACGGTCCTGCAGGAGAAGTCGAGTTGCTCGGTGAACCTCGTCATGATCACGGCTTGTGAACGTTCCAGATGGGGCTGCCCAGCAGCACGGTGTCGTAGTCCTGGAGGCTGGGCACCAAGCCCTTGATGGCGGGGCGAGCGTCGGTGTCCTGTTCGCGGACGTTGCGCTTGACCGTCTCGTCGTAGCTTTCCGGGTAGGGATCGGCCGGCTCGATCCGGTACACGTCGCAGCCGATGAGGTCGCGGATCTTGTCGGCAAGGACTTCGGTGTTGCCGACTTTCAGCGTAGTGCGATCGCCGTAATAGTAGTTCTCGCCGAGCCGCGAGAAGTACGCGAGCAGCGCCTTGCCCCGCGCTGGGCCACTCGCGGCCCGGCGCGTCGAGGCGCTCCGCCGGTCGCGGGCCTTCTGATCGTCCGCGGGAGAACAGCCGGCGAGGTGCGGTGCGGTCATGGCGGCGACTCCGGTCAGCAGCGCGGCGCGCAGGATCGTGCAGCGCCGGGCCGACATGCGGTTCTGCTGGTTCACAGCGGGTCCTGCGCGCGGGTCCGTGGAAGCGGAAAGGGGCGAGCGGCTGCCCGCGATGCGGCGTGCCGCTTGCCCCCTGCATGTGCGGGTCAGGCGTCCAGGCGGCGCCCCGCGAGCCAAGGCCCCAAGATCGGCTTCTATGTCTTCCTGGCCGGTGGCGATAATCCCATCGCCTGTCCGGTCGGTGAGTCCTCGATCGTCTGCTTGGGCAAGGCCGAGCAGCAGCGGGGAGTGCGGAGGCCGGGCCAGCCAGTATCGGGGCGGGATCGAGAATGGTCCCCACGAGCACCGGCTTGGGCATGCGGCGCACGAGTGGCTGATGGCACGAGGCGGCTTCTGCGCGTATTCGCCGGCTCCCGACCGTGATCCGGCTCACCCGCTGCGTCACAGCGCCTCATGGATGGGGCATGAGCTGATCACGGCGGGGCTGCGCGAGTGGACGGTCAGCCGTGTGGGAGAGGCTGTGCGGCGGAGCCGGTGTCCTGGGTGGCGGCCCAGGAGGCGAGCAGGCACAGGCGCTCCTCGGAGGGTGAACCGGGTTCGGCGGTGTAGACCGTGAGGGTGTGGCCGGGCTCAGCCGCCAGGGCCAGGTATTCCCAAGCGAGGGTGAGGTCGCCGACGACCGGGTGGTGGAAGCGTTTGGTACCGGTGCCGTGGCGGGTGACGTTGTGGGCGCCCCAGCGGGTGCGGAAGGCGTCGCTGCGGGTGGACAGCTCGCCCACCAGGTCGTGGAGGCCTTTGTCGTGGGGGTTGCGGCCGGCCTCGGTGCGCAGCACGTCGACTGTCATGTCGGCGGCAAGGTCCCAGTCCGGGTAGAAGACGTGGGCTGCGGGGTCGAGGAACTGGTAGCGGGCGATGTTCGGCGACTTCGTGCCTGCGTCGAAAAGGTCGCTGTAGAAGGCGCGGGCCAGCTCGTTGGCGGCGACCACGTCCAGGTGACCATTGGTGACGAAGGCGGGCCCGGCGGTGACGGCGTCCAGAGTCCACTGAAGGCTCTCATGCAGAGCCCGCTGCCTGCCGGCGCGCGCCCGGGGGCGCGGAAGGGTGCCGGAGCCCTCCTGAGCTCGGGCCAGATGGAGCAGGTGGGCGCGTTCGGCTTCGTCCAGTTGGAGGGCGCGGGCGACGCCTTCGAGGACGGCGGATGAGACGCCGGCGAGACTGCCGCGCTCCAGTTTGGCGTAGTACTCGACGCTGACATCGGCCAGCGCGGCGACCTCGCTACGCCGCAGGCCGGTAACACGGCGCCGGGTGCCGGCGGGCAGTCCTGCCTGCTCGGGGGTGATCTTCGCTCGCCGAGAGGTGAGGAACTCCCGGACTTCGTCACGGTTATTCATACCGTGACCGTACGGCCGAGTCCCGCGGATTGGGATGTACTGCCAGTACACCCATCACCAGTAACTCGCTACCCGCTCGGCATGGGGTTTCCATAGGTGTCGTGGCGCTCTCCACTTCACCGTAACCGATGGGGTGGAAGCGGCCCGACCCTGCAATGGCCCGAGAAAGGCAGCACAATGTCTGACAGCTACACCTTCGAGCTGGACGAGAATGTCGACCGTACCCCCGTACGGTTCAAGAACCGCTACGGCATCGAGATCGCAGCCGATCTCTACGTGCCGAAGAACGCGACGGGTAAGCTCCCTGCTCTGGCCGTCAGCGGGCCGTTCGGCGCGGTCAAGGAACAGTCGTCGGGCCTTTACGCCAACGAATACGCTCGCCGCGGGTATGTCGCCCTCGCGTTCGACCCTTCCTTCACGGGAGAGAGCGGCGGTGCCGTCCGCGACGTCGCGTCGCCCGACATCTACACCGAGGACTTCAGCGCCGCCGTCGACTTCCTCGGACTGCAGGACATCGTCGACCGCGAGCGGATCGGCCTGCAGGCCATCTGCGGTCTGAGCGGCATGGCGCTCACTGCCGCAGCCGCCGACAGCCGCATCAAGGCGGTCGCCACGGCCTCGATGTACGACATGTCGCGCAGCATGTCCCGCGGTCACCAGGACTACTACACGCCCGAGCAGCGGAAGAAGATCGTGGATCACCTCAGCCGGCAGCGCTGGATCGACGCCGAGAACGGCACCTTCGCGCGGCTGTCCCACGAAGTACCCTTCGACGAGGACGGCAACGTCGCCGCCATCGACCGCATCCTCCCCGAGACCCTCCCCGAGGACGCGAACCCGATCGTGGCGCGCTTCTTCGACTACTACCGGACCGAGCGCGGATACCACCCGCGGTCGATCAACTCCAACACGGTGTGGACCGCGACCACGCCCATGGCGTTCTTCAGCTTCCCGCTGATGACGAACATCGACATGCTCGCGCCCCGCCCCGCCCTTCTGGTGGCCGGTGCCGACGCGCACTCGCGCTACTACTCCGAGGACGTCCAGGCGATGGCACCCGACAACGTCGAGCTCGTGATCGTTCCGGACGCGGACCACGTCGATCTGTACGACCGCAAGGAACTCATTCCGTTCGACAAGCTCGACGAGTTCTTCACCAAGAACCTCGCCTGACCGGGTCCGGGGCGAGTCGGTGATGCCCTCCGCGACATCGAGCCCGCACTCGCCCTGAGCTGATCTTTGCCGTGCGTCACCGCGGCGCGAGCGGCCGTCGGACTGCGGCCGGACCAGCGAGCGGATGATGCCGGCCCACGGAGATCGAGCCTCCGAGCCAGCGTCGGCCCGCTCGCTGACATGGTCCACGAGCGGGCCGACGTCCTGTGCTGTCCACCGCGTTCTTGGCTCGTGGCGGACGCAGGCCGCCGGGCCGGTCGGGCAGATGGGACGCCTGGCACCGGTGCCCGTTGATGTGGTACCGCACGCACAGGTGGTGGGGACAGGCGTCCTCGTCGCGGAAGTCCGGACCGCCCATGCACTGCTGAGTGAGGGCCGCGCCCAGGCAGCGGGGTGTGGAACAGCACGAGAGCGCGAGGAGTGGGTCGAGCACTTCGCGCTTTCCCACTCCAGCAAGCAGCTTCGTCGCGATCAGCGCCTCCAAGAGATCGTGGGCTTCGCCGACCGCCCACCCGGTCGAGTGCGCCGCGATGGCCGGCAGCGTCGACGACCGAAGCAAGTCGCCCTGGCGCGCAGCAAGGACGCCTCGATGTCCACGCGTAGCGGGCCAGCCGCGCCGGACGCCACGGCGGTATCCCCGGCACGTCCACTTCGCTCATGCCCGGATCGGCGGTCTCCTCTCTCCGCTGCCGGTCCCACCACACCTGCGGCACGGAAATCCTCACCGCGGGCCCCCGCGAGGCCGACTTCACCTCCCACTATTCATACGCCTGAACAAATTGAGCCCTGAGGTTTACGTCATGGAACGTCGCAAATTGCTCGGACTCATCACCGCCGGCGCGGCCTCCTTCGGGGGCCTTCTGGCCGTGAACGCACAGAATTCCTCCGCCGCCGATTCACTGGCGATTCCGGTCAAGCGGTCGTCGCGCCCGATAAGGCGCGGAAACAAGACGCTGGTCGTCTATTACTCCAAGACCGGAAGGAACTACCCCGACCTCGAGCTCACGGTCGGGAACACCGCCCGAGTCGCCCACTTCATCCACGACAGGGTCGGCGGGGATGTCTTCGAGATCGTCCCGGCCCGCCCGTATCCGGCTGACTACGACCAGACGGTGGACCAGGCGCAGCGAGAAGAAAGCCAGAACATCCATCCCGCCATCAAGGGCGTGGTGCCTGATACGGATCCGTACTCCACCATCTTCCTCGGGCACCCGGTCTGGTGGGGTGAACAGCCCATGGTCGTCCAGACGTTCATGCGGGACCGCAATCTGAACTACGGCACGATCATTCCCTTCGTCACTCACGAGGGATCCGGGTTCGGTAACTCGCTGAACGTCCTCGACCAGTATTATCCCGAGGCCCGCGTCTTGGACGGATTCTCCGCACGCGGCACCGACGTGTACGACAACCCGGGGGCAGCGCGCCGTGACGTCAACGCCTGGCTGGAAGGGCTGGGCTTCTGATGGGCGCAAAGCTGATGTTGTGGAGCCTTGCGCTCATCTTTCCGCTACCGCTTGTGATCGCTCTGAATCTGCAGAGCACCGATGTCCCGTCCATGCGGCTGTACATCACCTGGGGACTCATCGCGTACAGCTGGTGGCTACTGGCCATCCTGTTGAGCGTGCGGCCGGCCTGGCTGGGACGCGGTGTCGGGTTGCCTTCGGTCTACGCCCTGCACGGCATGCTCGGTGTCTTCGCCCTCGTACCGGCGTATCTGCACAAGGAGAACACCTTTGCCCCCGACGACCTCTCAAGGCTCCTCGGAGACTGGGGTTTCTACACGGCACTGGCCGTGCTGTGCTACTCCGTCGTGTTCCTGAGCGGTTGGCTGACCGACCGATCGCGTCTCGCGCTGAAGGTGAAGAGCCGGCTGGAGACGGTCTTTCGGCGCCGGCTCTCGGTGTGGATCCACCGGCTCAACCTGGTCGTCGTCCTCATGATCTGGCTTCACGTCCATCTGATCGGACGCGTCAACCAGCACTTCGCGTTCATGGCCCTCTTCGACCTCTACACCGTGGCTGTGCTGGGGATCTACGTGTGGAAGAAGTGGGTGGCACCGGACTCCTTCCTCACCGGGGCCGTCCAGGAGAACGTCGCGCTCAACGGTTCCACCCGCAGAATCGCCATCGCCCTCGACCGCACGGCGACCACGTCCCGCCCCGGCGACTTCTACTTCCTCAGCTTCGAAGACACGAGTCTCGGACGGGAGTGGCACCCCTTCTCCGCCACCGACGAACGCCGTGATGTCCTGACCTTCACCATCCGACAGACCGGGGACTACACCCGCAAGATCGGCACCGCCGTTCCGGACACGCGTGTGCGCCTGGAGGGCCCGTTCGGCCGGTTCGACTCCATAGTGAACAGGCGCACCGATGACGCACCGCTCGTACTCGTCGGGATGGGCGCGGGCATCGCACCGCTGCTGAGTCTGGCAGCGGAATACCTCACGGACCGCCGAATCCACCTGCTGTGGTCGGTACGTCACGCCGACGACGCCTACTACGGCGCCCTGCTCGGCGAGTACGAACGCCGCAGCGGGGGCCGGCTCACCGTCACGACCCAAGTGGGCCGGTTCCACCGAGATCAACTCCGGGCGCTTCTCCCGAAGGACGAAGTCACGCGCGGGGACTTCTTCGTGGTGGGACCCAACCCGGCCGTGCTGGCCACCCAACGGACGCTGCGCCGGATCGGGGTGTCAAGAAGCAGAATCCATCACGAACGACTCACAATGTGACCACGCCGCACAACCGCATGCGACCTACTCGCGGCGAGCTGGACAGCTCGTCTGGTAGGTCGGTCGGTCCAAGATCCCTGGCCATGACCGGCTGCCACGCCGACCGATACTGTAACTTCCTGCTTTCACCGCGGACTGACTCAGTGAGCGGTGCCGCGTGTCCCGGCCGATCATCCACGAGGCCGTGGCGTCCATCGACCGGTATCCCGGCGAGATCGCACGATCTTCAACTTCCCCGGCCGCATCACGGACCGCCTTCTGGCCGTAACGCGTGACGACGCGAACCGCTGGATCGGCAGTCGGTGGGGACGGCCATCAGGCCCTCTCGGCCAGGACGCCGCTCGACGCGATCCCGGTGACGGCGGCGTTCGCGGGTTCGAGCATCGCCGGCCGTAGGCCACCTACTGACGGTGATCGCAGCTCGGATGCACCGCGGGGTGGGACAGGGCGCCGGGCGCCAGCGAAGCGCGCACAACGAGCACGGGATGGTCGGGGTGGTCGCCATGGCCTTCCCAGGTCGTGCCGATGCCGCCCCCGGCCTCCGGTAGCCCGCCCGAAGCCCGGCATCCGGCAGAACTCGTGCGGTTTCCATCCTCCGGCGATCCTCCCAGCCGGGCACGAGCCCCATTCGCCGCCGGCACCCCCGCAACGCACCCTGACGCCGGTCATCTCGCCTCCGCGACCGGCCACCCAGAACCTCCGGGCGTCACACCGGCAATCCGCACAAGTCCCCGCCACGGAAGCCACTGTGCCGTGTCTTCTACGTCGCCGCTGCCGTGGCAGGCCATCAGCGATCACGTGGTCCGTACGGGGCCGGCCACCGCCATAGAGAGTGGGGTCCTAGCCGGTAGCTGTCTCGGCGAACTGGTTGGTGTCGAAGAGCTGGTTGATGTGGCCGCCGAGTTCGGACCAGTGGTGGCCGGAGAGTTCGGCGGCGGCACGGGCGTCGCCGCCGGCGCAGACGGTGATGAGCTGGTCGTGGTGTTCGATGGTGTTGCGGCCGCCGAGCAGGGTGGAGAACTTGCGGTAGAGGATGCGGTGGATCTGCGGGTGGAGCTGCTCGACGATCCGGCTCAGTACGGGGTTGTCGGCGGCCGCGATGGGGACGGCGTGGAAGCGGTCGTCGGCTGCCAGTGCGGCGGTGGTGTCGTTGGCGGCGACGGCCCGTTCGAAGTCGCGGTTGGCCTCACGCATGAGCTCCAGGTCCTGCTCGGTCATGAGCGGAACCGCTGTCTCGATGGCGAGCTGGTCGAGCGAGCGCAGCACCGCGAGGGTCTTTTCGACGTCGCGGCGGTTGAGCGTGGTGATGCGGGTGTAGACGCCGGGCTTGGCCTCCACCAGGCCGATGTCGGCGAGCCGGGCGAGCGCCTCACGCACGGGGGTGCGGCTGAGGCCGAGGCGCTCGGCGAGCTCACCGTCCTTGACCTTCTCGCCGGGGACGAGTTCCCCGCGCACGATGGAGTCGCGCAGGCGGTGGAACACCTCGTCACTGAGGAGGCGGCGCGAGACGGGGCGGTCGAGTGACATATTGCGTACAGTACATCGCTCGCTTCACGCGCCCTTCAGCCCTGGCCCGGCGGACCAGGGCCTGCGCCAGGACGAGCGCCGGGTCGACGACAGGGACGTCCACCGCATCGGTCGGCAGGCCGAGGGGGATCTCCGTGCAGCCGGCGATCACCGCCTGGGCGCCCTGCTCGGTGAGGCGTTGCGCGGCGCGAGCCAGCAGCGCGGTCGTCCGGTTGTCGCGAGTGCCCGCCTTCACCGTTCGGATGGCGGTCATGACCTCGCGATCCTGGCTGGCGGCATCGGGCAGGACCAGACGGATCCCGCAGCGGTCCAGCCACTCCTGATAGAGCTCGGCGCGGACGGTGCCGGTGGTGGCGAGCAGTCCGGCGGTGTGCACGCGAGGCCTCAACGTGGTGATGTGCCGGGCGACCTCGCCGATCATGTGGACGATGGGCAGGCCTACGTGGTCGGCGATGCGTGGGACGAAGGCATGCGCGGTGTTGCACGGGATGGCGATGACCGTGGCACCGGCCTCGCGCAGCACACGGCTGCCGTCGAGAAGCCACGGGGTGGGGTCGGGACCATCGCCGAGCAGGGCCTCGGTGCGGTCGGGGATCGTGGGGTCGGACCAGATGACCGTCCGGAGGTGGTCCTGGTCGCTGGTGCCCGGGGTGGTGGCGACGAGCTTGGCGTAGAAGTCGGCGGTGGCTGCCGGGCCCATGCCGCCGAGGATGCCGATGATCTCCGTACTGGTGGGGGTACTCACTGTGCGGGTTCCTTCTGGGGGGCTGCAGTCTCGGACTCGGCCGGGGTGCGGGGGTGTTCGCGGGTGCCGCTTTTGACCCCGCGCCGCTTCTCGGAGCTGTCGACGACGGCGGCGGCGAGGGAGTTGCCGATGACGTTCACGCCGGTGCGGGCCATGTCGACGATGAAGTCCACGCCGAGGAGCAGGGCGACGCCCTCGGCGGGCAGGCCGATCGAGTTGCCCGCGGCGATCAGCACGACGATGGACGCGGAGGCGACGCCCGCCATGCCCTTGGAGAGGATCACCAGCACGCCGACCATGAGCAGCAGCGCGGGCAGGGACGTGTCCGCGCCGTAGGCGTTTGCCAGGAAGACCAGGGCGGCCGCCTGGTAGAGGACGGAGCCGTCAGTGTTGAAGGAGTAGCCGAGCGGGACGACGAAGGATGTCGTGGACCGGCTCAGGCCGAACGCCTCCAACCTGCCCATCAGCGGGGCCAGTACGGATTCCGAGCTGCGGGTGACGAAGGCGATCCCGGCCAGTCCGGCGATCGATTTGAGCAACTCGACATAGCGGATTCGGTAGATGGCGGCGATGAGCGGGAAGAGCACGCCGACGACGACGGCCAGGCCCGCGTAGACCACGGCGATGAAGCCCAGCAGGCTGCGCAGGTTGCCGAAGCCGTAGTACGCGACGTCGTAGGAGATGAAACCGAGCACGCCCAGTGGGGCGACGCGGATGACGTAGCCGACGACCTTGAACATCACCGCGGCGACGGACTCCAGGACGGCGGCGAAGGGTTCGGACTTATCCCCGATCGCGGCCATCGCCACGCCCACGAGGAGGGCGAAGACGATCGCACCGAGCAGGTTGCCCTCGCCGAACGCGGCGAAGATGTTCTTCGGGACGGCGTGCAGGGCCAGTTCGTGGAAGTCGATGCCCTGGCTCAGGCCGTCCAGGTCCTTGGCCTCGGCCCCGTGGACGGGGGCGCCCTTGCCGATGCCCGTGAGCTTCGCCAGCCCCACCGCGATCAGCAGGACAACGGTGGTGACGAGCTCGAAGTAGAGGATGGCCTTGCCGGCGATGCGGCCGACCTTCTTGACCGACTCCATGCGGGCGATGCCCAGCACGATGAGCGGGAAGACCAGGGGCAGCACGACCACCTGCACCAGGTTCAGGAACACGTCTCCGAGGATCTTCATCTGCTCGCCCGCGGACGGGGCAAGGGATCCGATCAGAGCGCCGAGACCTACGGCTATGACCGACTGGATGCCGATCGGCATCCGCAGGCATCGCCGCCAGAACCCCGAAGGCCGGGTCGGTGGGGTGTCTTTGCTGGTGGGGCGAGGACGAACGGTGTCCATGAGATCTCCTACCAATACGCAATATATTGCGTTCTGCATGTCGGTCGGTAACACTGAGGCCGGACGCGGTGGCCTGTCAAGGGGCCCGCAGCAGAGAGAGGGGCAGCAGATGGCCGTACGCATCGAGCACGACCTGGTCGGAGACAAAGAGGTCCCCGCCGACGCCTACTACGGCGTACACACCGTGCGGGCCGTGGAGAACTTCGCGATCACCGGATCGACCATCGCCCAGTTCCCCGACCTGATCACGGCGCTGGCCGCGGTCAAGCAGGCGGCCGCGCGGGCCAACCAAGAGCTCGGCCTGCTGCCGACGGACGTCGCCGAGGCGGTCATCCGCGCGTGCGAGGAGATCCGCGCGGGACGACTCATCGACCAGTTCGTCGTCGACCCCGTCCAGGGCGGAGCCGGCACCTCGACGAACATGAACGCGAACGAGGTCATAGCCAACCGGGCCCTGGAGATCCTGGGCCACCCCCGCGGCTCCTATGACGTGGTCCACCCACTGGACCACGTCAACCTCGGCCAGAGCACCAACGACGTCTACCCCACCGCCGTACGTCTCACCCTGGTCGCCTCCCTGCGCCGGCTCGGCGACTCGCTGGGGGCACTGGCCGCCGCCTTCACCGCGAAGGCGGCGGAGTTCGGTGACGTACTGAAGATGGGCCGCACCCAGCTCCAGGATGCCGTTCCCATGACGCTGGGGCAGGAGTTCACCACCTACGCGGTCATGATCGAGGAGGACCGCCAGCGTCTCACCGAGGCTGCCGCCCTGCTGCTGGAGTCCAATCTCGGCGGCACGGCCATCGGTACCGGGATCAACGGCCACCCCCGCTACGCCGACCTCGCCTGCGCGCATCTCGCCGACATCAGCGGCCTACCGGTCCGACCCGCGGGTGACTTCATCGAGGCCACCCAGGACTGCGGTGCGTTCGTCCAGCTCTCCGGCGTCCTCAAGCGCGTCGCCGTGAAACTTTCCAAGACCTGCAACGACCTGCGCCTGACCTCCTCCGGCCCCACAGCCGGACTTGGCGAGATCAACCTGCCACCGGTGCAGGCGGGTTCGTCGATCATGCCCGGCAAGGTCAACCCGGTGATACCCGAGGTCGTCAACCAGGTCGCTTTCGAGGTCATCGGCAACGACCTGACGGTCACCATGGCCGCCGAAGCCGGACAGCTCCAGCTCAACGCCTTCGAACCCGTCATCGCCTACAGCCTGCTGCGCTCCCTGACCCACTTGCGCGCGGCCTGCGACGCCCTGGCCACCCGCTGCGTTCCCGGCATCACCGCCAACCGCGAGCACCTCCACGACAGCGTCCACCGCTCCATCGGCCTGGTCACCGCACTCGCACCGCACATCGGGTACACCGCCTCCACCACCCTCGCCCGCCAGGCTCTCGTCACCGGCCGCACGATCAAGGACATCGCCGCCGAAGCCGGCCTGCTCACCACCGACCAGCTGGACACGATCCTGCGACCCGAGAACCTCACTCAGCCCCTTGGGCGCCCCTCTTCGGCAGTCACTCCCTGAACTCCGACTGATCCCCTCAGCAACCGGATCACCTTATCCGGTTTCTGTGGTACGGTGGTGACACGGATCCGGAAAGGCCTATCCGGATCAAGAACCGGATAGGCCTGTCCGGATCCTTTAGATCTTCCCTGTCATGTTTTCCCGAAAGGACCTCGCCGTGACCAGCATCGCCATCGTCGGAGCCGGCCCCCAGCTGGGCCTGGCCATCGCCCGCACCTTCGGCTCCCAGGGTTTCGACGTCGCCCTCATCTCCCGCAACCGGGAGAAGCTCGACGGTCTCGTAGGCACGCTGACCGCCGAGGGCATCAACGCCGCCGCCTTCCCCGCGGACGTACTCGACCGCGACGCGCTCACCCAGGCGCTCAAGGACGCTGCCACCCGGTTCGGCGGCATCGACGTCCTGGAGTACTCCCCGGTCGGCACCTTCGGCTCGACCGCGCTGACCACCCCGACCGAGACCGAACCCTCCCACGTGCAGCACGAGATCGAGTTCCAGCTGTACGGGGCCATCACCGCCACCAAGGCGGTACTGCCTGCCATGCGCGAGGCCGGCGCCGGCACCCTGCTGTACACCACAGGCGCCGGCTCCATCGACCCCGTACCGCAGGTCGGCAACGTCAACGCCGCCGCAGCTGCCCTGCGCAACTGGGCGATCAACTTGCACAAGGAACTGGCCGGCACCGGCATCCAGGCCGCCCACGTCGGTATCGACGTGTCCATCGGCATGTCGGTCATCCCCGACTTCCCGACCGCCCAGCCCGAGGAGATCTCCCCCGTCTACTGGGACCTGCACACCACCAAGCGTGACCAGGCCGAACTCGTCTTCAGCCGCTGACACCGGACCGACTTCCGCGATCACCCTTCACCGAACCTCGATCGCGTCGCGGAGTTCCGGGCCGCGACGCGATCGAGGGGAAGGGCGTCGCTCCGGCGGACATTGCCGACCGCGGCGTTCGGGGCCTCGAGCGTCATGAAGGACCGCTGGGCCCGGCGAGCGGTTCATCCCCGACACCTGCGCCTGCTGATGTCTGCCATCAGCCAATACCCCCACAGTTCCCAGGAGCAGACCGGCATGACCACGACCACCGACCCGTCCTACGTCGACCCGGCACTGATCAACCCCCGCGCGGTACGTCTCGTCAACGCCTTCAAGGACGCTCTGGCCCGCATGCGCGACGAGGAGGGACTCACCTTCGACGACCTCAACGCGGCCACCGACCTGCTGCAGAAGGTCCAGGCAGCCACCGGCGCCCCGCTGGCGTTGGTCGCGATGCCACTGTTCAGTGAGGTCTTCCAAGGCGGCCGGGACGGTTACACCCCCTCCGAAGACGTCAACAGCCCCACGTACATCGCCGGCTCCCCGCACATCGACAATCCGGGCGTCCTGCCGATGCGACCGGACGAGCCCGGCACGCCGCTGGTCGTGTCCGGTCGCATTCTGGACGGCCACGGTCTGCCGCTCAGGGGCGCCAAGCTGGACATCTACCACGCGGCCAACAACGGGAACTACTCCGGGCTGTACGACGACGGAGTGCCCACATACAACCTCCGCGGACACCTGTTCACGGACGCCGACGGCCGCTACACCTTCACCACCATCACGCCCGTCGCCTACGTCGACCCCCACATCATGGAGGTCGACGGGGTCGTCGAAGCCGTCGCAGCCCTCGGACGCAGCCTCTACCGCCCGGCCCACATCCACTACGAGGTCCACCACCCCGACCTCATCACCCCCTGGCGGGGCGAGATCTACTTCAAGGGAGACCCCGTCATCCCCGTCGACTTCGTCGGCGGGACCCTGGCTCCTCCCGCTCTGCAGGCTGACACCGTCCTTCACGAGGACTCCAAGGACATCGCCGCAGCCGGCTTCCAGGTCCCCTACCGGACGATGGAGTTCGACTTCGTCCTCAAGACCCGCACCAGCCCTGACTCCATCGCCCCGAAGGGGACGACGGCATGACCCCCGAGGACGCGACCGCCAGGTCTCTGTCCTGGGCTCTACACCGCCTTCTGCCACCACCACGACCGCCGCGAGCACGACGCGGTGCTCGAACTCTTCACCCCCGACGCCCTGTGAGAGGTTCACGAACGCCGGCTGCGCGGCCACGCCGAGATCCTGGACGCGCTCAACGCCCGCCCCGGACCGGAGTAGTTCATCCGCCACATCATGGGCGACACGCACCTTCACACCATCGGTGACACCACCGGCCAGGGAGCCATCACCGGGCTCGGATACGGCGGGCTCACCCCCACCGGCCCAGGGCCGACCCCCAACACGGTGGCAACCGGCGGACGCATCTTCGAACTGGCCGACCACTACCGGCTCGGCAACGGCCAGTGGAGGATCGCCCACCGCACAGCCCGTCAGATCCTGACCCCGGTCCACGACTGACAGTCCACCTCGGGGAGCGTCGCCCAGCGGCAGCCGCTCCCCGAGGTCGTGGTGCCACGGTGCGATCGGGAATCCGTAGCGACACCGTCATGGACGAGCTCAGCGGCAAGACGGCTGTCGGCCGATGACAGGGTGTCGACAACAGGACCTGATCACCTTGGTGGCCCCAGACTGTCGTCAGAGCTGTGGCATGACCTCGGTCGCGATCCAGTCCATGGCCTTCTCCACGCGCCCCTCCATACTGGGAAGCCAGAGGGTGCAGACAGTGAGCCCTGCCTCGGCGAGGCGCCCGAGATCGTCGACGACGCTAGCGGCGCTCGGCTTCCGGCCCCCGAGCGGCCGTCGCTCGGACGGCACCTCACCGGGAAAGCCAGGAGGACTGAGGAACTGAACCGACGCGATCGTCAAACGGTCGGCATCCGCAGGGTCGGCTGCCACTTCCCTCAACCGGCGGCGCATGTCGGTGAGTTCGTCGGCGGTGAGGCTGGAGGCGTACCAGCCGTCGCCGAATCGCAACGCGCGCCGCAGAGCAGCGTCGCTGTGACCGCCGACCCACACGGGTGGGCCGCCAGGGGTTGCCGGAGGCATCCCGAGGCGCGCGCCACGGAGGGTCGTGAATGTCCCGTCGAAGTCGGCGGGGCGTTGCGTCCACAGAGCCTTGGCGGCCGCAAGGGAGTCATCGGTACGGGCACCGCGTTCACGGAAGGGCACACCGATGGCGTCGAAGTCATCTGTTTTCCAGCCGACGGCGACGCACAGGATGAAGCGTCCTCCGGACACGAAGTCCAGGGTGGCTGCCTGGTTGGCGAGCAGCACCGCCGGGTAGTACGGCGCGACGAGCACCGATGTCAGCAGCCGCAGGCGAGTCGTCGCGCCCGCGAGGGCCGACAGCAGTACAAGCGGGTCGGACAGGTGGCCGTCGACGGTGTAACCGCCCTCCAGGAGGCGCTGGCCGGCCGCGGCGTGATCGAAGCCCAGGTCCTCGGCATGGCGCGCGACGCGGAGGGCGGCGGATGCGTCGTCGGGGGACCAGCGCTGTTGGAGGGAGACGCCAAGGTGTAGCGGGGGCACGGGAAGGCCTTTCGGTAGGGGGCTGACAGAGACAGCCGCGGTCCGGACCGCCCCGTCATCGGGTGGGAACGCACGAGAAGGAATGGGGAGGGGTGCTCCTCAAGGCCGTCTGGTAACCGGCCTGGGCATCAGGTCTCTCCCAAGGGATCTCCGGGTGGGCGGAGGCAGCGTGGGAAGTGATGCGGGCAACGCGAGTTCAACCCCTTGGGCGGTGTCCAAGTGCCGCTGACAGTGTCGTTGAACAACGTCCAAGGCGTCAAGGCTGCAAGGAGACCCCGCCGCCCCGCACCCGCCGCCAAGTCGGGCTCAAGGGGCAGCAGTTCGTCGCTGCTGCGTTGGACAGACGGCAACCTCGACCGAGCCGCCATGGAGACGCAACCCCACCCTCGCCTCGCGACCAGACACGTCGACGGGCCGCCTCAGGCTGCCCGATCACAGCCATCCGCAATGCGTTTCAGCCGACTCCGTGCGCGGCGGAGCGGCCCGTGAGGATCAGGTCGACGCCGTAGGCGAAGCGGTCGTCGAAGCTCTCCCCAGTGAGATGCTCGATCGTCTCCGCAAGGCACGGGAAGGCCGCCGGGTCGGCCGCCGCAGCCTCGACGCCGGGGGTACGGTCGGGCGATGCCTGCTCCTCGTTGACCAGGCTGATCACAAAGTAGATCAGGGTCCAGGCCGTCCAGGCCACCTCCCTGGAACTGCGTCCGGTGGCACGCAGGGCTGCGTTGAACGCCTCGGCGAACGCCAGCTGATGAGGGCGGGACAACGAGAAGCCCTCCTGCATAAGGCGAGCCCCGTCACGATGGGAACACAGCGTCGCGCGGAACGACTTCAGGAGCTTACGGACCCGCTCCTCCGGATGCCGGGGCAGGCGGGCGGGCAGACAGTCGGCCATCATGGCGTCGGTCACCGCGCCGATCAGTCCGGCCTTGTCCTTCACGTGCCAGGCCACTGCGTTGACCCGTACTCCCAGTCGGCCGGCGACAGCCCGCAGGGACAGCCCGTCGAGGCCGTCACTCCCCAGCACTTCCATAGCGGCAGCCACGATCCGCTCTTCGCTCAGGCCGACATGGGCCCGGGACACCGAGGGGCGGGGTGACTCTGCCGAGCTTGACGTCTTGGACATTGCCCAATGATACTCACAACGCGCCTTGGACACTGCCCAAGAAATCTGACCCCCCGCCCCGCGAAGCCGTCCCCCACTGGAGACGGCTCATGGTCCGGGACTTCGAAGGGACATCATCATGGGGAAGCTCAGCGGCAAGACCGCTCTCGTCACCGGTTCCAGCCGGGGTATCGGCCGGGCCACGGCCGTCGACCTGGCCCGGGAGGGGGCCCTGGTCGCCGTGCACTACGCGCACAACGTGCAGGCCGCCCAAGACACCGTCCAACTGATCGAGAAGGATGGCGGCCAGGCCTTCACGGTCCGCGCGGAACTGGGCGTGCCCGGCGACATCGACCAGTTGTTCCACGGCCTGGAGGCAGGCCTGAAGCAGCACACCGGCCAGAGGACTCTGGACATCCTGGTGAACAACGCCGCCGAGGCGTCGTCCGGGACCGCTCCCGAGGAGGTGTCCACCGACGAGTTCGACAAGACGTTCGCAGTCAACGTCAAGGCGCCCTTCTTCATCCTCCAGCGCGCGCTCGGACTGATCCCCGACGGGGGACGGATCATCAACATCTCCTCCGGCCTGACCGGGATCGCCAGCCCTTCGCAGACCGTCTACTCGATGTCCAAGGGCGCGCTCGAACAGCTCACGAGGCACTTCGCGCGGCACCTCGCCCCGAGAAGGATCACGGTCAACAATGTGCTCCCCGGCGTGGTGGACAACGGACATGAGGCCTTCAAGATCCCTGAACTGCGGGAGCAGCTGTCCCAGGTCTCGGCATACAAGCGCCTCGCCGAGCCCAAGGATGTCGCCGGCGTGGTCTGCTTCCTCACCACCGACGAAGCAGAGTGGATCACCGGCGCATCCCTCGACGTCACCGGCGGCAGCCTCCTCGGCTAGAAGGCTGATGAAGATCTTGCCCTGACCGCCCGACTCGCACCAGAATGCCGGTAAATGTCAATCACCCTAAAGCGACGCAATCCGGGCGCGATTTCAAGATCTTCAGGGCACTTCTAGGGACTGTTGCGAACCTGCAGGCAACGGCCACTCGTCGCCAGCCGCAATGCGGAGCGTTGCCTCGCAGAGGACTGCGAGTCCGACTTGACTCACGGGTGCGGCGCGGCACCTCTTGGGCTGATCGATGCCACGCTCGACCGCGTGCCCCGCCTTGCAGTCCTCCGGGTCGGACGTCGGCGGACGACAATCACGAGGGCCGGGCTGCTTTCGGATTCCGCGGTTGCAGTTCGGAGTCGTTCTGGGCCGCGTGTGGTCGGGGCTGGGGAGGGTTAGACCCGAGCCCCGATCCAGCCGCCTGCGCGCCACAGGGCCAACGCGATCGCGATGCCCGACAGCGGCTACACGTACCTGAGCACGTTGGTCGATTGGGAGCAGGGCGCGCCTCGGCGATTCGAGGTGGGCAGTGTTCCCCTGAGCCTCATTCTCACTGACGGGCAAGTTTCGCAAGCCATGACAGGTGGTCGCACAGCACCGTCTCCCATCCGAAGGGGAACAGGCGCGGATTGATGGACACTCAGGACGAGACCCTGCCGTCGCCGACGGCTCCGATGCCGCCCGCGCCGCGCCCGAACAAAGGGAAGCCGCTGGCCGCCGAACACGTCACCGTGGAGGCGATCGCGAAAAGCCGACGCGGGAAAGGGCACCCTATTTCCGCGGTTCGCCGAGCGGGATGGCCTTCTCCTGACTCTCTTCGCGCCGACCTCGGCCGACACCCGTTCAGGAACCGCACCCAACACCAAGCCGTTGATCTGCGCTACCAGCGGCCAAGCTCCGCGTTCGGGCCCTCTTCCCCGACGTGCACGGCGCTCGGGTCCCGAGGTCAGGTACTCTTGCCCGGCGGCGGTGTGGCAGTGCCCTGGCCGGCGCGGAGCATGGCCTTGTAAAGGGGTTCGTGCCCGGGTGAGGCGGGCAGGGCGCCGCGCGCCGGGGCCTCCAGGGACTGGATGAACAGGGCGACGACGCGTCGCCAGGCATCCGGGGCGGCGTCGCCGGTGGCGTTGACGACGCCGGCGTTGGCCATGTGGATCAGTACCAGGTCCGAGGGGTCGAAGTCCTCGCGCAGGCGGCCGACGGCCTTGGCCCGGTCGATGAGGCGCAGCATGGCCTCATACGCCTCGTTGCGACGCTGCTCCAGGACCTTGGCGGTGGGGAAGGTCATGGTCAGGACATCAGCGAAGCCGTTGTCGGCGGCCTGCATCGCGCAGGCGGTCTCGATGTAGCCGACGAAGCCGTTCCAGGGGTCGGGGTCTTCCAGGGCGGCGGTGACCGCATCCGCGTAGGCACCCATGCGGTCGGAGAAGACGGCGTCGACCAGCTCCTCCTTCGTGGGGAAGCGGCGGAACATGGTGGCGATCCCCACGCCCGCCTCGCGGGCCACGGAGGCCATGGAGGCGTTCAGGCCGTCGCGCGCGAACACCGTACGAGCTGCGGCGATGATCCGCTCTCGGTTGCGCTCGGCATCACTGCGCAGAGGCTGAACTGCGGGACCGTCGGAGTGCTGGGCGCCAGGGTTCATACCAGCCAGTCTAGCAATCGGATTGACCTATCCATTTTTACTGCTAGGCTGACCCGCGAAGAACCGGAAGATGCTATCCACATCCGTAACCGGATAGGCAATTCCAGTCTGCTTGCGGCGGCTGGAACAAGCTGCCGACGGATTTCGGTGCGGGCGCACCCGCTCCCTCGTCGGACCCCGATCACGCCGCGCCGTGCCAGCGCCGCGGCCAACTCTGAAGAAAGTCCCCCGCTTCGAATGAACGTGTTCCTGTGGATCGTGCAGGGTGTCCTGGCCGCAGCTTTCGCGGCCTCCGGCGTCGTCAAGATAGCCAAGCCCCGAAGCCCGGATCTCCCCCTGCTGGTGGTGCGCCTGATCGGCGCCGCCGAGTCCGCCGCCGCCGTCGCTCTGATCGTCCCGGCGGCCCTCGACTTCGCGACCGTGCTCACGCCGCTGGCTGCCACTGGCCTCGCGGTGCTCATGGTCCTGGCTATGGGCTACCACGCCCGTCGCAAGGAGTCCGTGCCCATCGCGATCAACGCGGTGCTGCTCATCCTCGCGGCCCTCGTGATGTGGGGCCGGTTCGGGTCCCACGCCTTCTGACCCCGCCCCCTGCGTTGTCACGGCGACCCGGCACCCCGGCGGTGCGTCGCCTGCTCCCAGCCCAACTGCCCGTACACGCCGAGGAGATGACCGTGGAGATCGGCATCCTTTCCCTGTCCGACCTGCAGACCGACCCCGCCACGGGAAACCTGCACGACGCCGGGCGCCGTACACGCGAGATCGTCTCCTACGCGGTCGCCGCCGACCAGGCGGGCCTGGACGTCTTCGGGCTCGGCGAGCACCACAGTCCGGACTTCGCCGTCGCCAACCCCGCCGTCCCGCTGGCCGCGATCGCGCAGGCCACCGACCGCATCCGCCTGGCCAGCGCGGTGTCCGTGCTGTCCACCGCGGACCCGGTGCGGCTGCACCAGGACTTCGCCTCGCTCGACCTGCTCAGCGACGGCCGTGCCGAGATCATCGCCGGACGCAGCGCCTTCACCGAGGCGTTCCGTCTCTTCGGTATCGACCTGCACGACTACGACGAGGTGTTCACCGATAAGCTGCGGCTGCTGCTCGCCATAAGGAAGAACCCCGACCGTGTCACCTGGCACGGACGCTTTCGCCCGGCCCTGGACGGCCTGCCCGTCCCGCCCGTCCCCCGCCGGCCACAACTGCCGCTGTGGCTCGGCGTGGGCGGCACCCCCGCCAGCGTGGAACGTGCCGGGCAGCTGGGCCTGCCCATGGTCCTCGGCCTCATCGGCGGCGACATCCGCGGTGCCCGCGCGGCCGTCGAGCACTATCGGGCCTTCGGCGCCGAGGCAGGACACTCCGTCGAGCAGCTCAAGCTCGGCGTCTCCACCCACTTCTACGTCGGTGCCACTTCCCAGAGCGCTCGAGACGATCTCTTCCCGTACTACCGCGAGTACCTGCGCCCCAAGCCGCCCACCGGGCGCGGCTGGCATGTCACCCGCGCCGACTTCGACGCCGTATCGAGCCCGCACGGCGCACTGGTGGCCGGCAGCCCGCAGGAGGTCATCGACAAGATCCTCACCGAGCACGAGCTGTTCGGCCTGGACCGGTTCCTCGGCCAGGTCGACTTCGGCGGCATGCCCGCCTCTATGGTCCACGGGTCCATCGAGCTCCTCGCCACCGAGGTCGCCCCTGCCATCCGCAAGGAACTCGGCCCTGCCGACACCGTGACACCCGTCGCTACCGGGTCCACATGTCCACCCTCGGTCAACCCCCTCACAAGGAGCAGACAGGTATGACCACACCTCACGACCCGTCGAACATCGACCCGCTGTCGTCCGACCCCCACGCGGCACGTCTCGTAGAGGCGTTCAGCGAGGCTCTGGTCCGGATGCGCGACGGAGAGGACCTGACCGCCGACGACCTCGACGTGGCCACCGGCCTGCTGCGGATGGTGCAGACGCCCGACGGCACCACCTTGGCAGCTGCGGCCATGCCGCAGTTCAGGGAGGTGTTCCAAGGCCGCCGGGACGGCTACACCCTGTCCGAGGAGTCAACAGTCCCACCCGCGTCCGGCCCGGCACCCCGCCGCTGTGATCCGAAGAGCCCGGAACCCCGCTGGTGGTGAAGGCGCGCCTCGGCGGCGCGCAGGGACGCCGCCCTGATCACATCAGTGGTCGCGTCAGTCCAGCGGCACGCCTGTGTGGCTTTCAAGGGCTTGGACGAGGCAAGCCTGGAACTCTTCGTCCCGTGCCGCAGGGTGGGGTGTCTGGGTCTGCCGGTGGTACCAGTAGCCGCCGGTGCTCGGGGTCACGTCGTGGTGCGTGGCGAGCCACACCTGTGTCTGGTGCCCGGCGGTCAGGTCGTCCGGTGCGCCGGCACCGCCCATCCGGGTGGGCACCCATCCGGGGTCGACAGCATGGCTCGAGGTCCCCTGCCAGCGGGACGCGAACGCGAACGCGAGGGTGGTGACCCACAGCTTGCTGTCGTCGTACGACGCGGTGCCGGTGGCCAGCCGTCGTAGATCGGTGGAGCCGGTGCGGTGCATGGAGCTGCTGAGGTAGACGAGCCTGGCCGGTTTTTCCATGAGGGCCGTCAGCAGGTAGGGCGCGACCGTGTTGACGGTGCCCGCATCCCGGGAGTTCATGGTGCCGGCGTTGTGGATGACGGCGTCGAAGCGGCCGAACCCACCGGCTTGCCGGGCGACGTCGCGGACCTCGTCGAGATCGGCGAGGTCCCCGGTGACGACGCCCCTCCAGCGGGCAGTGTCCTCCGCGCCGGCGAGACGGTCGGGGTTCCGGACGTGGACGACCACGTCGTGCCCGTCCTCGGCCAGCGCGTTCGCCGTGTTGCGCCCGAGCCCGCCAGCTGCCCCGGTCACCAGGATCAGTGCCATGTCAGTCATCTCCTGTCCGTGTGTGGTGGTGGGGTGCGGTGAACTGGTCGGGAGCCTAGTTCCGCGAGCCTACGGAACGATCATGCCGGATCAGGGCGCGTCGCCCGGCAGGCGGGCCGACGCGGGGTTCGTGAATCGGGCCGGTGCGCTGAGAAAGCGGCAGGCCACTCGCCTGGTGGGTGTGGGCGATGATCTCCGCGGTGATGGAGATCGCCGTTTCCTCGGGGGTGCGCGCCGAGGTCCAGGCCGATCGGCGAATGCAGCCGGGCGAGCTGGGCCGCGGTGACACCGACCTCCCGCAGGAGGCGCAGGCGTTCGCCGTGGGTGCGCCGGGAGCCCATCGCGCCGACGTAGCCGAGGGGAAGGCCGAGGGCCAGGCGCAGCAGGGGGACGTCGAACTTGGCGTCGTGGGTGAGGACGCACACCGCGGTACGGGCGTCCACCTCGGCGCGTTCCAGATAGCGGTGGGGCCAGTCGACCACGACCTCGTCGGCGTGCGGGAAGCGGGCGGTCGTGGCGAAGACGGGCCGGGCGTCGCAGACGGTGACGTGATAGCCGAGGAAGCGGGCGGCCTGGCTGAGGGCTGCGGCGAAGTCGACCGCGCCGAAGATGAGCACGCGGGGGCGGGTGGCGGCCACATGGACGAGGACGGACAGCCGCTCGGAGCAGGTGTCCACGTCCCCTCCCAACGTGACGCGTGCCGTGCGTCCGGATCGCAGCAGAGCCCTGGCCCGGTCCGCGACCGCCCGTGCCACCGGCCCGTCGTCCGGCATCCCGCCGACCGCCCAGCCGTCACCGAGCACGCTCACGGTGGCTCCGAGAAGGCCGTCGGGGCCGTCGACGACCTGCGCCACCGCGACCGGCCGGCCCCGGGCCGCCTCCGCGAGGGCCGCACCGAGATACGGCTGACTCGCGGGGTCGATGCGCTGGACGACGACATCGAGTTCGCCGCCGCACGTCAGGCCTACGGCGAAGGCGTCCTCGTCGGAGTAGCCGAACCAGGCCCGCTGCGCCGCACCCCGGTCCTGGAGCACCTGTCGGCACAGTTCGTACACCGCTCCCTCGACACAGCCGCCGGAGATGCTGCCGACGGCGTTGCCGTCCTCGTCCACCGCGACCGACGTACCGACCGGCAGCGGTGCGCTGCCCCGGACATCGACGACGGTCGCCAGGGCGAAGGGGCGTGCCTCGACGCACCACCGGTGCAGTGTGTCCGCGATGTTCAGCATGAACTTCCTCCGTGGTTCGCCATGGGGTGCGAAGCGGGCCGCCGCCGCGCCTGACGGGGAGCCTGCGCGGCGGCGGCCCATCGAGGTCCGGGAGCCCGACGGGGAGCGGGCTGCCGGACCGGTCGAGGGGCCTGCTCAGGTCAGAGCAACGCCTCGGCGGTGATGGGCAGTCGGCGGACGCGGCGGCCGGTGGCGTTGAACACCGCGTTGGCGATGGCCGGCGCCACGCCGACGTGGACGACCTCGCCGAGCCCCTTCACCCCGAGCGGGTCGGCCTCGCGGTCCTCACCGTCCAGGTAGATCGCCCTCACGTCGGGGACGTCGGCGTTGACGGGGACCAGATAGTCGGCCAGGCTCGCGTTCACGATCCGGCCGTCCCTGTGATCGGTGACCGTGTGTTCCAGCAGGGCCGTGCCGATGCCGCCCACGATGCCGCCGATCGCCTGGCTCTCGGCGAGCTTGGGGCTGATGATGCGGCCCGCGTCGTACACCCCGAGCATGCGCCGCACCCGTACCAGGCCCAGCGTCGCGTCGACGGCGACCTCGGCGAAGGTGGCGTTGTAGGCGTAGAAGGAGTGCCGCTCCGGACTGGGTGCCCCGGCGAACGATCCCAGGGCCTCCAGGTGAGAGCGGTCGTTGCGGGCCAGCAGGCTCCGGTAGGTCTCACCGCGCGCCGGGTCGTTCTTCACGTGCAGCCGGCCGCCCCGTACGACGATGTCGGCGGCTGGTACGCCGTACAGCGGCGACTTGCGGTCGCCGACGGCCAGTTCGATCGCCTGCCGCCGCACCTGGTTGCAACCGTCGAGGACGGCGGAGCCGACGCTGGCCATGGTCTGGGAGCCGCCGTGCGGCGGGGTCGGCGGGTAGAGGGAATCGCCGAGCTTGAAGGTGACCGTGCGCATGGTCAGCCCGAGGGCGTCGGCGGCCACCTGGGTCTGGGAGGTGTAGGTGCCCGGCCCCATGTCGCTGGCACCGGCCACGACCAGGGCAGTGCCGTCGGCGTCCAGCCGCACCCGGGCCTGAGCGGCGTTGCGCTGCGTCTCGTACACGCCGACCGCCATGCCCATGCCGATCAGCCAGTCTCCCTCGCGCCGTGCACGCGGCCGGGACGAGCGCCGGTGCCAGTCGAACTCCCGCGCGCCGACGGTGTAGCAGTCACGCAGCCGCCGGGTGGAGAACGGCAGCCCGTTCGACTCGTCCTCGTTCGGCTCGTTGCGCCGGCGCAGCTCGATCGGGTCGACGCCGAGCTTGTGCGCGAGCTCGTCCATCGCCGACTCGATCACGAACGCCGCCGAGGCGAAGCCGGGGCCGCGCATCCAGATAGGGGTGTTCACGTCCAGCGGCACCGGCCGATATGCCTGGCTGACGTGGGGCATGCTGTAGAGCATCTGCCCCGCCGGCATGACCGTCTCGGTGAAGGTCTCGTACGACGAGGTCTCGGAGTCCATCTCGTGGGCCATGGCCGTCAGGCGTCCTCGCCGGTCGCTGCCCAGCCGCAGCCGGTACGCGTAGGAGGGCCGGAAGCCGGTGCCGAAGTACATCTGCCGGCGGCTGAGCACCAGTTTGACCGGACGGCCCGTGATCCGGGCCGCGAGCGCCGCGACGACCGTGTGCGGCCAGCAGCGCAGCCCGCTGCCGAAGGCACCCCCGACGAACGGGTTGATGACCCGGACCGAGTCCTTGGGCAGGTCGAACACGGTGGCGAGTTCGTCCCGTGTGCCCAGGACCCACTGCGTCTTGTCCCACACCGTCAGCTTGTCGCCGTCCCAGCGGGCGATGGTGGCATGTGGCTCCATCGGGTTGTGGTGGTTGCGCGCCAGTTCGTAGGTCAGGTCCAGCCGTACGGCCGCGGAGCGCAGGGCGGTCTCGGCGTCGCCGCGCGCGTACGTGGTCGGCTTGTCCGGCTCGGCCTCGTGCAGGTCGGTCGAGGGCTGTTCGGCGTCGTAGCGGACCGTGACCAGGCTCGCGCCGTGCTGGGCGGCCTCCAGGGTGGTGGCGACCACGACGGCGACCGGCTGGCCGTGGAAGAGGACCCGGTCGTCCTGGAAGACGCGCAGCCTGCGCCCGGGTGGGTTGTTGGAGCCTGGGTTGTCGCGGTACGGCAGCTTCGGGGCGTTGCCGTGGCTGATCACCCGCAGCACGCCAGGGTGTTCCAAAGCGGCACGGGTGTCGATGGAGGTGATGCGGCCGCGCCCGATGCTCGCGTCGACGATGACCGCGTGCAAGGCACCGTCGATGTCGTGTTCGGCGGCGTACTGAGCCTTGCCGGTGACCTTGAGCCGGCCGTCCACCCGGGACAGCGGCGCGCCCACGGCTGCCTGCGGCTGGGGGCTCACTTGGTACCTCCTACGATGCGCAGCTGGCGTTCGACGGTCCGCTGGAGCAGCTCGACCTTGAAACGGTTGTGCGTGAGGGGGCGGGCGCCGTCGGCGGCTCGCTCGGCGGCGGATGCCCACAGCGACTCCGAGGGGCGTTCGCCGACGAGGTGCTCCTCGACGGCGGGCAGCTTCCAGGGCACGGTCCCCACTCCCCCGGCGGCCACCTTCGCCTCCCGGATCACGCCGCCCCGGACGTGCAGCGCGACCGCTGCCGAGGTGAGGGCGAACTCGTAGGACTGGCGGTCGCGCACCTTCAGGTAGCCGGACCTGAGCGGACGTGGAAGTGCGGGGATCTCCACCGCCGTGATCAACTCGCCCTGTCCGATGGCGTGTTCACGGTTCGGTGTCTTCTCGGGCCGCAGGAGGAAGTCGGCGAAGGGGACTTTGCGTTCCCCGTCCGGGCCGAGCAGGTGCACGGTCGCCTCCAGCGCCGCGAACGCCACGGCGACGTCGGACGGGTGGGTGGCCACGCAGGCGTCGGAGGTGCCGAGGATCGCGTGGGTGCGGTTGAAGCCGTGCAGCGCCGCGCAACCGGAGCCGGGCTCGCGCTTGTTGCAGTCGGCGGTCACGTCACGGAAGTAGGTGCAGCGGGTGCGCTGCATGATGTTGCCGCCGATGGTCGCCATGTTGCGCAGCTGGGCCGAGGCGCTCAGCTCCAGCGCCTCGGAGATGACCGGGTGCAGGGTGCGCACCTTGGGATGGGCGGCGGCCTGGGACATGGTCACCAGCGCGCCGATGCGCAGTCCGCCGCGCTCGGTGACGGTGACCTCGCGCAGCGGCAGGCGGGAGATGTCCACCAGGGTCTCGGGACGCTCGACGGTCTCGCGCATCAGGTCGACGAGGGTGGTGCCGCCGGCGATGTAGCGGCCGCCGCGGCGAGCGGCGTCGAGGGCCTCACGGGTGTCCGAGACACGGGTGTAGGCGAAGGGGTACACGGTTCACCTCCCCGCGGTCTGCTCGACCGCGCGCACGATCTTGACGTAGCAGCCGCAGCGGCAGATGTTGCCGCTCATCCACTCACGGATCTCCTCCGGAGAGCCGGTGTGGCCCTCCTGAATGCAGCCCACCCCGGACATGATCTGGCCCGGGGTGCAGTAACCGCACTGGAAGGCGTCCTGGTCGATGAACGCCTGCTGCAACGGGTGCAGGCTGTCACCGTCGGCCAGACCCTCGATGGTCGTGACCTCGGCTCCCTCCAGCCGGACGGCCAGCGTCAGGCAGGCATTGACCCGGTGGCCGTCGACCAGCACCGTGCACGCGCCGCAGGCCCCGGCGTTGCAGCCCTTCTTGGAGCCGGTCAGCCCGAAGTGCTCGCGCAGCAGATCCAGCAGGGACGTGCGGTTGTCGACCGTCACGGTCCGGCGGACGCCGTTGACCGTCAGGGAGACACGGCTGGAGGGCGCGGCCTGTTCGGCGGCGGCCTCGTCCGGTGCGGCGATGAAAGCCCCTCCGGCCACCACGACGCCGCCCACCGCGGCGCTGGTGGCGATGAAGGTGCGCCTGCTGGGCTCCGAGGGGGACTCACTGGATCCGGTGGGGGGCGGCACAGACTCAGGGAGATCGGTTGTCATACCTCTGCCTTCGCATCTCTGACGGATGAGCCGCGCGCAGCCGCACGGCAGGGGGTGTCATCGCCGGACGGGCTTCCGGGGTTGTGACGCCGACGGCTTCGGCGTCACGAACCCCATATGACCGAGGTCGCCTGGCGATGACGCTGGGTGAGCGCGATCGCGACCGTGGGGAGCAGGGTCGTGGCGGCGATGACGGTGCCGACCGCCGCGGGGCCGGTCGCCCCCAGGGGGGAGTCGAGGCTGAGGCCGGCGATCCAGGAGCCGGCGGCGGTGCCGAGATTGAACGCCGAGACGGTCAGGGCGGAGCCCAGGGTGGGCGCCCGGCCCGCGAAACGGACGGCCAGGGAAATCAGCACCGGGTTGGCGCCGAGTCCGAACAGACCGAGCAGGGCGACCAGCGCGACGGTGGGGACCGCGAAGCCGGACAGCAGGCAGATCGCCAGCAGCAGGGTGGTGGTCACCGCCGCCGCCACGATGATCGTCGTGTAGGGACGGTGGTCGCCGAGGCGGCCTCCCACGAGGAAGCCCATAAGGGCGCCGGCCCCGAAGCCGACCAGCACCAGCGGTACCAGGCCGGCCGCGATATGGGCCCGGTCGGTCAGCAGCGGCGAGATGTAGGAGTACGTCGACAGCACGCCGCCGGTGGTGGTCGCGCAGGCAGCCAGCGCGAGCCACAGGCGGCCGGAGCGCAGGGCGGAGATCTCGGAGCGGATCGACACCACCTGCCGGTCCGGGCCGTCGTGCGGGACATGGCGCGCGATCAGCACCATGGCGGCTGCCGCGAGAGCGGCGAGTGCCCAGAACGGTCCGCGCCAACCCATCAGCTGCCCGGCGAAAGCACCGGCCGGCACGCCGACGACGTTGGCGAGCATGGCGCCGGAGCCCACCACGCCGAGCGCGCGGGAACTCGCGGCCGGGCCGGCGGCGCGCGCGGCCACGACGTTGGCCACCGCCCAGAACGCTCCGGTCGCCATCGCCGTCAGAAACCGAGCCGCCAGCAGAAGCGAGAAGTTCGAGGTCAGCGCGACGATCACATGTCCGATCGCGAACACGGCCAGAGCCAGGACGAGCGTCCACCGGCGCGGCAGCCGCAGCGTCAGCATCGCCATCAGCGGCGCGCCGACGACCATGCCGACCGCGAAGACGGTGATCAGCAGGCCCGCCTGGCCCACGCTCACCCGCAGGTTCCCGGCGATCTCCGGCAGCAGGCCCGCCACCACGAACTCGGTCGTGCCCATCAGGAACGTGCCCAGGGCCAGCACATAGATGACCGTCGGAAGCCGGGTGGGCGCACGGTCGCGGTCTTCGGTTCGTACGTGGTCGGGGGCGCTGAGCACCCCGCCTCGCGGGCTCATGGCTCCATCTCCCAATGAGTGGTGGATCGGGTGGACGACATCCACCGAACCGGCTCCGTCGCGCGGGAGGAAGGTCGGGCTTATGGGGGGTATAACCTCAACCTCCCTAAGCGAGGGTCCGTCGGTACCGTGGAAGTCATGGACCGACCCCGAACCGCCCACCGCTCCGCCGAGCGCGCGGACAACCGATCCGACATCCGGGACTTCCTCGCCAGCCGGCGCGCCAAGCTGACCCCGGAGCAGGTCGGGCTGCCCACCAGCGGTCGGCGCCGGGTTCCGGGGCTGCGGCGCGAGGAGGTCGCCGTCCTCGCCGGAGTGAGCACCGAGTGGTACACGCGCCTGGAGAAGGGGCACATCAGCGGCGTCTCCGAGGACGTGATCGACGCGGTCGCCCAGGCGCTGCGGCTGGACGAGGACGAGCGCACGTATCTGTTCGACCTGGCCCGGGCATCCCGGCCGGCGCCCCGCACGCCCCGGCGCCGCAAGGACGTGCAGGTCCCGCCGCCCGTCCAGTGGGTGCTCGACTCCATGACGATGTCGTCGGCCTTCGTACGCAACGGCCGCATGGACGTGATCGCGAGCAACGCCCTGGCGCGGGCCGTGCACGCGCCGATGTTCGACAGCCCCACCACCGACAAGCACGGCCGTCCCAACATCGCCCGCTACATCTTCCTCGACGACGGTGCCCTCGACTTCTTCGTCGACTGGGACTCCGCCGCCGTCGCCACCGCGGCCCTGCTGCGGGCCGAGGCCGGGCGCGACCCCTACGACCGGGATCTGCGCGAGCTCGTCGGTGAACTGTCCACGCTCAGCGCCGAGTTCCGCACCATGTGGGCGGCACACGACGTCCGCATCCGCCACGACGGCACAAAGCGCCTTGACCACCCCGACGTCGGGCGCCTGGAGCTGGCCTACCGGTCCCTGGACCTGCCCATGCCCGACCGGACCGTCCACGACCTGACCCTCTACACCGCCGAGCCCGGAACCACCTCCGAAGACCGGCTCAAGCTCCTCGCCAGCTGGACCGCGGCCCTGCCCCCGGACACAGAGACCGCCCGGCACACGCGCTGAAAGATCCTGTCGCGTACCGTCCCGGCCTGCCGCGACCGTGTCACCGCACCGGCTCACGAGGACAGGCCGACGACAGCTCCCGTCCGGCTGCTGCGGATCGCTGCCTCGATGACGTCCAGAACGGCCGCGGCTTCGCTCAGGGTCACCGGTGGTGCGCCCTCGCCGTGGATCGCCCGCTCGACTCCTCGGTAGAAGTCCGGGTAGCCGCCGGGGAGCAGGGCGACGGGCTCCTCCTGGGTGCCGCGGGTGAGCACCGCCCGTTGAGCCGTGCCGGGCCGCGGTGTCTTCGGGTCGGTGACCTGCTGGTCGACGCCGAGCACCACGAAGGCGGCCTGAGACCCGAGCACGCGCATACGGGGTCCTGTGTCCGCCGCCGTCTTGCTCATCCACAGGTGGGACACCTCGCCTCCGAGGTGGCGCAGGGCGACGAAGACGTCGTCGGGTGCTTGCACACCGGGGCGCCGTATGTCCGACTCGGCGTATACCGACGCCACCGGGCCGAACAGCTGTAGCGCCTGATCGACGAGGTGGGTGCCCAGGTCGTACAGGAGACCGGGCGCCTTCGCCGGATCATCCGACTCGCGCCAGCTCCTGGAGGGGACCGGGCTCCACCGCTCGAAACGGGACTCGAACCGCTGGACACGGCCGAGCCGGCCGGAGTCGAGCAGGGCGCGCAGGGTGAGGAAGTCCGCGTCCCAACGCCGGTTGTGGAAGGCCGCCGCCACCAACTCCTTCTGATCGGCGAGGCGTTCCAGCTGCCGTACCTGTGCGGCGGTAGGGGCGACGGGCTTGTCGATCACGACGTGCGCACCGGCCTGAAGGGCCATGGTCGCCTGCTCGACGTGGACGTGGTTGGGCGAGGCGACGACGACGAGGTCCAGGTCTCGGGTCGCGAGGGCGTCCTCCAGGCCGGGGAGGACGGCGACGCCCGGGTACTGCTCACGGGCGGCGGCCGCGCGGGCCGCGTGACCGGTGACGACCGTGGTCAGTTCCAGCCCGGGCGTACGGGCGATGAGCGGCGCGTGGAAGGCCGCGCCGGCCATGCCGAAGCCGACCAGTCCCACGCGCAGGGGTGTCACAGGTGCTCCTTGAGCGCGGGCGCCATCAGCTCCCGGACGGCTCCGCGGGCACTCGTCGCGTCCTGCGCGTCCCTCGCAGCCCGTGCCATGCGGTGACAGTCCGCGAGCGTGTGGTGCGCCAGGGCCACCCGTACGTCCGCCAGCAGCGCGGGAGCCATGGACAACGACCGCACGCCCAGGCCCACGAGCACGCAGGCCAGCAAGGGGTCTCCCGCGGCCTCTCCGCAGACACCGACGGGCGTTCCGGTGCTCGCACCGGCCGTGCCGGTCCGCTCGACGAGGTCGAGAAGGGCGGGTTGCCAGGGGTCGAGCAGGTCGGCGAGCGTGCCAAGGGTGCGGTCGGCGGCCAGGGTGTACTGCGCGAGGTCGTTGGTGCCGATCGAGACGAAGTCCGTGTGCCGCATGAGGTGACGGGCGCGCAGTGCCGCGGCCGGTACCTCGATCATCGTGCCCGCCACCGGCAGGCCGGCCCGTCGTGCCGCGTCGGTGAAGTCCCGGGCCTCAGCGGGTGTGGAGATCATGGGCGCCATGACGCGGACGTCGGTCGCCGTCTCCCGGGCCGCGGCGGCGATCGCGGTGAGCTGGGTGTCCAGCAGGTCCGTGGTGTGGCGGGTGACCCGGTAGCCGCGCACGCCGAGTGCCGGATTGTCCTCGGGTTCCTGGGGAACGAACGCCAACGGCTTGTCGGCGCCCGCGTCCAGGGTGCGTACGACGACACGGCGGCCGGCGAACAGGGCGAACACCTGGGCGTAGACGTGTTGCTGCTCGTGCCGTGTTGGGGCGGAGAGACGGTCGAGGAACAGCCCTTCGGTGCGGAACAAGCCGACGCCCTCGCAGTGGGCGGCTGCGGCCCGCCGCGCGTCCTCCACGGTGGCGATGTTGGCCAGCAGGGCGACCGGTACGCCGTCCGCCGTCCGGCCGGGCCCCTCGTAGGATGCGGCCAGGCGGCGCCGCGTCTCCGTACGGGCCCGCGCCGCACGCACCGTCTCCTGGTCGGGGGCAGCGGTCAGCGTGCCGGCGGCCCCGTCCACCAGTACCTGTGTGCCCTCCGGCACCGTGGTCGCCTTCGGGCACCGGACGACGGCGGGTATCCCCAGTCCCTTGGCGAGGATCGCCGTGTGACCGGTGGGTCCGCCTCCTTCCGTGACGAGTGCCAGCACCTGCGCCGGATCCAGCACGGCGGTGTCCGCGGGGGCCAGGTCATGAGCCACCAGGACGTAGGGGTGTCCGGGGTGCGGCAGGCCGGGCATCGGCTCACCGAGCAGAACGGCGAGGGTGCGGTCTCGTACGTCCCGCAGGTCGGCGACCCGCTCGGCGAGGTAGCCGCCCGCCGTGCCGAGTGCCTCGCAGTGTTGTTCGAAGACCGCGTTCACAGCGGCCGTCGTGGGCTGACCGGCTTCCAGCCGGGCACGGACAGCGGACGGCAGCGATGGGTCACGCGCCATCAGAGCGCCGGCGAGCAGCACGTCAGCCGCCTGTCCCCCGGCACGTTCACCGCGTTCCTCCAGTGCCCGTGCCACCGTTTCCAGGGCTTCGAGGACCCGTCGGCTCTCCGCCTCGACGTCCTCCGCCGGCTGCTCGTGCGCCGGGGGCCGGGGCGGACGTCCCAGGTGCGCCACGGGGCCGACCGCCGTCCCCGGGCTCACCCCCAGCCCGGTGAGCGTGGCGAGGAGGGTGGAACTCATGGGTCGTTCCTTTCCGGGGCGTCCGCGACGAGGTGTCGCGCGACCTCCGCGTGGGCGGCGGGGACGGGGAAGGTCAGGGCGAGCTGGAGCTGCCCGCCCTGGCGGACGACGACGACCACCTCGGGCAGTTCCCGGAGTGCCTCGTCGTCCGCCAGCGAGTCGTCGTGCAGGACGAACCTCAGCCGGACCAGGCAGTGGCTGAGCGTGTCGATGTTGCGTGCGCCGCCGACGAGGCGGATCACCTGCTGGGCGAAGTCGGGGCTGGGCACGGTCACGTCGCTCGGCTCCTCGCGGTGAGCCGGCTGATGTGGAGCGCGAGGTAGAGCACCTCGTCGCGGCCGAGGGTCCACCGGAATCGTTCTTCGAGGATCCGCCCGACGTGCTCGGCGCAGGCGACCTCGCGCGCGTGGCTCGCGCGCAGGCTGTCGTGCAGCGAGTCGAACGTGTCGGAGGTCGTCGCGCCGCTCTCCTGGCGGCTCGCGAGGTAGCGCAGGTGGGTGATGAACCTGGAGGCGTCGAGCGAGTCGCCGTCCACCGTCACGCCGAGGAACGCGCTCGTCTCGGCGAGCACGACGGTGAACGTCTCGGTCAGCTTCACCACCTTTCCGAGGTCCGGGGCCTCGAACTGGGCGTTGACGAAGTGCAGGGCGAGCGGGATGGCTTCGATGTCCGGCAGACGGATGCCCAGCCGGTCGGCGACCAGTTCGATGGCGCGCCGGCTGACCGCGACCTCGGCGGGGTAGAAGTGGAGCACCTCACCCCGTAGCGGGTAGGCGATCTCCAGCCCGTCCTGCGCGCGGCGCAGGGCGAACGACAGGTGGTCGGCGAGCGGGATGACCACGTGGTCCCCGATGTGGTCGCCCAGCTCGGACCGTCCCAGGCGGACGACGTCCTCGGCCACCGCCAGGTGCTCCGCCGGGATCTCCTCCAGGAAGCGGGCGATACGCTCTGGCGGCTGGCCCGCCGTCGGCGCGAACGTGCGCTCCGCGCGCCCGGCGTCGATGTCCTGGCCCGCCCGGACGCCGAAGCCCAGACCGCGCCCCATGAGCACGACCACGTCGTCGCTGTCGTCCCTCGTGGCCAGGACGACGTTGTTGTTGAAGACCTTGACTACTCTCACGCGCGGCTCCTCGGTCGCCCTTCGGCGAGCCAGCTGGCGGTGATGCCGTTACGGCACCCGCACTCCGTTGCGGGCGATGACGTCCCGGTACCAGAAGAAGCTGTCCTTCCGTACCCGGGCCAGCTCCTTGAGGTCGAACTCGTCCCGGTCGACGTAGACGAAGCCGTAGCGCTTGGACGCACCCTGGTGGGTGGAGACCAGGTCGATGGCGGACCAGGGGCAGTAGCCCAGGACGTCGACCCCGTCGCCCGCCGCGAGCTGCAGGTGCCGGATGTGTTCGGCCAGGTAGTCGATCCGGTAGCCGTCGTGCACCGTGCCGTCGGCCTCGAGGACGTCGTACGCACCGAGCCCGTTCTCCGTGATCAGCAGCGGCAGCCGGTAGCGGCCGTAGACCTCGCGGAGGGTGATGCGGAACCCTGCGGGATCGATCTCCGCCCCGAATTCGGTGGCCTTGAGGTGGGGGTTGCGTACGCCTCGGTACACCCCGGCCTCGCCGACGGTGAAGAGTTCGTCCCCCATGTCGTTCACGTCCTCACTGCCGCCCGAGGGTGCCGCGACCGTGTGCGTGGCGTAGTAGTTGAGGGCGATGAAATCGGGGCGCGCCGAGGCCAGTACCGTCTGGTCGCCCTCGGTGAAGACCGGCTGGATCCCCTGCTTGGTGAGGTAGGCCCAGGCGGTGGGGTGGTAGCGGCCGTGTACGGCGACGTCCAGGTAGAGCCAGTTGCGGATGGCGGAGAAGTCGTCGGCGGCCAGGACGTCCTCGGGAGCGCTGGATGCCGGGTAGACGGAGACGATGTTCGGCGCCGGGCCGATCTTGGCCTGGGGCAGCGTCTCGTGGCACAGGGCCATCGCCCGCGCCTGCGCCAGCAGCATGTGGTGGTTCTGCTGGTAGAGGTCGCGCTTGGCCTCGATCGTGTCCTCCCCGGCGACACCCATGGCCGAGCCGTGCAGGATCATCATGTTCTGCTCGTTGATGGTCAGCCAGTACCGGACCTTCGAGCCGTACTCCCGGAAGAGGATGCCGGCGTAGCGCACGAACGCGTCCACCGTGGCGCGCGAGGACCAGCCCCCCTTCTCCTGGAGCGCCTGGGGCAGGTCGAAGTGGTACATGGTGACGATCGGTTCGATGCCGTGGTCGAGCAGTTCATCGATGAGCCGGTGGTAGAAGGCGATGCCGTCCGGGCTCTCCAGGCCGTCGCCGTCCGGGACCACACGCGTCCAGGCGATCGAGAACCGGTAGGCCTTCAGACCGAGTTCGGCGAGGAGGGCGACATCCTCGCGGTAACGGTGATAGTGGTCGCTGGCCACGCGGAAGTCGGTGGTTCCCTCGGGCAGGCCGGTGCGGGCGTCCTGCACCGACGGACCCTTGCCGTCGGCGTCCCAGCCGCCCTCCACCTGGTAGGCCGAGGTGGAGGCGCCCCACAGGAAGCCGGGGCGCAGTCGTGGAAGGTGAGTCATGTCGTTCTCCGTGCTCGATGGCGGTGGTCAGGGCTGGAGGGTAAGGAAGGCATCGCCCGTGAGCAGGTCGCCGGTCTCCGTCCCGACCTCGGCGTAGCCGGCCTTGGCGGTCACCAGGACGACGGTGACCGGGTCGTATCCGGCGTCCCGTACGGCCTGCGGGTCGAACTCGACGAGCAGGTCACCGGGGCGGACCCGGGTGCCCTCGGTGACGGCGGGGCGGAAGTGGCGGCCTTCGAGCTTGACGGTGTCGATGCCCACGTGGACGAGGACCTCCACGCCGTCGTCCGTCCGCAGCCCGTAGGCGTGCGGCATCGCGGTGATCACCGTCGCCTCGACCGGTGCCCGGACCTCCCCTGTCGCCGGGGCCAGTGCCGCCCCCTCGCCGATCGCTCCGGAGGCGAAGACCTTGTCGGGCACGTCCGCGAGAGCGACGACTGTGCCGGAGACCGGTGCGAGGACCTCCAGGGGCTTGGTGCGTACGGCCACGGCGACAGAGGCCGAGGACCCGTTCGATGTCGGCTCGGGCTCGTCGGCCGTGCTCGGCGTGACCGGTGCCGCGGCCGGGGAGGAGGACAGGTTCCTCTCCTTGAACGTGACGAGGGTGAGGACGAAACCGAGGACGGCCGCCACCGCCGAGCCGAGCAGGAACAGTCCGTAGTTGCCCACGCCCACGGACGAGCCGATGGTGAGACCGCTGGGAAGGACAAGGGCGGTGGGGCCGGAGTGGCTGGCGCCGATGATGCCGCCGCCTATGCCACCCGCGATACACGCCATCACGAACGGCCTCTTGTAGCGCAGGGTCACGCCGTAGACCGCGGGTTCGGTGACACCGGCCACCAGCGCCGAGACGGAGGCCGTGCCGGCCACGGCCTTGATCTGCCGGTCACGGGTGCGCAGGAAGACTGCGAGAGTCGCGCCGCCCTGGGCGAGAACCGGCGGGAAGAACGCTCCGAAGAACAGGGACGCCCCGCTGGTGGAGAGCTGCTGGAGGATGATGGGAGCGAAGCTGAAGTGCAGGCCGAAGATGATGGTGACCTGGTAAAGGGCGCCCACGATGACGCCTCCGGCGATCGGCGAGAGGTCCCACAGCCAGTTGATGCCGTCCGACAGCCAGGTGCCCGCGTAGTTGGTGGCGGGACCGATGGCGAGGAGGGTCACGGGCACGACGATCGCCAGCGTGAGCAGTGGCACGCCAAGGTTGCGCAGCACATCCGGGATGACGCGCTTCAGCAGCGGTTCAAGGCGCGACTGCGCGTACACGGCCACGATGGTGGGGATCACCGCGAACAGATAGGTGATCATGACGACGGGCACACCGAGGAAGCTGACGTGGCCGCCGCCGTCGTAGAAGGCTTTGAGGGTTTCCGTGGTGCCCTTCGGCCCGGCCACCACACCGATGGTGCTGGTGTAGATGAGCGCCCCCGCGATGGCGAGGGACGTCATCTGGTCGGCCTTGAAGCGCCGGGCCGCCGTGACGGCCAGCAGGATCGGCATGAACTGGAAGACCGCGTCCCCGGCCGCAAACAGGATCGCGTACGTGGTCGAACCGCCGAACGACGGAGAGATTTTCACGCCGACCGCAAGCAGCGCCTTCAGCAGCCCCGCACCCGCGAGCACCCAGATCAGCGGCGTGAAGATGCTGGTGATCAGATCGGCCATGCGGGCGCCGAAGCCCGCGGCCCCGGGGTGTGCGCCGTCGGCGTCCGCGGCAGGCCGGGCGACATGCTGGAGTTCGGCGTACACGTCCTTGACGCGGTTGCCGATGACCACCTGGAACTGGCCGCCGCTCTCCACCACGGCGATCACTCCGGGAACGGTCTCCACGGCGGCCTTGTCCACCTTCGAGCGGTCGATCAGCTGGAACCGCAGCCTGGTCGCGCAGCTCTCGACGGATCTCACGTTGGACTCCCCGCCGACGCCCCGCAGGACGTCATTCGCTACTTGCTGGTATTGCATGGCCGACTCCTCGTCGAGCTGCCAGAATGACGGTACCGGCGCCCTGCGCGGGCACAAAAAAACCCGGATTCCGGCCCGCGCCCGAAAAGGCTGCACGGCCGGAACCCGGGTTTTGCCTCGACGGCGTGAACCATCGAGTAACAATCCCGAAATCCGCAGGACACTCGGTCCTTGGCCGGGGACTGTAGCTCCGGATCCCGACGTTGTCCATACTTCCGGCCAAGCCGGTCGCTGGGCTATGCTCGGGCTGCGGGATTGTCACTGACACGATCAGGCAAGACCCGGAACCCCACCCGGACGGGCGGCGGCTCCGGGTCTTTTTTGTTGGCGTGTCCGCGTCCCGTCCAACGGACTCATGGAAGGACCACACATGCCTGAACGCCGTGTCACGATCGGATCCCCGTCCGGCCTGCACGCCCGCCCGGCCTCCCTGTTCGTCCAGGCGGCGGCGAAGAGCGGCGCGAGCGCGACCCTCACCAAGGGGGACGTGACCGTGGACGCGGCCAGCATCCTGGGCGTGATGCGCCTCGGAGCCGGCCAGGGAGACGAGGTACTGCTCCGCACCGAGGGACCCGAAGCCGACCAGGCACTGCGCGAGCTGAGCGACCTGCTGGAAAGCGATCTGGACGCCATAACGGCGCAGTGACCGGACGCCATATCGGCTCGATGATCCGTCGTCCGGGAGGAATGCGACGGCCGCGGCAGCGGTGACCCGCCCCGGGATCGTTGGGAACTCCGGTAGATCCCGGCGCGGGTCACCGGCGTCTGTCATACCGACCCGGTAACCGCAGGATCTCGCGTTCGCACGGAGCGGGTTCCGGGAAGCCCCGCAGCGGAATTTCCCGAAACTGACGCAGAACCCGGCAGACGGTTTTCCCTTTTCGGCGATCAATTCGGCGGAGCGGTCGGAGGACGAAGAGAAGGGGCGGTGGCAGCTTGCTGAGTGGCGGCCCAGGAGGCCAGCAGCTGCAGGGCCTCTTCGGAAGGTGAACCGGGTTCGGCGGTGTAGATGATCAGGCTGAGGCCGGGTTCGGCGGCCATGACCAGGGACTCCCAGGAGAGGGAGAGGTCGCCGACGACGGGGTGGTGGAAGCGTTTGGAGCCGGTGCCGTGATGGGTCACGTTGTGGGCGCCCCAGCGGGTGCGGAAGGCGTCGCTGCGGGTGGACAGCTCACCGATGAGGTCGTGCAGATCCTTGTCGCGCGGATTGCTGCCGGCCTCGGTGCGCAGCAGGTCCACGGTCATGCCTGCGGCGCGGTCCCAGTCAGGGTAGAAGCGGCGCGCTGCGGGATCGAGGAACTGGTAGCGGGCCAGGTTCGGCGGCTGGACCTGGTCGGCGTACAGGTCGGCGAAGAAGGCGCGGGCGAGCTGGTTGGTGGCCAGCACGTCCAGGCGGCCGTTGACGACGAACGCCGGCCCGGCGGTGACGGCGTCCAGGGTCCACTGCAGGCTCTTGTGCAAGGTCCGCTGCCTACCGGAGCGCCGTCGGGGACGGGCGAGGGTGTCGGAGCCCTCCTGGGCCTGGGCCAGGTGGAGCAGGTGGGCGCGTTCGGCGTCATCGAGCTGGAGGGCGCGGGCCACGGCTTCGAGCACGGCCGGTGAGACCCCGGCCAGGTTTCCGCGCTCCAGCTTGGCGTAGTACTCGACGCTGACGTCGGCCAGCGCGGCGACCTCGCTCCTGCGCAGTCCGGGCACGCGGCGCCGCGTGCCCGCCGGCAAGCCCGCCTGCTCGGGTGTGATCTTGGCTCGCCGCGAGGTCAGGAACTCGCGGACTTCATCACGGTTGTCCACGACACGACGGTACGACCGAGTCCGCCAGGTTGGGGTGTACTGCCAGTACACCCCTCGTCAGTAACTCGCTGCGCACGCGCAATGGGGTTTCCATGGATGACGTGGTGCTTTCCGCTTCGCCGTCGCCGGTGGTGCGGCGGGCGCCCCGCCCGGGCTGTCTCACCAGGGACAAGCACGCGGGTGACGCGGTTCAGCGAGGACGCTCACCGGGCCGTCACCGACCCCGTGGAATGCCACGAGTCCTTCGCAAGGAACCTCGTCTGACCGGCGCACCCTCACCGGGCGACGATTCAGCGCCTCAGGCGCTGGTACACCCAGCAAGTCCAAGCAAGGAAATCAAGGAGATTCAGGTATGCGCGGCGTAATCATGCACAAGGCCGGCGACGTCCGGGTCGAGGACCGTGACGACCCGAAGATCATCGAGCCGACCGACGCTATCGTGAAGCTGTCGGCGACCTGTATCTGCGGATCGGACCTGTGGCCGTACCGCGGCGTCGAGCCCGCCGACCACACGCTCATGGGACACGAGTACGTGGGCGTGGTCGAGGAGGTCGGCTCCGAGGTGAAGACTGTCAAGCCCGGGGACTTCGTCGTCGGTTCGTTCGTCATCTCCGACAACACCTGCGAGATCTGCCAGGCCGGCTTCCAGTCGAAGTGCGTGCACGCCGAGTTCGTTCACGCCGGGATCGGCACCCAGGCCGAGAAGGCCCGCATCCCGCACGCCGACGGCACCCTGGTCGCCACCCCGGGACAACCCGACCCGGAGCTGATCCCCTCTCTGCTGGCCGCCTCCGACGTTTTGGGGACCGGCTGGTTCGCCGCGGTCGCCGCAGAGGCGGGCCCCGGCAAGACCGTCGCGGTCGTCGGCGACGGCGCCGTCGGCCTGATGGCCGTCCTGGCCGCCAAGCAGCTGGGCGCGGAGCGGATCATCGCCATGTCGCGCCATCCCGAGCGGCAGAAGCTGGCCCGCTTCTACGGCGCGACCGACATCGTCGAGGAGCGAGGCGCCGAGGGCGTCGCGAAGATCAAGGAACTCACCGGCGGGCTGGGCGCGCACTCGGTCGTCGAGGCGGTCGGAACCCAGGAATCGTTCATGCAGGCCGTCGGCGCCACCCGCGGTGGCGGCCACCTGGGCTACGTGGGCGTGAACTACGACGTCCAGATCCCCGGCATCGAGCTGTTCTTCGCCGGCATCCACACCCTGGGCGGCCCCGCTCCGGTGCGCCGGTTCCTGCCCGAACTGATCCAGCTCATCTGGGACCGCAAGATCGACCCCGGCAAGGTCTTCGACCTCACCCTGCCGCTGGAGCAGGCCGCGGAGGGCTACAAGGCCATGGACGAGCGACGCGCCACCAAGGTGCTCCTCACCCTCTGACCCGCCCCCGCACGCACGCTCCGACCACGCCGAGGTGGAAGCCACTGGCAGCCTCACCCGGCCGAACCGGGTGAGGCTGCCCGTCATGCCTTGTACGGCATCACCCTCCGCCACGGGCATGTCCGACGATGGCGGAGCGAAGACGTGGCTAGTCATGCGGTAGGCAGTCCCAGTCGCGGTTGACCGCATCCATCACCCCACACAAACCGGAAGATATCCGGCATGGCACTGCGGTCGACCCCGGGTGGGTGCCCACCCGCATGGGCGGTGCCGACGCGCCCGACGACCTGACCGCCGAGCACCAGACACAGGCATGGCTCGCCGCGCATGAGGACGTGACCCCGAGGACGGGCGGCTACTGGCACCACAAGCGGACGCAGACACCACATCCCGCATCAGGACGAAGAGTTCCAGGCTCGCCTCGTCCAAGCCCTGGCGGGACTCACCGGCGGCCCGCTCGGCTGACCGCGCCTCGCGGCACCCGAAGCCGCCCACCGCGTCTGGGGCTCACCCCTGGAGAGCCCAGTCCATGCTGTCGTGGGCCTGGCTCTTCAACGAGAACGTACACAGGGCGGCGACGGCGCACAGTGCCGCCAGTATGACGCCGAAGGTGGACGATCCGTGGCTGGAGACGATCACCGGCGCGATGAGCGGGGTGATGCCGCCGCCGATGACCCCGGTGATCTGGTAGGAGATCCCCGAGGCGGTGTAGCGGTACCGGGTGGGAAACTGCTCGGGCAGGAAGGCTCCGACCGCGCCGCCCACCATGCCCGCGATCGCCATGGTGAAGCACAGCGCCAGGCCGTACGCAGCGATCGTGCCGGTGTTCAGAATCGGGAACAGGAAGAATGCCCACGCCACACCGACGAGGTGCGCGCCGCAGATGACCGCCCGGCGTCCCAGTCGGTCCGAGAGAGCCGCGCCGAGGCCGGTGAACATCGTGTAGACGAGGCCGGAGATCGCGGTGGCGCCCAGCACCTGGTTCCGGGACAGTCCGAGGTGCTCGACGCCGTAGTTCGCCACGAAGGACTGCGCGACATAGACGAAGGCCAGGGTCGTCAGCGCCACGCCGGCCGCGCGCACGATCGTCCACGGCTGCGTCTTCAGTGCGTCGAACAGGGGTGCGCGCTGAGGCGAGGTGCGCCTCTGGTCCTGGACGAAGACCGGGGTCTCCTCCACCTTCAGGCGGATGTAGAGGGCGATCACGACAAGGACGAGGGTGCAGACGAAGGGGATCCGCCAGCCCCAGGCGATGAATGTCTCTGTATCCACGAACAGGCCGACGACCAGGAGAGTCGCGGCCGAGAGGGAGACCGCCAGCGCTCCCCCGAGCTGAGGGAACATCGCATAGAGGCCTCGACGATGCGGAGGAGCATGTTCCGCGGCGAACAGCACCGCACCGGCCCATTCACCGCCGATCGCGAGGCCCTGCACGAAGCGCAGGACGACGAGGAGAATCGGAGCGGCTACGCCGATGACGTTGGCCGTCGGGAGCATGCCCATCAGGGCCGTCCCGATACCCATGCCGAGGACGGTGGCGATCAGGGTCGCCTTTCGGCCGTATCTGTCACCGAAGTATCCGAAGATCACGGCCCCGATGGGGCGGGCGACAAAGGCGACCCCGAGTGTCGCAAGTGACGCGATCGTGCCGGCGGCACCGCCGAGCGACGGGAAGAACACCTTCGGGAACACGAGCGCGGCTGCAACGCCGTACAGGCCGAAGTCGTAGGCCTCGATGAGGCTTCCCACGAAGCTCGCGAACGCCACGCGCCTGAATGACCGGCCTGCCCCGGGCGCGCGGTGGCCGCGGTGGGCTTCCTTGGCCTGATGGACGGCGTCGCCGTTTTTGGAGATCGTCATTGATCTGATCCTTGCTCTTGCGGATAACTGCGCGGAGTGCACGGCGCTACTCGAGTGGGAGATGGGGGGCTGCGGCAGAGATTTCCCGGGCTGCGGTTGTGCTCCCGAGTCGGCGGCGTTCCGCCCCGATCGGTGCGACGGCCCCGTCCTGCTGGTGGCAGGCAGCTCTTGGAATGGTGTTCCGACGAGGCCACGGAGCGGCCGGTAGGCGGTGCCCCGTCTCCTTCCGGTGATCGCCCTGTGTGAGAAGGAGAGGGTCGACTGGGGCACCGTACCGCGGCGTCGGTCGAGAATCTAGCGTTAATATATAATCTTTTTCTAGACCGCTCAGTATCGCGATGAAGGGGGATGGTGTGAAAGTCGCACCAGGTGGAGGAACCGAGACCCGACGCCGGGTGGCCAGGAAGCGCACCCGGCTGCCGGATGAGGTCGCGGCCCATGTTCGCGACCTCATCACGTCCGGTCAGGTTCGTCCGGGTGAGTTCCTTCGTATCGAGCGGATCGCTGAGGCGGTCGGCGTCAGTCAGACGCCGGTGAGGGAGGGGCTGTTGTCCCTCAAGAGCGAAGGCCTCGTCGACCTCCTACCCCGCCGCGGCTTCATCGTCGCGCCGATCATGCCCAGGGACATCCAGGACATGTTCTGGGCACAGGCGCAGGTCGCGGGCGAACTGGCCGCCCGAGCGGCCACGCGGATCACGAAGGAGCAGCTCGACTTTCTGGCGGGCAACGTCGAGCAGTATTCACAGGCGGTGAAGGCCGGCGACTGGGAGGCGATTCCCGAGGTCGGGCTTGCGTTCCACCACGAGATCAACCGAGCCGCGCAGTCGCGCAAGCTGGTGCTCCTGCTGGACACGATCACGGTCAACCTGCCCAATCGCTACTACTCCGCCGGGAACCCGAAGCACACGAACTGCGAGCACCCAAGGCTGTTGGAGGCGCTCCGCAGAGGGGATGCCGAGAAGGTGCGGCAGTTGATGGTCGATCACATCACGGGCCAGGGCGAGCGTCTCGTGAAGATGCTCGCGGAGCGGGGCCTGTGGGCCTCGTCGGACGACGACGAGGCCCAGGCCTAGAGCTGCTCCTGGCCGTCATGCGACTTCCCGGCGCATACCCTGCTTCGCGCCGAGCTCACGCAGAACAGGCGCGACGTCTTCAACGGTGTCGAGGGCCATGATGGAGGCCACCGCCGCTTCCGCGGATTCAGGAGCGAGCACACCCTGCGTGTTGACGAGGAACTTCTCAACCAATTCCTCGTCTGACGTGCCGACACCACCGCCCGCCTTGGGAGTTCCCTTTGGGTAGCGGAGCTCGGCAGCGTAGGTCCTTCCGTGGGCATCGATCTCGAGACGGGAAGGACGCGCCGCCGGATCCGTCGTCATGGACGAGATCCAGTCGGGGTGACGAGCGTACGTGATCCTCTTGGTGAGCCGCAGTACGTCCTCGTTGAAGATGACCTCGGGCGCCTGCCACCTCTTGCTGGGCGGCAGCTGCTGCGCTCCGACGGCGAGGCCGTGCGCGATGCTGAACTGTCCGTCGACCGGCCGGTTGATGTCGGTGGTCAGCCACGAGGCTCGCTCGACGTGGCCTTCGCCCCAAGCGCGGATGGCGTCGATCTCGTTCGGGCGGATGTTGTTCGCGCTCAACATGTCGTTGAGCAGGTCGAGCAGCCCGTGCAGCGCCCGGCAGTGCGGATAGTGCTTGAAGGAGTTCTCCGGCGGGAAGTTCCAGGTCTCCCCCAGGCCGGCCACGATGTTCTCGGGGACCCATCGCTTGGTGCCTATGAACCGGGGATAGCCGAACTCTGCGTCGTCGAAGGCCTGAATGTCACCCGTGTGACCCAGTTCTGCCATGTACGCGGCGGTGAGCGCCGTGTGAGCGATCGGACCCGCCATCGTGTACTTGATGGTGGAGATCGGTACGTGCTCGATCCATGAACGATGGGAGTTGACGGGAGTGATCGATGCCGCGACGCCAAGGGCGTGCTCGACCACGTCGTCGGTCGCCCCCCGCAACTTCGAGATCGCCGCCGTGGCACCGAAGATGGTGGAGGTATAGCCCAGGACAGAGGGCATGGACACCGTGTCGCCCTGGGTGTCCCGGATGTAGTCCATCGCCTTGCCGAAGCGGTTGGAGAGCTCGTGCGAGATGGCGACAGCGGTGATGAGATCTCGACCGGATGCGCCCTGGGTCTCGGCCACCGCAAGGGCGCCCGGCAGCACGTAGGGCGACACGTGTCCAGGCGGCAGGACGGCGTCGAAGTCGAGGGCGTTGATGAGCTCGCCGTTGGCGAACGCGGCGCCGAAGATTGATGACCGCTGGGTCGAGCCGAAGATGGTGGCGGATCTGTCGGTACCGCCGACGATCTGCGCGTACTCGATGCCGATCCGGCCCTTGAGGTCATCAGTCGCTGCGACGGCGCAGCCGAGCGAGTCGAGGAGAATGCGCTTTGACTCGTGAACGACGGCCGCCGGCAGCTTGTCGAAGGTCGAACTTGTGACGAAGTTTGCGATCTGTGCGCTGGTCGTCGCTCCCACAGGTAAGCCCTTCCATGAATGGCCGCGGTCTCGCCGCCACCATCGGAGAAATATTATATAGGATATGGACGCAGGCGTCGCCGTACTGCTGCATCGCCGACCATTAGGGGATGAAGACGCCCTTGCCTGTGGTCTGCTGCATGGCCACCCGGTAGGCCTCCGCGGCATCGGCCAGCTTCCAGGTCTCCGTGAACAGCGCATCGACGTCGATCCCTCGATCGAGGACGAACCGTGCGCAGTGCTCCATGGCCGGGACGGACAGCGTCCAGGACGGCACGGCGGTGATCTGCTTGTAGAGGTGCTCGGTCAGCTCAAAGTTGATCGTCGATCCGACCCCCACCCAGCACGCGGTACCCCAGAGATCAAGCACATGAAGGGCATCCTTCGCCGCCGAGGAAGCGCCCGACGTTTCGAGGCTCTTCGACACACCCCGTCCACCGGTCAGCTCACGGATCGCGTCGCTGACCGAGTCGACTTCGGCAGGATTGACCGTCTCCGAGGCACCGAAGTCGCGCGAGCGGGCAAGGCGACTGGCCGAGATGTCGAGTGCGATGACGCGCGCACCCATGGCGGATGCCAGCTGCGTAGCGGCCAGGCCGACCGGGCCCTGGCCGAAGATCGCCAACGTGTCATCACCGTGGAGCTGAAGTCGCTTGAGCGCTCCCCATGCCGTGCCGGTCCCGCAACTGATCGCTGCCGCAGCCAGGTAGGTGAGACCTTCCGGCATCGGCATGACCGTGGTGACCGGTACGGTGATGTAGGTGGCATGTGAGCCCGGGGCAGTCGCCCCCATGGCGGTGGCGCCCTCTCGGCACATCTGCGTCCAGCCCGAACGGCACTGATCGCACCGCCCACAGCCGAAGTAGTGGTGGACCATGACCCTCTGGCCGATCCAGTCCGTGGACACCTGACCGCCGACCGCCACCACATCGCCGGCGGGCTCATGACCCGCGATCACAGGCTTCGGCAGCTGAGGGCCGCGGAAGGTGTGCAGGTCGGAGCCGCACATACCCGAAGCCTTGATCTCGACTACTACTTCGCCATCCGCCGGAGTCGGGTCCGGGAACGTCTCGAGAGCCAGCTCGCGTTCGCCGTAGAACACCACGCCCTGCATGGGAAACCTCCAAGGCTTTGAATCGATGCGGAGGGGACTGTTGTGTGAGACACATCAGCACGATGACAATATTATCGATAATTGGGGGCGTCAAGGAAACGAGTCCATGGTTCAGCGACTCACGCAGCAGGAACCCCTCACGGGGTGGCGCTGATGGCAGCGCCACCGCACTGCTTCGCGCTGGTCCCGGCCGAGCCGCACGACCGGGCGCTTTGCCGACTCGTTCAGCCGCGAGTTCCGCACCTCGCCGGTACAACCGCAGCTTCGAAGCAGCCACAGGCGCTCTGCGACCTGATCCACATGTCCGGCCGCGCGTCAACCGGCGGTGCATCAGTCAACTCGGCGGCCTTGTGGGGGCCGCCGAACCGGCAATGCCAGCAGGCGTTGCCGGCGCGATCCTGCCGACGGCCCCGATCTGTCACGCCGCCCACACACGCCTTGCACCGGCCTCGGTGCGCGGTCAGCCGTTGAAGACGACCTCGGATCGTTCGCAACGCTTGTGCAACTCCCAGTACAACGGTGCGATCTACTCGGGCGTGGCCGTCGGTAAATCCTCCGGTCAGCACCTCGTCCACCAGCTCAGGAACGATCCACTCGGTGAGCAACCCGAGCCGGACCTCATCAGATGACCCGATCCATGGATGCGTGTCCTGTCAACGAACCAGCACCCGGGCGGTCATCGTGCCCGGGAGAGCAACTACTTGTATCGCTCCAGCAACGGCACCAACGGCATCGAGTGCCGGACGATGCCGGCCGACTTCCCGCCGTGGGACCGGGCATACGCGTTCTTCCGCCGCTGGCCCGACCACGGCCTGGTCAAGGAGTTCCACGACCGGAGTGTCATGCGATTGACGCTCCGCCGGGAGGCAGAGGCTGTTCCGCCCAGATGGTCTTGCCGTCGCGGGTATAGCGCGTGCCCCAGCGAGAGCTGAGCTGAGCAACCAGGAACAAGCCGCGGCCGCCCTCGTCGTGAGCGCGGGCACGGCGTACGTGGGGGGCGCTGAGGCTTCCGTCGGAGACTTCGCAGAGGAGAGCGTCGGCGCGGATGAGCCGCAACCCAATGGGGCCGTGAGCGTGCCGGATGGCGTTGGTGACCAGCTCGCTGACAATGAGTTCGGTGGTGAAACCAAGTGATTCCAGGCCCCAGCCCGCGAGTTGGCGGCCGACGAGCGTACGGGCCTGGGCCACGACAGACGGGTCCCTGGGCAGTTCCCAGGAGGCGACCCTGTCCGCTGTCAGCGCACGGGCACGGGCCAGGAGCAGGGCCACGTCATCGGGACTGCGCTCTGCCCCGACGGAGGACACTACGCTCTCCACCAGCTGTTCCAGCGGTCGGTCGGGGTGGGCCAGAGCGTGGGCAAGCCGGGCCAGCCCGACGTCGACATCCCGCTCACGGTCCTCGACGAGACCGTCCGTGTACAGCGCGAGGAGGCTGCCCTCGGCGACCGGACAGTCGGACGTTTCGAAGGGCGTCCCGCCCAGGCCCAGCGGCGGCCCCGGCGGGGTGGCGTCGAGGAACTCCGCAGTTCCGTCGGGCCGGACCAAGAGAGGTGGGGGGTGGCCGGCGCGGGCGAAGCTGCACAAGCGGGAGACAGGGTCGTACACCATGTACAGACAGGTGGCTCCCTGACAGTCGGGGTCCTCCTCGGCGAGGCGGATGACAAGGTCATCGAGGTGAATGAGGACCTCGTCGGGGTCAAGGTCGAGGTCTGCCAGAGTGTGGACGGCGGTGCGCAGCCGGCCCATGACGGCCGCCGCGTGCAGGCCGTGTCCGGTGACGTCACCGACCACCAGGGCGACGCGGGCGCCCGACAGCGGCAGGACGTCGTACCAGTCCCCGCCCGCCCCGGCGTGGACGGCGGCCGGCAGGTACCGGTACGCGGACTCGACCGCAGCGCAGTCGGGTAGACCGTGCGGCAGCAGGCTGCGCTGCAGCGCCAGGGCAGTGGTGTGCTCACGGCTGTAGCGGCGGGCGTTGTCGATACATACTGCGGCCCGCGAACAGAGATCCTCGGCCAGAGCCACATCGCCCTCGTCGAACCGGTGGCCGGCACGGTAACGAGCGAAGACGGCCACACCCAGCGTGACCCCACGCGCCCGCAGCGGCACCCCCAGCACCGATGGCACGCCGAACCTGCGGATGTTCTCAGCGGAGCGAGGGTGGAAGACCGGCCTTGTGTCGGCATCCAGCCTGCGAATGAGAACCGACCCCTCGCCCGTCAGACACTGGGCTTGCAGGGTGCCCGGGGGATACGCCACCGTCGCGCCCACTCCGTAGGCGGGTTCGGGAGCGCTGGCCAGCACCCACCGACGCCCCAGGCGACGAAGCAGCACCGACCCGTCCACCGGACCCGGAATCGATTCCTCACCTCGCACCGTGGGCTCCAGCAGATCGACGGTCGCGATGTCCGCCAGTCCGGGAACAGCCACGTCGGCCAGTTCCTGCGCGGTGCGTCCCACATCCAGTGTGGTGCCTATCCGCGCGCCGGCATCGGTCAGCAGTTCCAGACGCCGCTTCATCCGATCACCCTCGGTGACATCGACGAGCGTCTGACACATCCCCAGGATGTGTCCGTCCGAGTCGGTCAGCCGGAAGGAGGACACGGACCACACTCCCTCCCGCTCGGGGTCGGACGGGAGGCGGCCACGCACCTTGAAGCCGATCATCGGCAAGCCAGTGTCCCGCACCCGGCGAAGGCATTCCTCGGCCGCCTGGAAGGCGATCTCCGGCGCGACCTCGTAATTGCGGCGGCCGACGAACCGCTCGGCGGGCAGGCCGCAATCACGTTCGGCCACGGCATTGACCGCCCGGAAGCGCAGATCAGTGTCCACCACTGTGATGGAGATCGGAGCCTGTTTGAACAGCGCCTCGAGGATCGCCTGATCAACCTCCGACTTCTCCGCCTGCCGCGCGTCCTCAGCGCTTACCGACCAGCCGGCCTGCCCCTGACCGCAGAACACGGGACACACACGCAGTGCAACCCGCACCTCACGCCCATCTCGATGCCTCACGCCGATCACGCCGGCCCAGCCGCGCCCTGCTTGGTCTTCCGTGCGGCCAGCCATCGCCGTGTCCCACTCCTCCGGAGTGGTCAGCAGCCCCACGGCGGGTGTGCCACACACCTCGTCGGCCCGATAGCCGAAGAGCGACTCGGCTTCGAGGCTCCACAGCGAGATGCTGCCTTTGCCATCCACAAACACGGTGGCCACGCAGGGTCCGTGCCGCGACCCTTGCGACGCCGCGCCAAGGCCGCCGAACGCCCTCGGTACGCTCATGGGCACCAGCCAATCGTCGACCTCGCCCCTGCACACGACTATAGGGCTGCCGCGAACGACGGGACTCATCGAAAACGCCCCGACCGGTGGCGCAGCAGCGGACGACGGAGCCCACCACATCCGGCTCATCGCCGTGCCGCGGTCCGTGCGCGCTCGGTCGTGGTCAGCGGTGACACCAGCCCGCTGGACGCACTGGCAGCGCACGCGGAGGAGCGCCGTGCCGCGAACACGGTTCCCAACAGGGCGGCTTGTGAATCGGCGACCGTAGTGTCATCATGTGATGACATCACTTGATGACAAGATTGGCTTAGCCATGACGCCAACGCCTCCCGGTTCCTCCCGACGGCAGCGGGCGCTGGTCCCCGTGCTGGTCTCTGCCTGCATGCTCGTCGCGATCGTCAGCAGCGTCGGTGCTCCACTGATCCCGACGATCAGCGTCCAGGACCACGTCTCGCCCGCGAATGCCCAGTGGTCGCTCACAGTGACCTTGCTGGTGGGTGCCGTCAGCACCCCGGCGATGGGACGTCTGGGCGACGGACCGCAGCGTCGACGAGTGATCCTCCTCAGTCTGGCCGGGGTGTGTGTCGGCAGTCTGCTTGCGGCGCTGCCCCTTGGTTTCGGCTGGCTGATCACCGGCCGGGCGCTGCAGGGGGTCGGGATGGGGCTCATACCGTTGGCCATTGCCACCGCGCGCGACGCCCTCCCTGCGGAGCGGGCGCGTCCGACGGTTGCCGTGCTGTCACTCACCACAGCCGTTGGCGTCGGGCTTGGATTCCCTCTCACCGGCTTTCTCGCCCAGGCCTTCGGCATGTACGCGGCGTTCTGGTTCGCGGCCGTGGCTGCCGCCGCAGCATGGGCGGCAGCCTTTGTGGTCCTGCCTCCGGCACCTCCGCGCCCTGCGCACCGCCTGGACGTCTTGGGCCTGCTCTTTCTCACGGCCGGCGTCGGTGGGGTACTGCTCGCCTTGAGCCAGGGCGATCTGTGGGGCTGGTCGTCGACAAGCCTGCTGGTGCTGGTCGGCATGTCGGTCCTACTGCTGGCCTGGTGGGTCGTCCACGAGTCGCGCACGTCGCGTCCTTTGGTGAACGTGCGTCTGGTGCTGGACCGGACCGTGCTGGTGGCCAACCTCACGACCATCCTCGGCGGCGTGGGCATGTACCTGTTGATGTCGTCGGTGACGCGCTTCGTACAGACACCACGCAGTGCAGGGTATGGATTCAACACCTCCGTTCTCGTCACAGGTCTTGCGCTGGTGCCGTTCTCCGTGGCCAGCCTGGTGGCCGGCCGTCTCGCCCGCGTCCTGACCCGCCGTATGCCGCTGGCCGCTCTGCTGCCGCCGAGCGGCCTCGTCTCGCTTGCGGCCATGCTCTGCTTCACGTTCCAGCGTGACAGCCTCATTGAGGTGTTCGTCGCCATGGCCCTGGCCGGGCTCGGCGTCGGGCTCAACTTTGCCGCTGTCCCTGGCATGATTGTCACCGCCGTACCGGTCCACGAGACGGGCAGTGCCATGAGTTTCAATCAGGTCGTGAAGTACGTCGGCTACTCCACCGGCAGCGCTCTGGCTGCCGCAGTGCTGCAGGCCTACACGCCCTCCGGCCGATTCCTGCCCTCGGACGCAGGCTTCAGCGCGGTCGGAGTGCTGGGCTGCAGCGTGTGGGCGGTCACGGTGCTGGCGAGCCTTTCCCTCATCCGGTCGCCTCGCCGGGGTGCGAGGGACGGCGTGGCCGCAGGCCCGGCACGGCAGCGGGTGGGTCGGGCGCACGGCACCCTGCCGAAGCCCCGGGCAGTCGGCACGGCACGCACCCGCGGAAGTGGCACGTGAACGACACCACGGCTCCGCGCCGTCGCGACTCCGCCCGCAGCCGCGAAATGCTGCTGCAGGCGGCCATCCAACTGTTCGCCGAGCGTGGCTTCGAGCGCACCACAACGCGCGACATCGGGGAGCGCGCCGGGGTCGACCCCGCACTCATCGCCCGTTACTTCGGCGGCAAGACCCAGCTCTACATCGCCGCTTTGCAAGCAGAGCGGGGTGACACAGTCACTGCCGACCTCTTCGACACGAACCGGCTGCTCGACGTCTTCGAGCGGGCTGACAGCCGCGGCATCGTCCCGCATGTCCGCGTCGCCGTGCAGCCCCTCAGCGACCCGGCAGCGCAGGACGCCGCTCTTGCGGCGCTCCACAAGCGCCTCGTGGATCCGCTGCGCGAGCACTTCGTCCGCCTCGGACTGGATCGTGGACAGATGCGGGCAGAGATCATGGTGGCAGCAATCATCGGTGTTCTTCTGGGGCGCCATTCAGGCGCGTTCGACGAGCTGACCCGGGCAGAGCCCACCGAACTGGTCTCCATGCTGCACCAGACACTCGCGGGCGAAGGTGTGACACCATCGCCGTCCTCGGATGGAGGGAAGGCTTCGTGATGCGCCATTCGGCGATCGCCTCCATGCGTAGACGTCGGCCCGGCTACCGTGGCCACAGCGGCTCCGCAGTGATCATCCGCTATTGATTCCGAATTAAGTTGTCAACCGTGTCGTTGACAGGGCGTGCGTCATTTCAGCCGAGTGCGGCCGGGGGCGGTGGTGCGGTGGTCGCGAAGGTTCGACCGTCCCGTCTCAGGACCCACAGGACGTTCAGACGGTGTCGCGCAAGCGCGATGATTATCTGTCTGTGGCTCTTTCCCTCGGCTCTGTGAGGTCGGCCCAGGGCGCCCTGCCAGCATTGCTGCTGGTGAGTTTCCCCGGACCGCCTCCCGAACCCGGCGTGCCCGTTACCGTGCACCGGGCTCTCCGCAAGTCCCGCTGGATTACCTCGAGTTCCTCATCCCGCGGTCGGCCATGGCGAGGGGATCATCGCGCCCCGGTAGCGGTAGCGCGTGATGCGCACCTTCTCCGGGTCGAACAGCGTGATCTCCTCAGTGGTCGGCCACCCCTTCCTGTCGTGGTAACGACGGCTTAGTTCCTTCCAATGGGTCCGGCGGTGCTTGCGTCTGATCCACCTTCAGACCTGATGCCACACGATGTGGTGCAGATACTGGAACGTGGCGCTCGACACGCCGGGCGTAAGTAGGCGCACCATCCCCGCAGCATCGGATTGAGCTGTTGCAGCAGGTTCGGCAGCGGCTGGTTGAACCGCCCCGGGTTCGGTAGAGATCTCAGCTTGTGGTTGTGACCTGGGGTTTCGTGGATTCCCTGTAGTGGTTGGCCTCGTACTCGACGGGCGGAACGTGGCCTATCTCACCGTGGAGTCTGCGGTGGTTGTACCAGTCGACCCACTCGGCGGTGGCCAACTCGACCTGGGAGAGCGACTTCCAGGGCCGTCGGGGCTTGATCAGCTCGGTCTAGTACAGGCCGATCGTGCTCTCCATCAGGGCATTGTCGTAGGCGTCGCCCACCGATCCGATCGATGCGGCGATGCCGGCGGCGTCCAGATGCTCGGCGAGCCGGAAACTCGTATATTGCGACCCTGCATCCGAGTGGTGTATCAACTCGCCTGGCTGACCCGGGTGTTGGTCACGATCGCGTTGCCACACGGCCATCTCCAGAGCGTCCAGGACGAAGACCGTTTCCTTGACGGTGGCCGCGGACCAGCCGACGATCCGGCGGGAGAAGGTGTCCACGACGAAGGCGACGTAGACGACACCCGCTCAGGTCTTCACGTGGGTGAAGTCCGCGACCCAGCAACGGTTCGGGGCGGCAGCGACGAAGTCGCGGTCGAGCAGGTCTGGCGCCCGTTCGGCCTGCCCGCCGGGCAGCGTGGTGATCACGCGTTTACCGCGGACCGCTCCGGTGATGCCGAGTTCGCGCATCAGGCGTTCGACGGTGCAGCGGGCCACCGCATGTCCCTGCCGGTTCAGCTCGCGCCAGATCTTCCTGGCCCCGTAGACGCGGTAGTTGGCCTCGAAGACCTTGGTGATCCGTTCCTTGAGTTCGGCGTCCCGCACGGTCCTGGCCGACGGCGTGCTGCGTCGTTTGTGGTGGGCGTAGTAGGTGGAGGGGGCGATCTTGCAGTCGTGTCCGGTAAGGGTTCTGCAGATCGGCTCGACGCCGCCGAAGCGGTCCCGGTGCTCGTCGATGAACGCTACGAGCGTGTGTGTGGCCGGTCGAGCTCGGCCGCGAAGAAACTCGCCGCGGCCTTCAGGATCTCGTTGGCCCGCCTGAGTTCGGCGTTCTCCTTCTTCAACGCCTTGAGCTGGGCGGACTCCTCCGTCGTTGTCCCCGGACGGGTCCCCGCGTCGACCTCCTGCTGCTTCACCCAGTTCCGCAGCGTCTCGCGCGAGCCGATGTCGAGCTTCTCGGCCACCGCCTGCAGGGCGGCGGTCTCGTTCGGGTAGTCGTCGCGCACCTCGGCGACCATGCGCACCGCACGACGGCGGAGCTCAAGCGGGTATCGGGAAGGTCGTGCCATGACTCGATCCTTTCATGAAATCGAGTCTCCACTTCACCCGGGGCGGTTCACTCGAGCCCCGACACCATCGCCGGGATTAGGATTGTGTAACCCCGAGGATGCCGCTGGCCGCCTCTCACGGCCACTGGCTGCAAAGAAGACCGCCCGTTCCCATCAGTCAGAAGCCAGGTCACGGGGCGGGCAGCGAGGTCGGCCGCGTGCACAGCTGAGTCGGAGCGGGGCCAAAGATCAAACTTCATTCTTCCCACTGGTCCAGGAAAGCGTCGGCCAGCCCGGTGCCATCGTCGAGGGACTGTTCGGTCCAGACGATCTTGCCACGGGCCGGGTAGCGAGTCCCCCAGCGCTGCGCGAACTGGGCGACCAGGAACAGACCTCGTCCGCCTTCGTCGGTTGTGGCCGCCCGTCGCAGGTGCGGTGAGGTACTGGAACCGTCGGCGACCTCGCAGATCAGGTTACGGTCGTGCAGCAGGCGCAGCCGGATGGGCTGTATGCCGTACCGGATCGCATTGGTGACCAGCTCGCTGATGATCAGCTCAGTGGCGAAAGCGAGCTCTTCCAGGTTCCAGGACTCCAGCTGGCGGCTGGCATCGGCGCGGATGCGGGACACCACTGAGGGATCGGAAGGAACGTCCCATTCCCGGACCAGGGCCGGGTCGAGCATGCGTGTGCGCGCCACGAGCAGGGCGACGTCGTCTGCCGGGTGCTCGGGCAGCAGGGCGTCCACCACCGCCTGGCAGGTCTCTTCCAAAGTTGTGTGGGGACGGGTGAGGACGTCCCGCAGGAGATGGAAGCCTGTGTCGAGGTCGCGGTGCCGGTTCTCGATCAATCCGTCGGTGAACAGGGCCAGTCGACTGCCCTCCGGCAGGTGCAGTGTGGCGGTTTCGACCGGAAAGCTGCCGCCGAGGCCGAGGGGCGGTGAGACAGGGGTGTCGGGGAAGGAGACCGTGCCGTCGGGGTCGATCAGGGCGGGGCCCAGGTGGCCGGCACGGGCGATGGTGCACGTTCCGGCGACCGGATCGTAGATCGCGTACAGGCAGGTGGCTCCGGTGACCTCATGGTCAGCCTCCTCTCCGCTTTCGTCGGCGTCGATGTTGGCCACCAGCTCGTCCAGGTAGCCCAGCAGTTCATCGGCTGACAGGTCCAAGGCAGAGAGGTTGTGGACTGCGGTGCGCAGCCTCCCCATGGTTGCCGCCGCGTGCAGGCCGTGGCCGACCACGTCGCCCACCACCAGGGCGATGCGCGCTCCCGGGAGTGGGATGACGTCGACCCAGTCCCCGCCCACCCCGGCCTGCGCGGGCAGATAGCGCCACGCCACCTCCAGGGCGTTCTGCGCCGGCAGTCTCCGCGGCAGCAAACTGCGCTGCAGCGTCACGGCCATGGCGTGCTCCCGCGTGTACCGCCGCGCATTGTCGATACAGACAGCCGCCCTGGCCGCCAGTTCCTCGGCGAACAGCAGATCGTCCTTCCCGAACGCCGGCGAATCACCTGCCCGCCAGAAGTTCGCCAGGCCCAGCACCACACCTCTGGCCTGCAACGGCACGGCGATCAGGGAGTGCACTCCGAGCTTCAGGATCCCTTCGGTCCGGACACGATCCTGCTCCCGCCATCCCTGGGCGGCTCGCAGGTCGGCCTCAAGTTGTGCCCGGCCCTTCTTCAACGCCCGCCCCTGCGCTGTTGTGGCCTGGAACTTGATCAGCTCATTCAACGGATACAAGGGCGCCCCGCCCAGATCGCCGCTGATCGCCGTGCGCCGCATCCCCCGCCCCGGCTCCTCCGCCGGCTCCTCTCCTTGCACCACCCCATCCAAAAGGTCCACGGCGACGATGTCGGCGAACCGCTCCGCGGCCATCTGCGACAGCTCCTCCGCGGTGCGCACCACGTCCAGAGTGGTCCCGATCTTCACTCCGGCGTCGTAAAGCAGCTTCAACCGCTCCCGCGCTTCTTCCGCCCGCCCCGACACCACCGCAAGCTCCGTGGTGTCCCGCAACGTCACCACGCTGCCCGCCTGCCCGCCGTAGGGGGCAGTGGGCCGCTTGTTCACCGCAAGGAACCGGTCGCCGACCAGACACACCTGATCCGTGACCGGCGCTTGCGAGGCGAGGAGCCCGGCTGTCGTGGTGTCGAGACTCACCTCGCCCACGTCTCGCCCCTCCGCTTCCACCGGCAGGTTGAGCAGTCGCTGCGCTTCATCGTTGACCAGCAGGAGCCGCCCGTCGGCTCCGATGATGAGCACGCCCTCCCGGACCGCGTGCAGCACCGCATCGTGGTGCTCGTACATCCGAGCCATCTCAACCGGCCGCAACCCGTGCGTCTGCCGCCTGAGCCGCCGGGAGACCAGCATCGTGCCGGTGGTGGACGCAGCGAGAACGGCAGCACCGGCACCGAGGACGACCGGCAGCTGCTGCTGGGCCGTGGCGGTCGCGTGTGCGACCAGGCGCCCGGCGGACACTGCCCCGGCGACCGAGCCGTCGGCCCGGAACACGGGAACCGCCACCGCGATGTAGTCCCTGCCTTTGGCCCAGGGCATGGTCCGGTCCTGCCGTGACAGAACGGTGCGCTCGATATCGACGCGGCCGGCCAGCACGGGGGCCATGGAGAGAGCGTACTTGGTTCCGATGTACTTCGGGTTGGGATGGGTGACGCGGATCCCGTGTGTGTTCACGACGTTGAGCCAGTCAAGACCAGCCCGCCTCCAGGCCGCGTCCGCGCGTGGCTGCAGTACCGCTGTTGGATTTCTGCTGTCCAGCGCCGCCACGATTCCCGGCGAGTTCGCAAACGCCTGAGCTGCGGCCAATGACTGCTGTCGGGCTTCTCGCAGAGCGGCCTGTTTCCCGTACAGAACCAGGGCGCCCACTGCCGCCGCAACCAGCACCACGGCGATGAGGAACTGCGGGACGAATACCTGCCCTGCGGCGCTGCTCAGGAAGAGCAGAGAGCGCGGCCTGGACGCCGGCTTCGAACCGGTACCGGAGACCGATCCGGACGGCCGCTTGGGATCGCCATCCGCCGGTAGTGACGTAACATGATTGCTCCGATGCGCACCGTCCGCACCCCGTCCACCGTCCGATACATGACTGACGGATCCGTATCGATCATGCGGTGTACCAACGAAGAGACGTCGGAACGGGCGACGGTTCCGGAGGAAATGCGCCTTCATAAGCTATTCGTACACTGGTATCCACTCTAATGTGAATCCTGGGTGTCACCCGGCGCCGCCGTCCAGGCGATACACGGGGACGGCCAGGAGCAGTGCTTGGATTGCCACCCCCGCCGACGACATCGCCGATCCGGCCGACGCGCCGCATGTCGTCACGTGGCCGCTGGAACGCTTCGGGTGGATCGACACCCTCGGTGAAACGACGCCGGTGTGTCCATCGCCAAGCGTTCGCGGACCACGCCGCGCCGGCCGACCAGGGCCTTGTGCCCTGGCCGGCCGGTCGCATCAGGAACTTGTGCGATCTCTCGGACGCTCCGTCGACTACTTGCGGAACGCGGAGAAGTCGAACTCGGGGTCGCCGATGGTGGTGAACCAGGTGCGGATCTGCGACTCCTTGCCGCTGAAGGCAAGACCCAGCTGCAGCAGAATGCGGGCCTTCTGGGGCGAGAGGTCAGCGGCTCCAATGACGCCGGGGGTGCCGTCGTCGTAGGTGCCCTCGCCGCCGGTCCGGGTGGACGATACGAAGAGCACGCCCTTCTTGATCGCCGCCGCTTGAGCCGCGCTCTGCGCGGTCGAGATGTCGCCGGGGCCGTGGCCCGAGGTGACGATGCCCTTCTCGCCGGCCTTCACCAGAGCGTCGATCGGAACCGGGGAAGAGTCGATGTAGCTGCTGACGATGTCCACCGGCGGCAGGTCGGACGCCGCCTTCTTAGAGAGGTCGAACGGCGTCTTCCAGGAGTTCTTGCCGCACTTCATCACGCGGGCGGGCGCACGCATCGTACGGATGTGGTCCTCGTTGACCACGCCCAGTGCGCCGTAATTGCCGGCGCCGAAGGTGTCCATGCGGTAGCCGTCAGTCTTGGTGACTTCCCGGGCGGCGAAGAACTGGTCGTTCATCAGCATGACAGTGCCGTAACAGGTGGTCTTGCCACTGGCGGCCAGCCGGATGGAGCTGAACATGTTGGTCGCACCGTCGGTGGTGAAGGTCTGCGACTGGTGCATCGAGCCGCTGATGACCACCGGCTTGTTCGACTGCACGGTCAGGTCCAGGTAGTAGGCATCCTCCTCGAGCACGTTGGTGCCGCTGTTGACGACCACTCCGTCGACACCGGGCAACGCCAGGGCTGCGTCAACCGTGCGGGAGAGGTCGTACATGTTCTTGGTGCTGGTCTGAGTTGAAGCCCCGGTGATGTCCGTCTTCACGACCGAGACGTTGGCCACCTTCCCCAGTTCCGGGTACAGCGGCTTGAGGACGTCCTGTATGCCACCGGGGAGAGTCGGGCCGTAGTGCTGATAGCTGATGCGGTCCTTGGCCGTGGCGGTGATCGTGCCACCGGCGTCCACCACCACGATGTCTGGCAGCTTCGGGTTCCGCGTGGCGAGCGCAACGGGCTTCACCACGAACTTCGGCGGCTTGGGCGTTGCCGCGCCGGCCGCAGTCGAGTCCGTTGCAGAGGCATTCGCCAGGGACAGCACGGTCGCTGTCACACCAACGGCAACCGATAGGGCAACTGCGCTGACGCCGATCTTTTTCAAGCGGATCTCACTCCTCGTAGGGATACACTGCGAATTTTTTGAGTAGGAAAAACGACGCCGTTGCGTCACCCGCTCAGCACATCCCATCCGGACTGGCCTGCGCATTGAGCGCGGCTTTCGACTGACCGTGAATGACGACATGAAAGCGGTAAGCGATCGCTCACCTCTGCTCGGCGAGCCGATGCGCCTGACCACCGCCCGACAGCATTTCCTGAAATTCGGTGAACGCTGCCCGATGGCCACAGAATGAAGGCAGGGATCAGTCAGCGCTTCTAGCCGGAGCGACGGCGCGATGTGACTCGTTGGTTTCGCCGAGCGCCTGGTTCGCCGTCTCCGGGCCCCAGGTGAAGCCAGCGACACCGCCGACGACCAGCAGCACCATGCAGGCACCGAGAGCGACCGAGATTCCGTAGCTGCCGACTACCACGGGCATCAGGAAGGTCGTCACCGCAGAACCGAGTCGACTGGCCGCCACGGCCAGACCCACCCCTTGACCCCGCAGCCGAGTGGGGAATAGTTCGGCCGGGTACACGTAGACCACGTTTCCCGTCGAGACGATGACCAGAGCGAAGACCGCGAAGAGCACGAGCGTGACCATGGGATCGAGATTCGTGCCGAACGTCAGGGGGGCAAGTAGCAGCGCGGCGATCAGGAATCCGCCGAACAGCAGCACGCGCCGCCCCATTCGGTCCACCACGAAATAGCCCAGCAGGGCACCGATGGCCACGCACACGTTGTAGCCAAGGGCACCGACGAAGGCGTTCTGCACACCCAGCGTCTTCAGCACGTACGGCGAGAAGGTCCCGAGCGCGAAGTTGGGCATCACGCCGACCGCGTACGCCATGCACGCGATGAGGGTGCGGCGCACGAACTTCCGCCCGAAGAGGTCGCGGGTTGTCTCGGTGGACGCCCCAGTGGGGTTCGCGGCCTCGGGAAGCTCCACGTGGGCACCGAGCTTCTCGGAAACGATGGCCCGAGCCCGCTCCACCTGCCCTTGCTGCACAAGCCACCGCGGAGATTCGGGGATGCCGAGCCGCAGTAGGAAGACGATCACGGCCGGGACGGCTGAGCTGATCAGGATGAGATGCCACCCGATGTCGGGGATGTCCCGCAGGAACAAACCGACGACGTACGCGGACGCGAAGCCCGCGGCCCAGGCGATACCTAGCATGCTCAGCGCGCGACCTCGCCAGTGCGCGGGCGTGTATTCCGCGAGCAGCGCCTTGGAGGCGACATAATCGCCACCGAGGAGAATTCCGAGAACCAACCGGATCGCAAACAGTGACCATCCCGGCTCCGCCCAGAACTGAACGAGCGAAACGACGGCGAAGACAAGCATAAGAGGCCCATAGAAGGGCTTGCGGCCGAAGCGGTCGACCAGACGGCCTGCTATCAGCGCGCCGAGGAAGAGTCCGATGAGCGTCGAAGAGGCCAGCAGTCCCATCCAGACATCATCAATCTTCACCGACTGGGCTGCAGTTGCCAGCGCGATCCCGCTCACGCCGAGGACATATCCGTCCGACAGCGAGCCTGTCGCCGAGGCCGTACCGACCCGCCAGTGGAATTTCATAACCGGGGCTTCATCAAAGAGAACTGGATGCGCCGGGTACTTCACCTTCATGTGCGCCTGTCTTTCACTCCACGAGCGCTGCATTTCCACTTACTGGCGGTCGTTTCACCGCCCGGATCGCTGCGACTCGTACCCATCCCGCGTGGTTTCGCATGGACATCAACACGCTTGCTTGCCAATGATTCACGGCAAACACCGCATGTCTAATACAATCTGACGAAATCACTTATATCAAACTCGTATGGGAAGACAACGCCTGTCCCAGTGCTTTGCCGTCCGCGACATGTCAAACTCGGACACCGACGTTGGACGACCCGACCGACGCGACACTGCGTCGGTCCGAAACATGTCGGAGGTAATCCTTGCTCCAGCAACCGCCCGAGCGCTACCGCGGCTACCGCGCCGCCGGCATACGGCTCACTGAGGAGCTCCTCGACGATCTGTCGTTCCATCGGACCGAGAAGTTCGGTGTGACGCTGGATGCCGTGCATGCCTTCGACAAGGCGCACATCGCGATGCTGGTCGAGCAGGGACTCATCGACCGGAGCGACGGGAAGCGGATCTTCGAGGCGATTCGCCGGATGGAACGCCAAGGCGTATGGGAGACGCGACTGCGCGCCCAAGGCGGCGAACATTCGTGCGAACAATATCTAATCCAGAATCTTGGTGAGCAGATCGGAGGACAGATCAATCTGGGGCGCAGCTCCGGTGATCTGGGCGAGGTCTCACGACGGCTGACCATGCGCACAAAGATCATCGGCGCTCTTGCGGCCCTGAACAGTCTTCGGGAACGCCTTATCCGGCTTTCCGAACGCCACATCGACGTCGTATTTCCGGCTCAAACTTTCCTGCAGCATGCGCAACCGACATCGTTGGGACACTGGTTCGGCATGTGGGCCACTGCCCTGGCGCGCGACACGGACCGGTTCCTCGGACTTTTGGCCCGGGTCAATCAATCGCCAGCGGGAGCCGGAATCCTCACCGGCAGTGAATTCCCCATCGACCGGCACCGCACGGCGGAGCTCCTTGGCTTCGACGCACCGATGTCCAATACCTTCGATGCGATCATCAGCCACGACGTCAATCTCGAAGCAGTCTCGGTGACAGGGACCGCATGGTCCGACCTCGCCCGGCTGAGCGACGACGTCGAACTCTGGCTCGCAAGTGACGTGCAGTACATCGACGTTCCGGACCGTTTCTGTGACACCTCTAGTGTGATGCCGCAGAAGCGCAATCCGAGCCTTCCTCAGCAGATCAAGGCCCAGGCGGTGAAGGCGACCGGGGTGATCATGAGCGGGTTCATGGCTGAACGCGGTCCCTCCGGACAGCCGATGCTGGAACGGTTCGAGGCCGAGCGCCTTCTGTGGGAGTTGCTGGACGACCTCGTGCCGCTGGGCAAGGACCTCGGTCTCATGCTCGAGGCGCTCACTCCGCGAACCGGGCGCATGCTGCAAGCGGCACTCGACGGCTGGTCCACCGCCAGCGATCTCGCAGGGCTCATGGTAGCCGGCGCCGGCCTGCCCTGGCGATCGGCGCATCAGATCACGGGTATCGTTGTGCGCCTCAGCGGCGAGCGCGGCATCTCACCGGACCAGGTCACGTCTGAACTCATAGACGAAGCCGCCGAACTCTATTTCGGCAAGGCTCTCGGCCTTGCGCCTGAGGCGATCGCCGCCACAATTGACCCGGCGCAGTCGGTACAGCGACGATCCGTGTACGGGGGGCCGGCACATGCCAGGCAGGAGGGCGCCCTCGAGGAACTGCGGCATGGGCTGCAGCAGGACAGGGCCGTCGTCCGCAGCTACCAGGAGCGTATCAACGAGGCTGCTCGCCAGCTGGAAGAGGCCATCGATGCAATCCTGATCTGAAGCGCTCATCCTCGGGGAGTCTACTGTGGTAAGGCATACAGTTCGCTTCCGTATGAGCGGAGTCCGGGAGAGCGATGTCCGATGAGCCTGACACGACTCAGCTACTTCGTGGCCGTGGCCGAGGAACTGAGTTTCACCAAAGCCTCCGCACGGCTGCATGTGTCGCAGCCGCCCCTCACTCAGCAGATCCAGCGACTGGAGGACGAGCTGGGTGAGAAGCTGGTGGACCGGTCCACCAGGCGGATCTCCCTCACACCGGCGGGCGAGGCGCTGCTCCCCGAGGCGCGACGCATCCTGCAGCAGTACCGGGGCCTCCCGGCCCTGGTGCACGAAGCCGCAAAAGGGCGAGCTGACGCGTTCTCCGTGGGATGCGTCCCATCGGCGATCATCGGCTTCGCCCCGAAACTCCTCGAGGCGTACCGCGAGGTGGAGCCCACCGTCTCCATCCGCGTCCACGAGCTCAATGTGGAGGAACAGATGCACCTGCTCCGCACTTCGGGCCTGGACATCGGTGTGTTCCGGAGCCACACGCCGCCTGAGGACTGGATGACTTTCGACCTGCCGGCAGACGACTACTGTGTGGCCGTTGCCACGAAGCATCCTCTCGCGGCTCAGCAGACGGTACGGTGGTCAGACCTCGTGACTGAACGCTTCGTCATGGCTGATCGCGCCAAGGCGTCATTGGAGTTCGACTCGGTCGTGGCCAGCTGCCTCGCCAACGGGTTCAGTCCCGACCTGGTCGCGGAAGCCGTGACCGGCTACAACCTCGTAGCCCTTGTGGCTTCGGGTCTCGGCGTCGCCGTGGTGCCGGGGCGTGCGGCGGCGCTCAAGCACGAGGGAGCCGTCTACCGGCCGCTGACGCCTCCCGCACCCGCCGTTCCCCTGCGTATGGTGATTCGGCCCGAACGCTTCAACGACAGCGCCCGTCATTTGGTCGACGTGGGACAAACAGTGTCCGTCCCGACGCTCACATGATTCGGGGCCCCAGAGGCCGGTCTCTGCGGACAGGCACTGCCACAAGCGCCCTGGCGATCTCAAGCTCCGGGGCGTTCGGTGTTGCAGTGGCAGGCATACGCTAAGGGCTCCCAGAGAATCAAGGTGTTGCTTCGCGTGATGCGGCTCGTTGTTGTGATATGAGCGTCTCCGATGGGGTCCGTGGTCAACTCGCAAAGTTCGGGGTGTTGTTTCCACACCTGGATGAGCGGCAGCGGCGTCTGCTGTTGGGAGCCGAGGCCCGGATCCTGGGGCATGGCGGTATCCGGGCGGTCGCACGGGCGGCCCAGGTCAGCGAGACGACAGTCCGCAAAGGCGTGGACGAGCTGGAGGCCGGCGAGGAGCCTCAAGCCTGCGTTCCGCGTAATTCAGCGGCATAGAGTCACGAATCTGGGGTCTGACCTGCGCGGACATGGGTAAGGGCGCCTGAGGGGCGTTTCTCTAGG
>NZ_JBSFIH010000054.1:0-59153 GCF_053597455.1 Streptomyces sp. NPDC001393
ATCCCGGCCGAGCAGATCACCACGTACTTCCAGGCCGCCTCCACGGAGGCGCGCGTGTGGCGGTGGCCCACGAGGAAGGCGGTGACGATCGTGGTCGCCTCGACCGCAACCCACAGCACGCCCACGTTGGCGGTGACCACGGCCGGGCACATGGCGGCCAGGAACGCCTGCACGAGCACGTGGTAGTGCCGGACCGCACGGTCACTCGCCCGTCCGGCGGCGCGTTCGCCCGCCAGATACGCCGGGGCCGAGCCGCAGGCGATCAGGGCGATCGCACCGACGACCAGCAGCATCCAGGCGGTGAGCGCGTCCGCGCGCAGCAGCCCGGAGTACGCCCGCTGCGGTCCGTCGGCGACGACGGACATCGCGAGCAGGCTCCCGCAGACGAGGATCACGGCGGGCGAGACGAGTGCGGCCCAGTCCATGGGGTGCCGCCCCGGGACCGGCGGGGGCGGCGGTGCTTCGGCCACCAGGACCGCCACCCCACCCCCTCACCCGTCGCCGTAGGCCGGTGAGCCGCCGGCACCACAGCCGGCAGTGGTCGCCTGGTGCGTACTCCCGTCAGGGCATGCGCGCCGGCGACGAGCACCGGCGCGACGACGGGTGCGGTCAACAGCAGCGCGGCGCGGGCTCGCCGCCGGGCGACCGTCGCGGGCCGGGGCGCAGGGTTCGACGGCCGACGCTACGCCGGTGGCTTCGCCTCCGACTGGGTCGCTTTCAGGTCGGCGAGCAGCTCCGCCTGCCCCGCCAGCACGCCCGACAGGATCGAGCGTGCCACCCGCAGCAGCTCCGCCACCTCGGGACTGGTCAGCGAGTAGTACACGTTCGACCCCTCTTTGCGGGTCCGCACCAGGTTCGCCCGCCGGAGCACGGCCAGCTGCTGGGACAGGTGCGCGGGCTCGATACCCACCTCGGGCAGCATCTCCGCGACCGCGTGCTCGCGCTCGCTCAGCAGCTCCAGGACACGGATCCGGGCCGGGTGGCCCAGCGTCTTGAAGAACTCGGCCTTCAGCTGGTACAGCGGCGCGCTCATCGAGCCGCCTCCTTCTCGGCGCGCCACGGCCGCACGGGCCCGACCACACGGCGTCGCCTCCACCCACTCGTCACGTACATGCGACACATCCTCGCGCGTGGCACCGGCAGAACCGAACCCGCATCCAGGATTCAGGCCTCTTTGACCACGCCGGACATCAGCTGCATGGCGCCGAACCCGTCGGTCCTGCAGTCGATGTCGTGGCCGTCCACGCCGTCGACGCGCCGGATGCGCACCTTGGTGCCCGCCTTGACACCGGCGACCACAGTGGCGTGCTGATCCGCGCCCGCACCACTCGGGCCGACAGAGATCTCTTACTTCTGCGTGTGCTCCAGCAGGGCGGCGGAACCTACGAGTGGCCGCCGGGAAGATGCGGGGGAGGCGGTTTCGGGGCACGGTAGGGAACGAGGGGGGCGGGGCCGCTTTGGCCCGATGTCATGCGAGCATCGCCCTATCCGAAGGAAACGTGATGGCCGTAGCCACAGACATGCTCGTTCCTGCGCTGCGCGAGGTCCGTGAGTCCCAAGCCGCGCTGGCCGACCGATTCAAAGCCGACCTCGCGGTCACGCCCTCTGGGGAGTACCGGGAGATCCTGGAGCGCCGCGCCGGCGACGCCCGAGGGCACGTGTACGTCATCGACGAGCGTCTGGCCGCGTTGAAGCCACGCCGGCGCGTGCAGAACGTTCTCGGCAATGCCTGGGACATCACCAGGCAGGCGGTCCGGTTGCCCTTGGACGCGGCCATGGTCGCACCGGGCGCCCTGTTGCGGAGCCAGCAGGGCAAGGCGACGGAACAACGGCTGCTGAAGAACGTCGAGGAGGAGTACGCGGCCACCGCCTTCGCCGTGGCCATCTGCCGGGCCGCCGAGCGCATCGCCCAGGAGGCGGAGGACGCCGCCACCGCGGACCTGCTCAGCGCCGTCCGCAGTGATGGCGAGGAGACGCTGGAGGAACTCGCCGGCTGCCTCGAGCAGCAGGCCGAGGCAGCGGTGCTGGCCGCCCAGGCGGCGCTGGTCACTGATGGAGTGAGCGTCGGCGGCGCCGGCCAGACGGTCCGCGACTGGAGCACCTGGCTGAGGGAGACGGCCGAGCGCATGCCCGGCGTGGACCTGCTCCAGGGCGTGCCGGAGGGGGCCCTCATCTCGGCCGATGCGCTGCCGATCGCCGACTACCGCAGGCTCAGCGCCAGGATGATCCTCGATCGGCTCCCGCAGCTGTCGCAGACGGAACTCGCCATGGTCGGCGCGTACGAGCGTTCCCACGCGGCCCGTCCCGCGGTCCTGAGCAGGATCGCGGACCTGCTCGGGCCCGAGCCCTGGCCCGGCTACGACAGCATGAACGCGAGCGACATCCGCAAGCGGCTCGCCGATGCCGGAGAGGGCCTCACCCGCCGGGTGCTGGACTACGAGCGCCGTCATCAGGCGCGTTCCACCATCCTCGCGGCCGCCGAACGAGTGCACGCCTGAGCGCCGACGGTCCGGGCGGGGCCGGCCGCCGGACCCTCGGGCTCACGTGTCGGCGTCAGGCCGCGGCGGGCCGGAGTGTCGGTGCTGGTAGGTCCACAGCTCGTCCACGACGGCGAAGCCGAAGGAACGGAAGAGCCGGGTGGCGGCCTGCTCCTCGGAGCTGGGCCGCCGGGCGTCGTCGAGGACGAGCGCGACCTCGCCGGCGCCCTGCTCGGCCAACAGGACCAGGGCCTGACGGAGCACCTTGCGGCCCAGGCCGCGGCGCCGGCGGGCGGGCGTGGTCTCGAGCCAGTAGAGCGTCGCGGTGCGGTCGGGACCCATGCTGACCACTGCTTCGGCGACCGGTTCACCGTCCTCACGGATGATCAGCCGGTGGCCCGGGGGAAAGTCGCAGGGCAGGACGTCGGCGAACACTTTGCCCGGCGGCGGTTCGGCAGGAAGCCCGAGGTGCATGTAGCAGCCCTGGCAGCAGCCTGTGAAACCGGTCTGCACCAAGGCGTCGTGCGTGGCCCGGCGCCGAGTGCGGGGCAGACCGCCCGGCCCCAGGGCACCCGGCGGAGCGCTCACGAACGCCTCGATCCGCGGGCAGTGGGCCAGAGCGGACAGAGCGTGCCCGAGCAGGGCGCGAAGACTCGACCGGTCCTCGTGCGCGTGGATCCAGCAGATGAGACCGGTCCGCGCATCGGCCCAGGACAGATACGCGATGGTCCCGCAGGGGCGGTCCCGGGCATCGGTGAGAACGCTGATCTGCGGCCTGGCCGTCATCTCCCGCCCGACCAGGGGGAGGGGCCGCTGCCATGCCACGGCCAGCTTCTCGGGGACGCAGTGCGGTTGCCCGGGAAGCCGGTCGGCGTCGATGAGTTCTCGTACCCCCGGTACGTCCTGGGGGCGAAGGGGGCGTACGGTCGTCCCGTTCTCGGGGCTGGGCGAGGAGGTCATGCTGTCCGTCCGCGCTCGTGCTGACGTTCCTACCGGCTCCCTTTCAGCGTCCTCCGTTTGGGACGGGCTGTCACGGGAACGTCTGCGGTGCTTCGGGGCTGCCCGTTCTTCCTCGGACCGTGGCCGTGCGGAAGGGATGCGGCGGCAGAGGTCTGCCGAGCCGCGGTCAGCAGCGAGCGCACCTGGTCGATGACCGGCTGGTGCAGCGGCAGCGTCAGATGGCCGACGCCGGGCACGAGCACATTGCGGGCCTTGAGGTCGGGGTGGTCGATGCGGCCCCTGGACGCCGGAATCACGACCTCGTCGAAGTCGCTGTAGAAAGCCACGAACCGGGTGCGGCATCCCGGGGCCGGCTCGGCGAGCTCCTCCAGCAGCCCGCTTCCGGGCCGTAGCTGGCGCAGCAGCGGATGCGGCGGTGCCAGCAGGGCCGCAGCCGTCCCGCCGTGCGGTGTCGCCAGCGTGATCACCAGTGGCACATGTACGTCACCGCCCAGCGCCTGCACGTAGTACCGGGCGATCAGCCCTCCGAGGCTGTACCCGATCACGACGGCGCTCCGCCCGGGGCTGCGGGCACTCGCCAGCTCCACCTGCTCGCCCAGGACTCGTGCGGCGGCGCGGATGTCCGGGCTGAAGGCGTGGTAGCTCACCGTGACGAACGGCCCGGCGCTGAGACCGTCCAGCCCCCGCCGCAGCGGCGCGACGATCGACTCCCCGTCGCCGAGACCATGGACCAGCAGCACGGGGATGTCCCCCTGCGGCGACGGCGGTTCGTCGCTGCCGGTGCCCGGCTCGGACAGGGCGCGCACGAAGTGCCCGGCCAGCTGTCCGACGCCTCCCGCGGCGATGTCGAGCGGGAGCCGTACCAGCCGCCCGGCGGCTCTGCTTGCCTCGATACCCACGCCGCGTACCGGTGACATCCCCGGCACCGACAGATGGGGTCCGAAAGGAATAGCCGTGGCCGTTCACCTTCTCCGGCTGACCCCCCGTTTGCCCTACATAGGAAACATTGTGCGCGTGAACATCATTCCCTGACCACCGCAGCGGCTTCCCCGCAGGTCACACCCGACGCTCCGGTTCATCGGTGTCCCGGGAAGGGTGCGGGAGCGGCGGCCGCCGTGGGTTCCGGCGGGAGCGGTCGATGTCGTGCGCCGTGATGATCCCGCAGAGCCGGCCGTCGTCCATGACGAGGATGGGCAGTCCGCCCCCGTTGGCGAGGCGCTCCAGCACGGAGATCAGCAGCTCCTCCCGTGCGGCCAGCGTGCACTGGGACAGGGGCGTCGCGAGGTCTCGTACCCGCAGTGACTCGTGCCGGTCGGCCGGTACGGCGGCCAGCCGGCTCAGCTGGACGACACCACTGGGACGGCCGCCGAAGTCCACCAGCGGCACTACGGAGTGCCGCGTCCGGGCGGTCACCTCGGACAGAAAGCGGTCCACGGTCAGCCAGTCGGGACCGGTGACCACCGGAGTGGTCATGGCCTGCTCAGCCCGTACCCCACGCAGGGCCGTGACCAACTCGGCCCACCGCCGCTCGGCCGCGGCTGCGGCCGCCACGAACAGGCCGATGACCATCAGCCACAGTCCGCCGGTCATCCCCCTCAGGAACGCCAGCCAACCCACCACGCCCAGCGCCGTACCCAGGACCTGTCCGGCCCGCCCGGCCGCCCGCTGGGCTCGATCGCGATCCCCGGTACGCCACCACAGCACGGCCAGCAGCAGCCGGCCTCCGTCCAGGGGCGCGGCCGGCAGCAGGTTGAAGACGCCCAGCAGCAGGTTGGTGCCACCCAGCCAGCCCAGTACGGCAACGCCGATCCGCCAGCCCAGTACGGCTTCCACCGCGTACGCCGCGCCCACTCCGAGGCCGCCGAGGAACAGGCTGGCGAGCGGCCCGCTGACCGCGACGGTGAACGCGGCCCGTGCGGTCGTCGGCCGCTCCATCCGGGTCATTCCACCGAGCGCCCACAGCGTGACGTCCCGCACGGAGAGCCCTGCCCTGCGGGCCGTCAGCGCATGGGCCATCTCGTGCGCCACGAGGCTCACCAGCAGCAGTGCGGCGCCGGCGACCCCGGCGACCGCGTACAGGACCGGCGCCTGGCCCGGCGCGTAACCGGGGAGCGTCCGGGTGGCCAGGCCGTAGGCGAAGAGCAGCATGATCAGCGGCACACTCCAGTGCGCCCGCACTGCCAGTCCCCGGACAGTCCCGAGCAAGATCGAACCCCTCATCGCCATCACCGCCGATGGGCCGCCCTTTCGCCGCCGGCTCCCCTCCCTCCCATGGTCCGTCACCGGCCCGGACGACCGGAAACGCCCCGCCGCGCGGGGCGCAGGTCCAGTCGCAGCAGGTGTACGGTCGGCGGTCTGACCGGCCGGACGATCGCCGCCGGGCTGGTCACACGTCACGTCGACCCGGCCGACCACCGTGTCTCGGTCGTCGCCACCACTCGTGCGGGACGGGCCAGGCCGTTCTCGTCAGTGAGCGGGCCGGGTGCCGTCGGCGGATCCGTAACCGCCTCCGCCGGGCGTGCGGATCATCAGCACGTCGCCCTCCGTGACGTCCGACGTGTCGCAGCCGCGCAGCCGATGGACGCTGCCGTCGGCGCGTTCGATCAGGTTCTCGCCGAGGGCGCCGGGTTCGCCGCCGGCCATGCCGTAGGGCGGGACCCGGCGGTGACCGGAGACAACCGCGACCGTCATCGGCTCGGCGAACCGGAGCCGTCGCTCCACTCCGCACCCGCCGTGCCAGCGGCCGTTGCCGCCACTGCCCTCGCGGATGCGGAACTCCTCCACACGCACCGGGTAGCGCCACTCCAGGATCTCGGGGTCGGTCAGGCGGGAGTTGGTCATGTGGGTCTGCACGGCATCCGCGCCGTCGAAACCCTCGCCCGCACCGGCGCCGGAGGCGACCGTCTCGTAGTACTGGAAGCGCTCGTTGCCGAAGGAGACGTTGTTCATCGTGCCGGAGCCCTCGGCCTGGGCGCCCAGGACGGCGTACAGGGCGCCGGTGACGGCCTGGGAGGTCTCGACGTTTCCGGCGACGGTCGCGGCCGGACAGGCGGGCGAGAGCATGGAGCCGGCGGGGATGCGCACGTCGAGGGGCTTCAGGCAGCCGCTGTTGAGCGGGATGTCATCGGCGACGAGGGTGCGGAAGACGTACAGCACGGCTGCCATGACGACGGAGGTGGGGGCGTTCAGGTTGCCGGGCTGCTGGGGCGAGGTGCCGTTGAAGTCCAGGACGGCGCTGCGCCGTTCGCGGTCGATGCGCAGGGCGACCTGGATGACGGCGCCGTTGTCGGTCTCGTAGCGGTGCTCGCCGTCCTCGAGGGTGGCGATGATGCGGCGTACGCATTCCTCGGCGTTGTCCTGGACGTGGCGCATATAGGCGTGGACGACATCGAGGCCGAACTGGTCGATGATGCGGCGCAGTTCGTGGATGCCCTTCTCGTTGGCGGCGATCTGGGCGCGCAGGTCGGCGAGGTTGGTGTCGGGGTCTCGTGAGGGATAGCGGGCCGTGGTCAGCAGATGGCGGGTCTCGTCCTCGCGGAAGTGCCCGTCGCGCACCAGCAGCCAGTTGTCGAAGAGCACACCCTCCTCGTCGATGACGGTGCTGAACGCGGGCATGGATCCGGGGCTGATGCCGCCGATCTCGGCGTGGTGGCCGCGCGAGGCGACCAGGAAGAGGAGCCGCTCGCCCCCCGTGTCGAAGACCGGGGTGACGACGGTGATGTCGGGCAGGTGGGTGCCGCCGTGGTACGGGTCGTTGATGGCATAGACGTCGCCGGGCCGGATCGACCCCCGGTTGCGGCGCAGGACCTCCTTGATGGACTCGCCCATGGACCCCAGGTGCACGGGGATGTGGGGCGCGTTGGCGATGAGGTTGCCGTCGGGGTCGAAGAGCGCGCACGAGAAGTCGAGGCGTTCCTTGATGTTGACCGAGTGGGCGGTGCTCTCCAGCCGTACACCCATCTGCTCGGCGATGGACATGAACAGGTTGTTGAAGACCTCCAGCATCACCGGGTCGACGGTGGTGCCGACCGCCGTACGGGACGGGCGGGGGCGGGAGCGGGTGAGGACGAGGTCGCCGTGCTCGTCGGCCGTGGCCCGCCAACCGGGGTCCACGACCGTGGTCGCATCCGCCTCGGCGATGATCGCCGGACCCTCTACGCCGTCACCGGGGCGCAGGTCCTGACGTCGGTAGAGCCGGGTGGGCTGCCAGCGGCCCTCGGTGAACATCCTTACAATGTCGGCCACTTGCAGTGCGCCGGTCCGCGGCGGCAGGACGGTCGTCGTGGCGGTGCGCGGGCCGGAGGAACCGGTGGCCTCGACGGCGATGGCCTCGACGACCAGCGGCTTGTCCATGGTGAAGCCATAGCGGTCGCGGTGGTCGTGCGCGAAGTGGCCCCGCATCTCCTCGGCCGGGCCCAGCGGCACGGGCAGCGAGAAGTCGGTGCCCTCGTAGCGCAGCAGGGCGCGGGCGGCCGTGCGGACGGTGGCGTCCGGCACGCCGTCCTCGCGCAGTTGGCGGCGTGCCTGCTCCTGAAGCTCCGCGCGGACGGCCTCGACGCGGGCTGCCGTGTCCGGATGGTCGAGGGCGGCCTCGAGGGAGCGTTCGCGCAGCGCGACCGCGTCCGCCACCCCGATGCCGTAGGCGGACAGCACCCCGGCGAGCGGCGGGATCACGACGGTGTCGATGCCGAGCCGGTCGGCGACCGCGCAGGCGTGCTGGCCGCCCGCGCCACCGAAGGCGACCAGCGCGTAGCGGGTGATGTCGCGGCCGCGCTGGACGGAGATCCTCTTGACCGCGTTCGCGATGTTGAGCACGGCGATGTCGAGGAATCCCGCCGCGACCTCCTCCGGGCTGCGACGCCGCCCGGTCGCGGCGGCGGTTTGCTCGGCCAGCTCGGTGAAGCGGGCCCGGACCGCGGCCCCGTCCAGCGGCTGGTCGCCGCCCTTGCCGAACACCCGGGGGAAGAAACCGGGTTGGATGCGGCCGACCATGACGTTGGCGTCGGTGACGGTCAGCGGCCCGCCGCGCCGGTAGCAGACCGGGCCGGGGTCGGCGCCGGCCGAGTCGGGGCCGACGCGGTAGCGCATCCCGTCGAAGTGCAGGATCGAGCCACCGCCCGCGGCGACGGTGTGGATGTCGGTCATCGGCGCCCGCATCCGCACTCCGGCCACCTGGGTGCCCAGGACCCGCTCGATCTCGCCCGCGTAGTGGGACACGTCGGTCGAGGTGCCGCCCATGTCGAAGCCGATCGCCCTGTCATGGCCCGCGCCGGTGGCGGCGCGCGCCATGCCCACGACCCCACCCGCCGGGCCGGACAGCACGGCGTCCTTGCCCCGGAAGTGGCCTGCCTCGCGCAGGCCGCCCCCGGACTGCATGAACATCAGCCGCACACCGTGCAGCTCGGCGGCCACCTGGTCCACGTACTGGCGCAGGATGGGGGAGAGGTAGGCGTCGACCACGGTCGTGTCGCCCCGCGGTACCAGCTTGATCAGCGGGCTGACCTCGTGCGAGCAGCTGACCTGCGAAAAGCCGATGGCGCGGGCCGCTTTGGCGACGGCGGCCTCGTGCGCGGAATGGCGGTAGCCGTGCAGGAGGACGACCGCGGCACTGCGGAACCCGTCGGCATACGCCGCGGCCAACGCCTCCGCTGCGGCGTCCAGGCCGAGCGGGCGGATGAGTTCGCCGCGCGCGCCCACCCGCTCGTCCACCTCGATCACCCGGGCGTACAGGGCCTCCGGAAGCAGGATGCGCCGGTCGAAGATGCGGGGGCGGTTCTGGTAGGCGATGCGCAGGGCGTCCCTGAAGCCCCGGGTGACGACCAGGACGGTCGGCTCGCCGGTGTGTGTCAGCAGTGCGTTGGTGGCGACGGTGGTGCCCATCTTCACCACCTCGATCCGGTCGCCCGGAATCGGCTCGTCCGCCTCCAGGCCCAGCATGAGACGGATCCCGGCGACCGCCGCGTCCCGGTAAGCCTCCGGCTGCTCCGACAGCAGCTTGCGGCTGACCACCTCGGAATCCGGCGTCACCGCCACGACGTCGGTGAACGTGCCACCACGGTCGATCCAGAACTGCCAGCGACCACTCATGCACCCATTGTCCGCCGTCGACCGGTGACCGGCCGGTCAGTGACAGGCCTCTTACGAGGTATTTCTGACGAAATGTGATCAAATAAATGCGTATGGTGACGCACGCGCGGTCTGCAGGCAAGGAGCACCGGAGAGTGAAGCTTCAGCAGAAGGGCGGACTGTCCACCCTGGCGGTGGGCTCGGCGCTCGTCTCCGGCGCGCTGGTCCTGACGGCCTGCGGCTCGAAGGGCAGCCCACAGCCCTCCGGGAGATCGTCCACGGCTGCCTCACCCGCCGCCACGGCTGCCATCGGTGTCAAGTGCGGCACGGCGGCCGCTGTGTCGGCCTCCGGTTCGACGGCGCAGGAGTTCGCGATGCAGTTCTGGATCAGGAACTACACGCGGGTCTGCCCCGGCACCCGGATCAGCTACGACGGCAACGGCTCCGGCGCCGGCCAGAACGACTTCCTCAACGGAAAGACCGCCTTCGCCGGTTCCGACTCCGCACTGAGCGCCGCCCAGATCAACCAGTCCAAGAGCGTCTGCTCCCACGGTGGCCACGCCATCGATCTGCCCGTGGTCGGCGCACCGATCGCGATCGGCTACAACCTGCCGGGGATCAGGAAACTGGTCCTGGACGCCCCCGCCCTCGCCAAGATCTTCGACTCGCAGGTAACCACGTGGAACGATCCGGCGATCGCGAAGCTCAACCCCGGCACCAAACTGCCGTCCACGCCGATCCAGGCCTTGCACCGCTCGGATTCCTCCGGCACGACGGACAACTTCACTTCCTACCTGAGCGCCGCCGCCGCGAGCGCCTGGCCGTACGGACACAACAAGGAGTGGGCGGCCAAGGGCGGTCGGTCCGCGAAGGGTTCCTCGGGTCTCGCCGAACAGGTGAAGAAGACGGTGGGCGCCATCGGCTATGTCGAGCTGACCCATGCGGTCACCCGCAACATTCCCATGGTGTCGATCGCCACCGGAGCCTCCACCCCGGTCGCCCCCAGTGTCCTCACGGCGTCCAAGGCGATCGCCGATGCCAAGATCACGGACTCCGGCGCCGATCTGGTGCTGAAATTCGACTACACGACCAAGGCCCCGGGCGCCTACCCCATCGACATGGTCACGTACGAGATCGTCTGCGACAAGGGCAACAAGCCGGCCACCTTGTCCGCCACCAAGGCGTTCCTGACGTACATCGCCGACTCCCAGGGCCAACAGGACCTGAGCTTCCAGGGCTACGCGACGCTCCCGGCCACCATCGTGGAGAAGGTGCGCAACGAGATCAGCACCTTGTCCTGACCGCGACGTGGTCGCACCCCACGTCGGCCTCGGCGACCATGCGCGCGCGAACAGCAGGGTTCATGGAGCAACCGGCTCGTGGGCCGGCACGGCCATCGTCGTACCTGACATCAGTACGGCGAGCCCGCGTCCCTTCCGGCGAACGCGGACCCCAGCGCCTTCCAGTACTGCTTGGCCAACCTCCGGGCCGGTCTTTCCCTCTTCCTCAGTGAGTGAGAGGGGGGCACCATGAGGGCGAGCTGGCAGCGGGTGGTGGCCGTCGGTGTATGTGGGGGAGTGCTCGGATGCGGGGGCCTGACGCAGTCGGCCGTGGCCGGGCAAGACCCTCCGACGATCAGCCAGGCGTATGCGAACCCACGCCCCGGTGAGGCCATCGGGATCGATCTGCTCAACTACGAACGGAAACCGGGCGTGCACCTGGTGGCCGAATCGCCGGTCTTCGCGGCCCCGGTCCCGATGGACGACCGCGCGGGGGACACCGGTGGCGAGGGCGTCAAGGCGCCCATCCCGGTGTCGGCCAAGCCCGGATCGTATCCGCTCGTCGTCAAGGCCGGTCGCAAGGTCGTCGCCCGTGACACCATCAACGTCAAGCCGCCGAGGCGTCCGTCCATCGAAGTGGACGGAGTCGGCGCGGTGCGCCCGGGTACCAAGGTGAACCTGTTCTTCGACGACCTGTTCCCCGGAGAGACCGGCACGTCCTTCACGGCCCATTCCACGGCGTTCGCCACGCCCGTCCGCCTCGCCCACGACAAGGAGTCCTGGAACAACACCCGTTCGTTCAACGCTTTTGGCGTGCAGCTGCGGCACGCCCTGCGCGATGGGTCGTACCCGGTGTGGGTGACCGGTGCGGGCGGGACGCGGAAGGCGGAGACCCGGCTGGACGTCCGCTCGGCCCGTCCGGGCGACGACGACTATCTGGGCAAGGCCAGGGGCCCGGCCTTCTTCGGGCAGCAGGGATATGTGTTCAGCGCCCGGCTCAGGGGCTTCACGGTCGGGGCGGGCCGGACGGTGTATGTCAGGTGGCAGGACGCGCATCCGGACCCCGGGGAGGAGCAACTGACCGCGACCTCACCGGCGTTCCGTTCCCCTGCCAAGCTGGCGCCCGACGTCGTCAAGGGCCATGAGGGCGAAGACCCGCTCTTCTGGGGCCCGGCGCGGATCAAGCCCGACCTGGCGCCCGGCGCGTATCCCGTCACTGTCGTCAGCCACCACGGGCGCGTGACGAAGACCAGCTACCTCACCGTCACCCAGGACCCTGCTCGCCGCGGCGGCGAGGACGGACCGCCTGCCTCCGTGTGGCTGGGCGCGGGCATCGGAGCCGTCGCGGTGGGCGCCGCCGCTGCCGTGCTGCTGGTCAGGAGGCGCGGTAGGACGTCCCTGTCCTGACCCGGCGAACGGGGGACGGCCACCGACGACAACCACCACTGCGGCATGGTGCACAGCGGCGCCACCAGCGCAGTCATCGGTATGTCAACGGGATGTGAACACCGGTGCCTAGCGTCTGATGCGTTCGTTGCCCGGCAGGTTCACAACCCCAGGGGGAATTCACGCAATGTCGAAAACGAGCAGGATCGCACGGGTCGTTCGCACCGCCGCCGTAGCTGCCGCGATGAGCGCCGGCACCGCCGTCGCGTTCCCCTCCGCCGCGCACGCGGCCGACGCAGAGCACTACTACATCGAGATCGGCGGTACCGGCCCCACGTCGCACGTGCCGGAATGCGCCACCACGACGACCTCCTACGACAACGCGAACAACGCTCTCCAGCTCGGCGACCACGCGATCAAGGTGTGCTACCCGGCCACCGCCGGCCCCTTCATCGGCCCCAACGGCCCCCTCGTCGACCTCACGAACCTACAGTTCCACCCCGACAGCGCCACCGCACCGAACTACGACTCCAGCGTCCAGCAGGGCTACCAGGAGGGGTTGCGCGTGGCGGAGGGGACCCACCGCGACCACCCTGAGGCCACCATCACGATCACCGGCTATTCGCAAGGCGCCCAGGCGGCCGACGAAGTCCTCCGGACCATCGCGAACGGAGGCACGAGCATCCCGCTCTCGCAGGTCGACGGCATGCTCTACGCCGACCCGATGCAGCCCGGCACGGGCTTCACCGCACAGGTCCCGAAGGGGTGGGGCGTGCCGGGGTTCACCTCGCCCGGCGCCGGGCCGGCCGAGTTCAACGGCATCCCCGTCACGCGGTACTGCATCCACGGCGACCCGGTCTGCGACGCGTCCCTGCTGAACGCGCCCGGGTACTTCAGCCTGCACCCGAAGTACCCGGAGGCCGGTAACGTCATCGCCCAGACCCTCGCCGATCACGGTGGCGACGGGATCCAGTGGCGGAACGCCGACGGGAACCCCGCGTAGGGCTCCTGACGCAGGGGGCCACGGGGAGAGCCGGGGGGAGAGGGAGCGTGGTCCGGCCGGGGGTGCCCCGGCCGGACCGGCTTCGCTCGGGACGCTATGACTCGTCGGCTCCCGGTTGTCGTTCCTGCCGGCGGCGGTCGAGGTCGTCCAGAGCGCGGGAGATGCGCGCGCGGTGGGCATCGCCGACCGGCAGGTCGGTGGCGCGCTCGAAGAAGTCGCGCGCCCCGGCGAGTTCTTCCGCCACGGCGCCGTGCCAGATCAGCCGATGGCGTATCGCGATCTCCGAGGCGGTGCCGGTCTGCTCGTCCAGTACCGCGTGTGACCGGCGACGGAGTTCGGCGGCCGCCTCCGGGTGGCCCAGGTCGGCTTCCGCCGCGGACAGCCTGCCCAGGACCGCGGAGTACAGGGGGATGTCGCCAAGCCGCCTGGCCAGGTCCTCGGCCTTCCCTAGGGTGCCGACGGCCTCGGCCGGCCGCCCGAGGTCGAGTTGGAGACGACCGAGGCGGAGCAGCGTCTTGCCGAGGAGCCTGGGACTGCCCCCCTTCTCGGCAAGGGCGATCGCCTCCAGGTAGCGGTTGTAGGCCTTGTCGTACTCTCCGAGCTGGTGGTGTACGTCGCCGACGCGCGTCATGACCGAACCGGTGAGCCAGTCGTCGTGCGTCAACTCCCCTGCCAGTCGGAGGACTTCGGCGAAATGGCCCATGGACTCGGCGATCCGCCCCTCGAGATTGGCGAATGTTCCGAGACCGGCCGCGGCTCTGGCCTGCTCATGCCGGTCACCGGTCCGGCGACTGATGTCCAGCGCTTGCGTGAACCAGGTGCGGGCCTGCCGGTAACGGCCCTGCAGCCCGTTCAGGATGCCCAGAGCCGTGCGCAGCGCGGAGTCCATCCGCCGGTCGGTGGCCTGACCGGCCATCGGCAGCAGCATCTCCAGCGCGGTGCGGCACTCGTGGAACCGGCCCTGGCGGGTCAGGTAGTCGACCAGGCCCTCGGCGATCCAACAGGCCTCGTCCAGCCGGCCCACGGCCGCGGCCTGTCCGATCACGTCGACCAGTTCACCGCCCGCCTCGTCCAGCCAGGCCGTGGCCTCCTCCCAGTCCGCGAAGGGTCCGATGTCCTGCGGGCCGGTCGGAAAGGACGAGGTGCCCCAGTCGCTGGCGCGGCGGGCGGCTGCCACGTACAGCCGGAACACACCGCCCTGGGCCGCCGGGACCTCGTCGGGCGATGCGGTGGCGACGCGTCGGGCATAGACCGCCATCAAGTCGTGCAGCCGGTAGCGGTCGGCGGTCACCCGCTGCACCAGACTCGCCTCGGCCAGGCTCTCCAGGGCGCGCTCGGCGTCGGAGGGCGTCCAGTCGAGCAGGGCGGCCAGCGTCAGCCGGTCCAGCCGCACGGTGGGTGACAGGCCCAGGGCACGGAAGGCACGCCGCTCGGCGGCCGGAAGCTGCTCGTAGGAGATCCGGAACGCGGCTTCCACGCTGCGGTCCTCCACCGCCAACTCGTCGAGCCGGCGCTCGTCGTCGGCCAGTCGCACCGCCAGGGCGTCCACCGCCCACGACGGGCGGTCCTGTATCCGTGCCCCGACGATACGCAACGCCAGCGGAAGCCGACCGCACAACGTGGCGAGTTCGCGTGCGGCCGCACGCTCGTGGTCGGATGCGGCGACCCCCTCCTCGCCGCCGACGATCCGGGTCAGCAGGTCCGCCGCCTCGTCGACACCGAGAGGGGACAGCGAGACCCTGCGGTCCGCGTCCAGCCCCGTCAGGCGTCGGCGGCTCGTCACCATCACCATGCTGCCGGAACCAGCGGGCAACAGCGGTCGTACCTGCTCGGCGCGGGAGGCGTCGTCGAGTACGAGCAGCAGCCGAAGGGAAGCGGTCGCCGCCCGCCACGAGGCGGCCAACTCGTCCAGGTCCTCGGAGTCCTCCCCGTCACCGGCACCCACCGCCCGCAGCAACCGGCGCAGTACGCGTTGCCGCCCCATCGCCTCACGGTCCTCACGGTGGCCGTGCAGGTCCACGAACAGGCAGCCGTCGGGATACCGGTCCCGCAGCGCTCGCGCCGCGCGCACCACCAGAGCGGTCTTCCCGACTCCGGCCATGCCGTCCACCGCCCGGACGGTGACCGCCCGCGCGTCGGCAGGCGCGACGAGAAGTCGAAGCTCTCGGTCCCGGCCAGTGAAGTTGCCTGTTTCAACGGGCAGTTCATGCCGCATCCGGCGCTTCTGGCGAGCCTGATCCGGACGCCGAGGCCCGGTCGGCCGATGGGGCATGTGTTCCGTCGTCCGCCCCTGCCGTGGCGCGGTGTCGCCGAGCAGCAACGAGTCGTCGCCACGGAGGACCGCCTCGTGCACCCGTCGCAGTTCGACGCCGGGCTCCACCCCCTGCCCGTCCACCAGACGGCGCCGCACCGCGGCGTAGACGTCCAGCGCGTCGGCCTGCCGGTTGCCGGCATGCAGGGCACGCATGAGCAGGGCGGCCAGCGCCTCGTTGTAGGGGTGGGCCGTCGTCAGGGAGAAGAGTTCCCCCACGGCCCGGGCGTGGTGTCCCGCTCGGAGCTGGCAGTCCGCCTTGTCCTGGAGCAACAGGAGCCGCTGTTCCGTCAGCCGCAACCGCTCCCCTTCCGCGAAGGGCCCCACGATCCCGGCCAGGGGCTCGCCGCGAAACAGTGCCAGCGCCCGGGACCACGCGTCCACCGCCGCGTCCAGGTCTCCGGAATCCCGCGCCGCGCGCCCTTCGGCCGCGATCTCCTCGCACCGCGCCACATCCGTGCACGCACTTCTCGGGGCGAAGCGGTAGCCGCCGCGGACGGTGTCGATCACGGAATTCGCCGAGCCGTTTCCACGAGCATCCAGGCGCCGTCTCAACCGGTGGACGTAGACCGGGATCACTCTGCTGCCCGTGCCGGGGGGCTCGCCACCCCACACCCCGTCGAGCAGCTGCTGCCTGCTGACCGTCCTGCCTGGCCGAAGCAGCAGGGCGATCAGGAGCGCCTGTTCACGCACCGGCCCGAGCTCCAGACTCGCGTCGCCACGCCAGGCCTGGAGCGGCCCGAGCAGAGCGAATCGAAGTTGCTGATTTGCATCCGTGGATAACTCGCGCGGAATCGGCACGCGGCGAGTCTATCCAGCCTCCACCCACCCCACGGCCACCCCCACAAGACCTGCGCCTATCGGATACGACGGCACCACACGGCTTCTGTGCAACAGAGCAAGAACTCCTTTGCTGTCAGGGCGACTTGCTCTCCCTCCACGGCCACGGGAGGGGCGGACGTCAGCGAGCCCGTCCCGAACAGGTGCCACAGCGCGTCACGGAACGCCGTCGCCACACTGATCGCGACGTACGAGCAGCCGCAGCCCGATCGCCAGCGCGAGCATCGGCACTCCGAACTGGGCCAGGGGCATCGTCACTCATGCTACCTGCCGCGTACTACGTGACAAGTAGTATCGCGGCTCGTATCATGAGAGGCCGGAGGCAAGGAGACCCATGCACAGCAACGATGCCCAGATGCTCGTGCTCACCGTCCTCGCGGACGGTCCGCTGCACGGATACGCCATCAACACCGCTATCGAAGAACTCACCGGTCACAAACTCGGCCCCGGCAGCCTCTACGGCGCGCTCTCCCGGCTGGAGGCACGCGAACTGATCCGGCCCGCGGAGCAGGGGCCCGAGACCCAGGAACGACACCGCACCATGCAGATCACCGATGCGGGCCGTGACCAACTGCGCGCCGAGCTCGAGCAGATGGCCCGCATCTCCGCCGCCGGCCTGCGCGCACTGGGGATCACCCCGGCATGAGCGCGGGCGTGCTGCTGACCCGGCTCTACCCGCCGGCCGTACGCGAGCGATGGGGCGAGGACATCAGCCACGAGGTGTCCGCCGCCGGAATCCGCTCCTGGCCCGACACCCTCGCGGGGGCCGCGCGGCTGTGGCTGCGCCCCGGCGACTGGCCGGAGACGTCCGCCGGCCAGACCCGCCGCGTGCTGACCGTCGCGCTGTTCGCGCTCACCGCGGCCACCGGGCTGCTGCTGCGCTCTGCCGAGCCCTCCACCACCCTCACGGCCGACATCCACCACCCCGCCACCAGCCTGTGGCTCGCCCCGCTCCTGCTCGGCATCGGCCTTGCCGTACCGCTCCCACCTCTGCGCGGCGCAGCACTGCGCACCCTGACCGCCACGGCGACGCGCACTCTGGCAGCCCCTGCCCTCGTCGTGGCGGCCCTGTGTCTGATGGCGTGGAGCGGCATGGCCGAACACCTCACCGGTCTCGCCGACGCCGCCGCGGTCACCTACTACTGGCTCTCGCTCGGATTCGTCGCACTGCGCCTGTGCGTCCTCGTCGCCCGCATCGCCGGAACCGCTCACCTGCCGACGACGCGCCGGCTGTCCACGGCCCTGCTGTACATCGGGACCGGACTGGCCCTCTCCGCGAGCCAGAATCTCCTCGCTGCCCTCCGGACCGCTCCTCGCCCCGGTTCCCTCGCCGAGGGCGTGGCGCTGGGCCTCCTGGCCGCCGCAGCCCTCAGCATCGGCCACGACCTGCGGCGCAGGAAGGCGTAGCCCCCGGCAGAAGCCCGATGTTGCAGTCTGCCCCGCATTGTTCCGGGGCGTCTCACCCCACCTGTCCATGGCTGATCGAGGAGCCGCAGATGGCCGTCGTAGCCCCGAAGGTCGTTGTCGTGGTGCCGACCTACAACGAGCGGGACAACCTGCCCGTCCTGGCCGGCCTGCTCGCGGAACTGCCCGTGCCGAACCTGCATCTGCTCGTGGTCGACGACAACTCACCCGACGGCACGGGCGAGGTCGCCGACGAACTCGCCGCTGGGGCACCGGACACCGTCGGCGTGCTCCACCGCACCGCCAAAGACGGGCTCGGGCGCGCCTACGTCGCAGGGATGGCCCGTGCCCTGGACGAGGCCGCCGATGTGGTGGTCCAGATGGACGCCGATCTCTCGCACCCGGTCTCGGCGATCCCCGCCATGGTCGACACGCTGCGGACGAAGGACGCCGCCGTCGTGCTCGGCTCCCGGTACGTGGCAGGCGGCTGCGTCGCCACCGATTGGCCGTGGCGCCGCAAGGCCCTGTCCGCCTGGGCCAACCTCTACGTCAACGCGATCCTGCGACTGCACGTGAGGGACGCCACCGCCGGATTCAAGGCGTGGCGGGCCGATACCCTGCGAGCGATCGACCTCTCGTCCGTCCACAGCAACGGGTACTCGTTCCAGGTCGAGATGAACTACCGCACCGTCAAGCGGGGCCTGACCATCCTCGAGGTGCCGATCCGTTTCGAGGAACGCACGCGAGGCGCGTCGAAGATGAGCCTCGGTGTGCAGCTCGAATCCGCACTCACCCCGTGGAGACTACGCTTCGGAACCACGCCGGGCTGAGACCTCCTGCAGGCCAGGCGGGCCCGGCCGACCGCCCCGGCCGCCGCTCTCGCCCCTCGTCACGGCCTACCCCGCGCGATCATGCCTGACGTGAGAGAGGCCGGGATCGGTGTGAGACTGGGCACGGAAGGGGTGATCTCCGTGCCGGACCCACCGCACGCGTCCGCCGGTCCCGTCACCGCTGTCGACGAGAATCGGCTGGCAGCGCTGATCACCGAGGCGCAGACGGCTCTGCCGGTCGAACTGCCCGACCTGGCGAACCGGTGCGCCGCGGCCCTCGGCCTGGACAGCGCGCTGATCTACCTCGTCGACCTCCGGCAACGGCTGCTCATCCCCCTCGACGAGGCCTTGGAGCCGCTGCCGGTGGAGGGCTCGTCGGGCGGCTGGGCGTACCGCACACTCTCCCCGCAGGTGGCCGACGCCCACGACGGCTCGATCGTCTGGGTGCCTCTGGTCGACGGTGCGGAGCGGCTCGGTGTGGTGGCGGTGGGAACCACCCTGCCCGACGAGGCGCGGATGCGCCGCAGCCGGATGCTGGCCGATGTGTTCGCCATGCTGATCACCTCCAAGCGCGCCTACAGCGACTGGCTCGCCGCCCGCACCCGCACCGCGACCATGGCGCTGCCCGCCGAGATGCTGCGGGCCTTCCTGCCGCCCCACACGGTCGGCAGCAGAAGGTGCGTCTCTACGGCGGTCCTGGAACCGGCGTACGACATCGCAGGCGACGCCTTCGACCACTCGGTGGTCAAGAACATCCTGCACACCATGATCCTCGACGGCATGGGTCACGATCTGACCGCCGGCCTGACCACGTCGGTGGCCATGGCGGCGGTGCGCAACGCCCGCCGCAGCGGTGGCGACCTCGCTGACATCGTCGGCTCCGTCGACCAGGCGCTCGCCCACTGGCTGCCCGATCACTTCTGCACAGGTGTGGTGTGCCGGCTCGACGCGGAAACCGGGGTACTGCGCTGGGTCAACTGCGGTCACCCGCCGCCCCTGCTGATCCGCGCCGAGCGAGTGCTCGAGGGGGCGCTGGACAGCCCCCCGCAGCCACCGATCGGCCTGGCTGGGGAACTCCCCGGAGCGCGGCACGTCCACGAGGTGGTACTGGAACCGGGCGACTGCGTCCTGCTCTACACCGACGGTGTCGTGGAGGCTCGCGATGCGGCCGGCGCGGAGTTCGGCCTCGACCGGTTCACCGACTTCATCATCCGCTCCTCCGCCGCCGGACAACGCCCGGCAGAGGTCCTGCGGTTGCTCATCCACGCCATCCTCGGCCACCAGCGCAACCAACTGCGGGACGACGTGACCATCCTGCTCTTCGAATGGCGCCCGCAGCTGTGACGCCGTACGGCGCCCACCGGCTGCCATTCGAGCGACCACGCTGAGCCGATCGGCGGCTCCTCGCGGCCACTCGCGAGTGGTGGCCTGATCACGCGCGTGGACGAGGGCGGGCGGGTGACGGAGCGGGGCCGTCCTGCGCAGGAGATATGCGGCTGGGCGGCCGAGGAAACCGTCGGCCGGTCCGTTGTGGTCCGGTGGCTGTCGCCGGTGCGGGCGAGGAGCGACCCTCGTGTCGTCACCGGTCGCTTTTGCGATGCAAGGGCCGTCGTACGGCGAGGAAGCGGCCGTTGCGCCGTCGATGACATCGGCGACTCCTCAACCTCATCGGCGTAGTGGAACGCAGCTGCGGGCAGCGCCTTGAAGTGCCGGGCCGGGCCGACCTGTTGGCCGTGTCGCCGGGGAGGCTGGGAAGCAACTCTGCTGTTGCCGCGCCGCGTTGGCGGGTGCGGGCCGTGAAGCCGTGGCCCGGGGGGTGGAACCTGGCGCTCGCCTGTGTCCGTGCTGGTGCACGCCCGCAACGGCGGGCGCGGAAGGAGTCTGGCGCCGAAGGGGCGCAACTGCGTCAGGGCTCAGTCCGGTTCCTAGTCGGCCCTCGACACCGGGCGCGAACGCTCCACCGGCCTCGTGGCCCCGCGTGAAGTCTGGATGGGACCGTCCTCCCCCGGATCCTCCGGGGGCCCGTGACCGCTTGCCGATACCCGCGGCGCGCTGCCGCAGGAATCCCGGCTGCGAACTTCGCACTCAGAAAGCTCTGTTGGCCTCGTTGACATGCCGTGAGCCCACGCGTTTCACTCGACACTCGTGAATGGCAACGTTGTCAGGCCGTCGCTCGAGGCGGTCGGCACCGTTGCCTGTCATGACGTCCCTGCCCTTCGGCACGTCAGCACCTGTGCGAAGCACGAACCGCTGCGGAGGCAACCGATGGTCCGACCCCGACGTTCAGCTGCGCCACGTAACCGAAAAAGACTCCGTCAACGCCTGGCCGTGATCTGCGTCCTGGGAATCGCCGCGCTCCCGCTCCCGGCGATCGGGGACGCCCATGCCGCGAGCGCCGCAACACCGGCCCTGGTGCAAGACCCGGCGTCCCTCGTCCACCCTCTGGTCGGCACTTCCGGAGAGGTGGACACCTTCCCCGGCCCCGACATGCCGGCCGGCATGGTGCAGTGGGGTCCCGACACGACGCCCGACCGCCCGGACGGTGGTGGCTACGAGTACAACGACAACAAGATCTCGGGCTTCAGCCTCACCCACCTTTCCGGACCCGGCTGCCCCGTCGCGGGCGACCTGCCCATCCTGCCGGTGACCGGCACGCTGTCGGGCGACCTCGGCAATGCGTCCGTCGGCTTCAGCCACGACGACGAGCAGACCGGCATCGGGTACTACAAGGTCACCGACGCGGGCGGGGTCACGACCCGGCTGACCGACACCGCCCGCGTCGGCCTGGGCACCTTCACCTTCCCCGCCGGCCGGCAGGCGAACCTGCTGTTCAAGCTCAGCGGCGGCGCCACACAGGTGGACGGCACCCGGGTCCAGGTGGTGAACAAACAGGAGATCAGCGGCTCGATCGACAGTGGTCACTTCTGTGGCGCGAACAACCGTTACACGGTGCACTTCGACATCAAGTTCGACCGGCCGTTCACCGGCAGTGGCACCTGGGTCGGCAGCACGATCAACCCCGGCGAGACGTCGCTGAAAGCGGGCAGGGTTCGACGGAACCCGCAGGCACGTCCGTCAAAGCCGCTGAAGGAAAGGCACTTCACCGTTCCCGCAGCTCCGTCCCCGACGGTGCACGGGAGTGCCGGCACGTCCTCCGGCACGCCATCTTCGGGCCCGAGCGCCGGCGCGGCGCCCCGGACGTCAGGCGCGGGCAGAACCGCCGCGAGCACGTCCGCCGAGCCGCCCACAACGGGCGCGAACGGGATGTACCTCACCTTCGACACCTCGTCCGACCCGACGGTGAAGGCAAAGGTCGGCATCTCCTACACGAGTGACGCCGGCGCGGCGAACAACCTCGCCACCGAGATCAGGAACTGGAACTTCGACGCCGTCCAGCAGGCGAACCACGACGCCTGGAACGCGGTGCTGAACAAGATCCAGATCGGCGGCGGCTCCTCGGACCAGCAGGTGCAGTTCTACACGGCGCTCTACCACGCGCTCCTGCACCCGAACGTCTTCTCGGACGACAACGGCCAGTACATGGGCATGGACAACCAGATCCACAAGCTGGCCAGGGGCCAGCAGGCCCAGTACGCCAACTACTCGGGCTGGGACACCTACCGCTCCCAGACCCAGCTCATGGCCATGGTCGAGCCCAAGGTCACCAGCGACGTCGTCACCTCGATGCTCAACGGCTACGACCAGACCGGCCTGCTGCCCAAGTGGGCCTCGAACAACGGCGAGAGCTACGTGATGGTCGGTGACCCGGCCGCCGGCATCATCGCCGACGCGTACGCCTTCGGCGCCCGGGGCTTCGACACGGACAAGGCGCTCGCCGCCCTCCAGCACGAGGCCACCGTCCCGAACAACGACCGCCCCGGCGAGTCGGTGCGGGACATCAAGGGCTACCTGCCGCTCGACGAGAACGACTACGGCTGCTGCAACTTCTACGGCCCGGTCTCCACGCAGCTGGAGTACGACTCCGCCGACTACGCCCTTGCCGCCTTCGCGAAGTCGCTGGGCAGGACGGACGTCTACACGAAGTTCGCCACCCGCGCCCAGGACTGGATGAACGTCTTCAACCCGCAGACCGGTTACCTGCAGGCGAAGAACAAGGACGGCCAGTTCGCGGGCGGCTTCACCCCGGGCACCTCCAACGGCTTCGTGGAAGGCACGTCGGCCCAGTACACGCCGATGGTCCCGTTCAACCTGGCGCAGCTCATCCAGGCGCGCGGCGGTGCCAAGGCGTACTCGTCCTTCCTGGACAGCCTCCTCGCCAACATCACCGACCCCGGCAACACCAACGCCAACCTGAGCAACGAGCCCAGCGTGGAGATCCCCTGGGAGTACGACTACACGGGCCAGCCGTGGAAGACCCAGGAAGCCGTCCGCCAGGCCCAGCAGAAGCTGTACTTCAACGCTCCGGTCGGCTCGTTCGGCAACGACGACCTCGGCGCCATGAGCTCCTGGTACGTCTGGTCCGAGCTGGGCATGTACCCCGAGACCCCGGGCACGGACACCCTGGCGCTCGGCAGCCCGGTGTTCCCGGTGGCCAAGGTGACCTTCGCGGGCGGCAGGACGGTGCAGATCAACGCGCCGCAGGCGGCACCCGACGCCCCGTACGTGCAGTCCGTCGGCGTCAAGGGCAAGGCGTGGACGACCTCCTGGCTGACGTACCAGCAGCTCAAGGGCGCCGGCACGGTCGACTTCACCCTCGGCACCCAGCCCGACACGTCCTGGGCGTCCGACCCGTCGGCCGTGCCGCCGTCGGACACCACCGGCGGAGACCGGGTGCTGGCCGCGACCGGTCCCTCCAGCGACGGCCTGGTGCTCCCGCCGAACGCGTCCGGTGACGCCACGCTCGACCTCACCAACCTCGGCAGCAAGGACGTCACCGTCGACTGGAAGACGACGGCGCCCTCCGGCGTCACCCTCGACCCCTCCTCCGGCTCGGTGAACGTGTCGGCCTCGGGCAGCGCCGAGGCGAAGGTCCATGTGACAGCGGGCGGGGCCGAAGGAACGTTTCCGGTCACCTTCGCACTCACCGACCACGGCACCGGGGCGGCACTGAGCGGCGCCGCCCTCCGTGTGGCCGTGGCGAAGGCCGGCGAGCTGTGGCCCTACGACACCAACGAAGGCATCTACCCCGACGGCACGAAGTTCTCGGGCGGCTTCGACAGCGACGGTTGGGCCTTCTCGCAGAACGCGCTGTCGGCGGCCGGCGTCACCAGCGGCTCCACCGTCACGGTCGACGGCATCTCCTACACCTGGCCAACCGTGACGTCCGGTCAGCTGGACAACCTGGAGATGGCCGGCCAGACCATCCCGATGCCGGCCGGCACGTCCGGTGCGTCACTGGGCCTGCTGGGCGCGGCGACCAACGCGCCGACCGACGGCAGCGGGGTCTCGGGCACGGTGACCGTCACCTACACCGACGGCACCACGTCCAGGGCGACGGTCGGCTTCTCGGACTGGACGCTGAACGGCGGGTCGGGCAAGCCGCTCGCGGGTGACACCACGGCCGTCACGACGGGCTACCGGAACACCGGAAGCGGGGGCCGGGACGGCGTGAAGACCTACGTCTTCGCCACGAAGGTCCCGCTCGACGCGTCCAAGCAGGTGGCGTCGATCACCCTGCCGGTGACGGGCTCCACAGGCACGGACCATCTGTTCGCCTACGGCTTCGGCCAGTGAGACACGGCGGAAACTGACGACGGCTTGGCCGGTCCCGGGAAGCACAAGCCCCGGGACCGGCCTGTCCGCTGGGCAGGACGCTGTGAGTGTGTGGTGGTGTCCCGGAGCACCCGAAGATGTTTCGACGGCTTGGAGATGCATCTGGCGCGGGCGGCCGGGGCCACCCATGCGACGGTCGCCTGCCTGGGTGCGCCGGGGTATCCCAAGGCGCGTGGGCTGTTCTACGGCGTCGGATTCCGCGAGCTGTCACGGGACGCGCCGCTCATCGAGGTCGCCTGACACGCCACGTCCTGAGGCCCGGCAGGCCTACGACAGTGCGTGCCACGCCTTGGACAGTGCCTGGCGGAACTGGTCGGCCTGGTGCGGTGTGAGGTCGCGGATCATCCGCTCCTCCAGATCCCGTACCGGACCCGCGAACCGGTCGAGCAGTTCGCGCCCGGCGTCGGTCAGCAGGATCAGCAGTTCGCGGCGGTTGCGCGGGTTGCGCTCCCGCCGTACGAGCCCCCGCGCCTCCAGCGACCGCACGAGATCCGCCATGGACTGCGCCGTGACGAACGAGTCCCGGGCGAGCTGGGCCGCCGACAGCCCGTCATGACGTTCCAGCACCGTGAGGGCCGTGTACTGCAGAGCCGTGATCCCCGCCGGCTTGACCAGCTCGTCCAGGTGCGAGCGCACGACGAGTTCCACCTGCTTGACCATGTAGAGCAACGACGGGCGTGTCCGTGTACCGACCATGCGTGCACCCTAGACCATTGACAGGAATCCTGTCCGTATCCAGACTGCAGAACCATCAGGAAACCTGTTGGTTGAACGTTTGGTGAACGATGCTGGGGAGTCGGCCATGGCCACCACCTTCGACACCGGTCCGGGGCAGCTGTTCATCGGCGGTCAGTGGCGCGAAGCTGCGGACGGCGCCCGCATGGACGTCCTCGACCCGTCCACCGGCCGGGTGATCACGACCGTCGCGGAGGCCGACGCCAGTGACGTCGACGCCGCCGTACGCGCGGCCAGGGACGCCTTCGACTCCGGGCCGTGGCCGCGGATGAGCGGGCGCGAGCGCGGGCGCGTGCTGCACCGGGTGGCGGAGCTGATCCGGGCGAACGCCGAGGAGATCGCGGCCCTGGAGAGTCTCGATGTCGGCAAGCCGATCTCCCTGTGCACCGCGGTCGACGTGACGAACGCGGCCAACGACTACGAGTACTACGCCTGCCTCGCGCAGAGCCAGGACGGCGCCACCCGCGACACCCCCCTCAACGCCTTCGCCTACACCAGGCGCGAGCCGCTCGGCGTCGTCGCCGCCATCACACCGTTCAACTTCCCCCTGATTCTTGCCGGTTCGAAGCTCGCACCGGCCCTCGCGGCCGGCAACACCGTCGTCCACAAGCCCGCCGAGGAGACTCCCCTCAGCGCCCTCCTCATGGCCCGCCTGCTGAAGGAGGCGGGCGTCCCCGACGGTGTGGTCAACGTCGTCACCGGCACGGGTCCGGTGGCGGGCGAGGCTCTGCTGCGCAACCCCGGCATTGACAAGGTCGCCTTCACCGGATCCACCGCGGTCGGCCGGCACGTGGCGAGCGTGGCGGGTGCGGGGCTCAAGGCCGTCATGATGGAACTGGGCGGCAACGCGGCGCACATCGTCTTCGAGGACGCCGACCTGGAGAAATCGGTCGGCGCGATCATCAAGGCGTTCGTCTTCAACACCGGCCAGTTCTGCATGGCCGGCCCTCGACTGCTGGTCGCCCGCCCGGTGCACGACACCCTGGTCGGCATCCTCGCCGAGGCCGTCGCGCAGGTGCCCGTGGGTGATCCGCGCGATCCGGGTACCGTCGTCGGGCCGATGGCGGGCCACAAGCACCTGGAAAAGGTCGAGGAGCACGTCGAACTGGCCCGCAAGGAGGGCGCCAGGGTGGTCGTCGGCGGCGAGCGGCTCGACCTGGGCGGCGGCTACTACTACAAGCCCACCGTGATCACCGGCCTGGCCGACGACTCCCGCGTCGTCCGGGAGGAGATCTTCGGCCCCGTCCTCACGGTCCAGCCCTTCGACACCGAGGACGAGGCGGTAGCTCTCGCCAACTCCACGCCGTACGGCCTCGCCGCAGGCATCCAGACCACCGGCCTCGCCCGCGCCCACCGGGTCGCCGAGCGGCTGCAGGCGGGCATCGTCTGGATCAACGACTGGGCCATGCTCGACCCGGCGGTCCCCTTCGGCGGCGTCAAGGACTCGGGCTTCGGCCGCGAGTACGGCCCCGAGGCTCTCGCCGCCTACACCAAGGTCAAATCCGTCGTCGTCTCGCTCGACTGAGCGGCTGCGCAAAGGAGTTCACCGCATGACCACCATCACGCGCGCCGCCGTGGTCGAATCCGGGGGAGCGCCCTTCACCCTCTGCGACGTCGAACTCGACGCCCCGGGACCGGGGGAGGCCCTCGTCCGCATGGTCGCCGCCGGCCTGTGCCACACCGACCTCGGCGTGGCGAGCGGCGGCCTGCCCTTCCCGCTGCCAGGCGTGCTCGGCCACGAAGGTGCCGGTGTCGTCGAGGCCGTCGGCCCGGACGTGACCGGCGTCGAACCCGGCGACCACGTCGTGCTGTCCTTCACCTCCTGTGGCAGCTGCCGCAACTGCCGCGAAGGCCACCCGGCGTACTGCGCCACCTGGCTGCCACGGAACCTCATCGGCGGCCGGCGCGCCGATGGCACCAGCACCATCAGGCGCGACGGCAGCCCGCTCGGCGGGCACTTCTTCGGCCAGTCCTCCTTCGCCGAACGCGCTTTGGTGGACCGGCGGAGCCTGGTGAAGGTCGACCCCGATGTGCGGCTCGACCTGATCGCCCCGCTCGGCTGCGGTGTGCAGACCGGGGTCGGTGCCGTGTGGAACGTCCTCGCTCCCCGGGCCGGCAGCACGCTCGTCGTCCTCGGCGCCGGAGCCGTCGGCCTGTCCGCGGTGATGGCCGCCGCCCTCACCCCGGGTGCCCGGATCATCGCCGTGGACCGGTTCGCCGAACGGCTCGCCCTTGCCGAGGAGTTGGGCGCCACGCACACCGTCAACGCCGCCGAGTCCGACCTCGGCGACACGCTCGCCGCGCTGACCGACGGGCAGGGAGCCGACGGCGTCGTGGAGACCACGGGCAACGTCGCCGTGCTGCGCCAGGGCGCCGACGCGCTCGCCGCGCGCGGCACCCTGGTCGTCGTCGGCGCCCCGCCCTTCGGCACCGAAGTGGCCCTGGACGTCAACGGGTTGCTGCCGGGCAAGCGGATCGTCGGTCTCACCCTGGGCGACAGCGAGACCCAGACCTTCATCCCCGCCCTCGTCCAGCTGGTCAAGGAGGGGCGGCTGCCGCTGGACCGCCTGATCAGTACGTATCCGTTCCCGGACATCGACCGGGCGGTGCGGGACATGAATGAGGGCAAGACGATCAAGCCAGTGCTCACTTTCTGAGCGGGTGTGGTAGGCGCCACACATCTCGTCCGGAACTCGGGTCCCTCCGGCCCCGACTCCTGAAGCGCTACGGATCGATCCGAGCGACTCCGTACGACGTGATCTGGAGACGCGGTTGATGAACGAGCCCCGGCAATTCTCCTCCGGCGCGGAAGCGGTGCCGCGAAAGCCGGCGCCCCCGCCTGCCCTGTGCGGATTCCTTCTCCTGCTGGCGCTGGTGTTCGCGGTGTCGTACGCCGTCGGTGCCGCCGCGGGACCCGTCGCGCCCGGCATGCACGGCACCGGCACGAGCCGGGGCGACGGCGATCCCGGCGGCAGCGGTGGCAGCGGTGGCATGGGGGACATGCACGGGGTCGGCCACTGATGGGCGCGGAACCCGTGATCGCACTGGTGACGACCGATCTGAACGTCGGCGGGATGACCTGCGCGGCCTGCGTGAAGCGGGTCGAGAAGAAGCTCGCCAAGCTGGAGGGGGTGACCGCCACCGTCAATCTGGCCACCGGGCGGGCCCGGGTCAGCCATCCGGCGCAGATCAGTCCTGAGGAACTCGTCGAGACGGTCGAGCAGGCCGGTTACACCGCCGCCCTCCCCGAGCCGCCCAGCAAGCAGCAGCCCGAGCACGGCGGCGAAGCCGAGGCCGCGACGGGGGAGCGGCACCGGCTCCTGGTCACGGCACTGCTCGCGGTGCCGGTGCTCCTGCTGTCGATGGTGCCCGGCCTGCAGTTCCGCTCCTGGCAGTGGCTGTGCTTCGCGCTGGCCGCGCCGGTCGCCGTGTGGGGTGCGTGGCCGTTCCACGCGCGGGCGGTACGCGGGCTGCGGCATTCGGCGGCGACCATGGACACCCTGGTGTCGCTGGGCGTGGTTGCCTCGTTCGCCTGGTCGGCGTACGCCTTGTTCCTCGGCGGCGCCGGAGAGCCGGGGATGCGCATGCCCTTCTCTCCCGTCCCGTCCGCGTCCGACGGCGCCGCGCACCTCTACCTCGAAGCGGCCGTCGGCGTACCGCTGTTCGTCCTCGCCGGGCGGTACCTGGAGGCCCGGGCCCGGCGCGGCACCGGCGCGGCGCTCAGGTCGCTGGCCCGACTTGCCGTCAAAGAGGTGGCGGTCCGCGAGGACGGCTCCGAACGGCTCGTTCGCGGCGAGCAGTTGAGCCGGGGGCAGGTGTTCGTCGTGCGGCCGGGAGAGCGGGTGGCCACCGACGGCGAAGTGGTCGAGGGCAGTTCCGCGGTGGATCTGTCCCTGGTCACCGGGGAGAGCGAGCCGGTGGAGGTCGGGCCGGGCTCGGCGGTGGTCGGCGGCGCCGTCAACGCCGGCGGGCTGCTGCTGGTGAAGGCCTCGGCCATCGGCGCCGACACCCAGCTCGCCCGGATCACCCGGCTGGTGACCGAGGCACAGGCCGGCAAGGCGAGGGCGCAGCGACTGGCCGACGCGGTGGCGGGTGTCTTCGTGCCCGTCGTGCTGGCGCTGGCCGTCACGGCGCTCGGATTCTGGCTCGGCGCCGGAGCCGACCCGCAGGCCGCGGTCACCGCGTGCGTGGCGGTTCTGGTCGTGGCCTGCCCGTGCGCGCTGGGCCTGGCGACGCCGACCGCCTTGATGGCGGCGACCGGGCGGGGCGCCCAGCTCGGTGTGCTCGTCAGCGGGCCGCAGGCGTTGGAAGGCCTGCAGCACATCGACGCCGTCGTGCTGGACAAGACCGGCACGCTCACCTCGGGGCACATGACCGTCGCCCGGGTCACGGCCGTGCCCGACGGGCTGGGAAAGGAGGCGGTGCTGCGGCTGGCCGGCGCGGTCGAGCGGGGCTCGGAGCACCCCCTGGGCCGGGCCATCGCCGCGTACGCCGGGCGAGCAGCGACGGAACGGCCGTTGCCGGAGGTGAGCGAGTTCAGCGCGCTGCCGGGGCGGGGCGTGCGCGGACGGGCCGAGGGACGACAGGTGGAAATCGTCGCGCCGGACGGTGAGTTGCCCGCCGCCCTCGCCGACGCCATGCTCGCGGCCGAGACCGCCGCCCACACACCCGTCCTGGTCCGCGTGGACGCCGTACCCGAGGCCCTGGTCGAGGTCGGGGACGTCGTACGACCCGGAAGCTACCGTGCCGTGGACCGTCTGCGGCGCCTCGGTGTCCGGCCGGTACTCGCCACGGGTGACCGGGAGGCACCCGCGCAGGCGGTGGCGTCGGCCCTGGGGATCCGGGAGGTGCACGCCCGCTGCACACCCGAGGACAAGGCCGACCTCGTACGGAAACTCCAGGAGCAGGGCCACCGGGTCGCGGTCATCGGCGACGGTGTCAACGACGCCGCCGCGCTCGCCGGTGCCGATCTGGGCATCGCCATGAGCAGCGGCACGGACGTGGCCATCGGAGCGGCCGACGTGACCTTGGTGCGCGGGGACATCGAGGCGCTGGCGGACGCGGTCCGGCTCGCCCGGCGCACGCTGGGCACGATACGCGCCAACCTCGTCTGGGCCTTCGGATACAACGTCGTGACCGTGCCGCTCGCCATGGTCGGCCTGCTCAACCCCATGCTCGCAGGGGCAGCCATGTCGGCCAGTTCCCTGCTGGTCGTCGGCAACAGCCTGCGGCTGCGCGCATGGCGGCCCTCGCCCGCGCGGAGGCGCACCCGATGAGCGAGCAGAAGCTCTGGCGGCCCACTCGCCGTCGGCTGACCGAAACCCTCCTTGCCGCGCTCGCGCCCGTGGCCGCGTGCGGCGTCGCACTGGGCGGGCTGACGACCTGGGCCGGGACCGGGAAGGCGGGCAGCCCGGCCCGCATCTCCGTCACATCCGGGCGCGTCTACCTGCCGTACGGAGACACCACGGAGACCGCCGCGTTCTTCGACGTCTCCAACCTCGGCGGCGCGGACGACCGGCTGGTGAAGGTGACCTCGTCCGCCACCGGTGGCGAGATCACCCTCAGCCGTCACCGTATGACCAGGGGCGGAGCCGGCCCAAAGGCCGGCGTGGCATCGGCGACCGTCCCGGCAGGTGGCGAGCTGTCCATGTCGCCGCACGGTATGGACGTGACCCTGCGGGCCCGGGCGGGATGGCAGGCGGGCGACCTCGTGCCGTTCACCCTGCACTTCGCGCACAGTGCACCGATCGAGACGGTCGCCCTGGTGATCCGCCCGGCCGACAGCGGCTGGTGACCCCCCGCTTTCCGTACCCCTGCACGACGGCCGAAGCCCGGATGCGAGGATGAGGCGTCATGACAGCAGGGTGGTGTGCTCGCACGATACGGGCCGCGGTGTTCGCGGCCTTGTGCGTGCTGCTCGCGGCCCTGGGCCACGTCCTGATGTCCGGCAGCGACGTGCCCGGCTGGGCGCTGGCCGCCGGCGTGGCCGTGACCGGTGCCGTGGGCTGGTGCCTGGCGGGGCGTGAGCGCGGACCGGCGTCGATCGTGACCGTCGTGGTCGCCGCCCAGGCCCTGCTGCACGAGGCGTTCTCCTCCGCACAATCGGCGTCCGGGGCGTCCGATCACTCGGCCTCCATGGACATGAGCGGCATGGACGCCATGGACATGAGCTCCATGGACATGGGCTCCACGCACATGAGCCACATGAGCATGAGTCACATGAGCATGAGTCACATGGGCATGGACCACATGGACCACATGGACCACATGGGGCACTCCATGGACGGCGGATTCCCGTCGTTCGGCATGCTCGTCGCCCACCTGCTCGCCGCGGTGCTGTGCGGTCTGTGGCTCGCGTACGGCGAGAGGGCCGCCTTCCGGATCCTGCGGGCGATGGCCGGACGGCTGGCAGCCCCGCTGCGGCTGCTGCTCGCCCTGCCCGTCACCCCCGACCGCCCGCGCGTCCACATGCGGCGCCGCCGCTCGGACCGGGCGCCACGCCTCCTCCTCCTCGTCCACGCGATCACCTCTCGGGGCCCGCCCGTGGGAACGGCTGTCGTCTGAAGACAGCTGGTTTCCCGAGGCTGCCCGCCGGCGCCTCGGGCCACGGCCGTACGACCGCACGGGCGTCGTAGCGCCACGGTGGCGACGTAGGGCCGTCTGCCCACTTCACCGGACCGCCCGTGTCTTGGCGCGCGCCGGTCCGGATCACGGTTGACCCGAGAAGGACATCAGGTGATGACCTCTGCCCTGCCCACCTCGCGCGCCACACGCGAGACGACGAGCCGCACAACGTCGGCACTCGACGAATCGATCACCGCATGGGCGCTGGCCGCCCGAGGCGGTGACGCGGATGCCGTCGACCAGTTCGTGGGCGCCCTGCACCGGGACGTGCAGCGCTATGTCGCCCATCTGTGCGGCGATCCGCAGGCCGTGGACGATCTGGCGCAGGACACGTTCCTGCGTGCGCTCGGCAGCCTGCACCGGTTCGAGGGGCGTTCCTCGGCCCGGGCCTGGCTGCTGTCCATCGCGCGCCGCGCGGTGATCGACAGCTACCGGTACGCCGCCGCCCGGCCGCGCCTGACCGACGTACCGGACTGGCAGCTCGCCGTCGAGCTGGCCCAGCCCTGCGACCTGCCCGGCTTCGACGACGGCATCGCGTTGCTGGATCTGCTGGCCGCACTCCCCGACGACCGCCGGGAGGCGTTCGTCCTCACACAGCTGCTCGGCCTGCCGTATGCGGAGGCTGCCGAGATGAGCGGCTGCCCGATCGGCACGGTCCGCTCTCGCGTGGCCCGCGCCCGCGCGGCGCTGGTGGACCTGCTGGACGAGGCGGAAGAGTCCGCCGCGCTGGTGGGCTGACGAATCCGGGAGGGTGTCGGTGCCGACCGGAGATGCGGGACCGACACCCTCCGATGCCGCGAGTGGTTCACCTGAGCCGGACAGCCGACTGGCGGGAACTCAGAGGACCTTCGCTCCGACTACTGGACCGGGCGACGGAGGTTCGCCCGTGGTACCGAGTGGATCCGGGAGTTGTTCGATGCGTTCTCGTGTGTGGGGCTCTGCGGCGGCCGTCGCGCTGGGCGGCCTGCTCGTGGCGGGCTGCGGAGGCGGGGAGAGGAGCACGGCGGACGACAACGCGGGCCGGAGCGGCAAGGGTGCCTACCCGGTGTCCGTCAGCGACTGCACGGGCGCCCGGACCACGTTCTCCGCCGCCCCGAAGAGAATCGTCACCAGCAACGCCTCCGGCCTGGAGCTGCTGCTCCGCCTCGGCGTCGGCGACAAGGTGATCGGCACGGGCTTCCCACCCGGCAGGGGCACCCTGCCCGGCGCGTTCGACGCACAGGCGCAGAAGGTCAAGGTGCTCAGCCGGACGGTGATCCCGAAGGAGAAGCTGCTCGGCTCCGGGGCCGACCTGTACATCGACACCTTTGCCTCGATGGGAAGCATGGGCGGCGGCGGGACGGGCGACGCGCCGACGCCGGAAGAGTTCCACGCGGCCGGGATCAAGCACATCTTCCTGAAGTCCACCGCCTGCGCGGCACAGCGCAAGAGCCCGGTGACCGACCTGTCCGCGGTCGAGGCCGACATCACCTCCCTCGGCGCGGTCACCGACACAAGCGCGCGGGCGAAGGAACTGGTCGCGGGGATGCAGGAGAAGGTGGACGCCGTGCAGCGGGCGGTCGGCGGTACGGCCGAGAACGCGCGGCCGACGTACTTCTTCTTCGACTACGACGCCGGTACCAAGCAGCCCACTGTCATCTGCAACCGCCAGGTCGCCAACGCCGTGATCACCCTGGCCGGTGCGCGCAACGTCTTCGCCGACTGCGACGGCGACTACAAGCAGGTCGGCTGGGAGGACGTCATCGCCAGGAATCCCGACTGGATCCAGCTCGGCGTCCGCAACCGCGGCAGCGAGGCGGGCAACAAGAAGGCGTTCGACGAGGCCGAGCAGTGGCTGAGGTCCAACCCGGCGACCAAGGGCCTGAAGGCGGTGAAGGAGGGCCACTTCCTGCGCGTCGGCTCCGAGCAGACCACCATCGCGGGGGTGGAGAACGCCGACACGGTCGAACAGATCGCCAGGACCCTCCACCCGGGCAAGGTCGGCTGATCGTGGCCTTCACACGGGTGCGCCGGAAAACCGCGGTGCCGGAGGAACGCGGGAGCGTGCCCGCCGGCCCTCTGTCGGCAGTCCTGGCCGTGGTGCTGCTGGCCGCGCTGACGGCGGCCGTGGCCCGGGGCTCGACGTCCATCCCGCCCGGCGAGGTGTGGAGCGTGGTGTGGCGGCGGCTGTCCGGCGAGGCGCCGCGCCCCGGCACGGACGACCTCATCGTCTGGCAGCTGCGCGTTCCCCGTGCCCTGCTCGCCGCCCTCGTCGGCGCCGGCCTCGGGCTCGTCGGTACGGCCGTACAGGCGCTGGTGCGCAACCCGCTGGCCGATCCCTACCTGCTGGGCATCTCCAACGGCGCCTCCCTCGGCGCGGTCGCCGCGATCGTCCTCGGCCTGGGCGCGGGCGGGGCGCTGGGACTGGGCCTGTCCGGCGCAGCCTTCGCCGGCGCGCTGGGCACGCTTGCGCTGGTCTGGGCGGTGGCCCGGCGCGGCGGCGGATTCGCCCCGCTGCGGCTGGTGCTGGCCGGGGTGGCGATCGGCCAGTTCCTGTCCGGGTTCACCAGCTACCTGGTGTTGCAGGCCGGGGACGAGCAGCAGACCCACAGTGTCCTGTTCTGGCTCATGGGCAGTCTCGGCGGAGCGACCTGGGAACTGCTCGCCGTGCCCGCGACGGCCGTTCCGCTCGCCACGCTGTGGCTCCAGGCACGCGCCCGCGGCCTGAACGCCCTTCTGATGGGCGACGAGACGGCCGCCGGACTGGGCATCGACGTCACCCGGCTGCGCCGCGAACTGTTCACCGTCACCAGCGTGCTCACCGGTGTCCTGGTGGCCGTCTCCGGCGCCATCGCGTTCGTCGCCCTGATGGTGCCGCACGCCTGCCGCCTGGTCGTCGGCGGCGACCACCGGCGCCTCCTGCCGGTCTCCGCACTGTTCGGCGCGGTGCTGCTGGTGGTGGTCGACATCGTGTGCCGTACGGCGATGGACACGCAGGAGCTGCCGGTCGGCGTGGTGACCTCGCTGCTGGGAGCGCCGGCCCTGCTGTACCTGCTGGACCAGCGCCTGGGGAGCGGCAGTTGAGGATCGACATCGAAGACCTGGACGTCGCCTACGCCGGCCGCACGGTCGTCGCGGGCGCCCGGCTCGTCGCGGCCGAGGGCGAGATCACGGGCCTGGTCGGCCCGAACGGCAGCGGAAAGTCCACGCTCCTGCGCACCGTCTACCGGCACCTGAAGCCCACCGCGGGGCGAGTGCTGGTGGCCGGCACCGACCTGCGTGAGCTGACCCCGGTTCAGTCCGCGCGGCACGTGGCGGCCCTGCCCCAGGAGCGGGGTAGTGACTTCGAGCTGACCGTGCGCGAGGTGGTCGCCATGGGCCGCACTCCCTACAAGCGGGCCTTCGCCCGAGAGGACTCCGCCGACCGGGACATCGTCGCGCAGGCGCTCACGGATGCCGGTGTGGCGGAGCATGCCGGGCGCCGCTTCACGGCCCTGTCCGGCGGAGAACGCCAACGCGTGCTGCTGGCCAGGGCGTTCGCCCAGAACCCCGACGTCCTCGTGCTGGACGAGCCGACCAACCACCTCGACGTCCGTCACCAGGTCGACCTGCTCGCCCTGCTCCGCACCCGGCGTCGTACGACCCTGGTGTCGCTGCACGATCTCAACGCCGCCGCCTCCGTCTGCGACCGTCTCCACGTCCTGCACGCCGGATCGGTCGTGGCCTCCGGCCCGCCGCGCGAGGTCCTCACACCCACCCTGATGGCGGAGGTGTTCGGCGTGCGCGCGGCGGTCGTCGACCATCCCCTCACCGGTGACCCCCTGATCGCGTTCGACCACCGGGCGCCGGTGGACGGGACGGCGCGGGCGGCTGCGGAGTCTCGCGCGCGGGGATGAACGCGGTCGGGCAGGACGGTGGTCGCGTCCTGCCCGCTCAGCCGTCGGTCCGGCTTCCTCGATGCGGTGCAGGCATGCCCGAACGCGCATGTCGAGGCCGACGCCGTCGCCTCGGGGTCGGCCCACGATTTCTGGCCGCACCCGGGAACTCGCCTGCGATCCCTCCCGACTTGTGGGACGAGGCTGCCGTCCGGCAGCCCATCCACGACCGTGAGGGGCGCCAACGGTGACACGCCACAGTCCCGGTCCGGGACAGCCCGGGCCCATACCCGTCGGCGAGGACCGCTGGCTGCTCGTTGCCGTGGCCGGCCTGTTGTCGTTCGTGGCGATGCTCGACATGAACATCGTCAACGTGGCCCTGGCGGACATCGCCGACGGTCTGCACGTCTCCGCCGCGACCGCCCAGTGGGCCGTCCTGGGCTACCAACTGCCCGTGGTAGCACTGCTGTTGCCGGTCGGGCGCTGGCTGGACGAGACCGGTGTGCGCTCCGCCCTACTGGTCGCGACCACCGGATTCGGCGTGTGCAGCGCGCTGGCGGCCGCCGCACCCTGGGCGTCCTGGCTGATCGCCGCCCGCCTCGCGCAGGGCGCGTTCGGGGCCGTGCTCTTCGTGCTGATGCCGGTTCTCGCCCTGCGTTCGGTACGGCCGGAACTTCGCGGGCGGGCCATGAGCGTGCCCGCGACACTGGGCCCGCTGGGCGCGGTGACCGGCCCGGCGGCGGGCGGACTGCTGCTGGACCACCTCGGCTGGCGCGCCGTCTTCCTGGTCAAGATCCCTTTCTGCCTGCTCGCCCTGGTCGTGGCATGGAGGGCGATGCCGAGGGACGGGGGCCTGCGCCTACCCGACCGGCGGGCGGTGGCGGATGCCCTGCTGGTGGGTTCCGGAGTGGCCGCCTTGCTGCTGGCGCTGACCTTGGCGTCGGCAAGCCCGGGGTGGCTGGTGCTCGTGCTTGCCGCCGTGCCGCCGCTGTGGTGGTGGCTGCGGGGGCCGGGCGGCCGTCCCGTGCTCGGCGTACTGCGGGCAACGGCACTGGTCCGGGCGCACACGGCGGTGCTGGCGCTGGCGGCCGGGTTCGCCGCGACGCACTATGTCGTCGCCCTGCACCTCCAGCGCGACGACGGCGTCAGCGCGACCACGACCGGGCTGACCGTGCTCGCCTTCCCCCTGGGCATGGGACTGGCCGGACCGGTCGGCGGTCGCCTCGCCGACCTCCCGCACGCTCGGCTTCGCAGGAGCGGGCGGGGCTCCCAGCGCGGGAGCACCCCCACCGGGGCCCGGCCGGTCGCGGTCACCGGTGCCGCGCTGACCGCTGTCGGACTCACCCTGCTCATCCCGCTGGGCGACAGCTGGACACCACTCGACGTGGCCTGGCGGCTGGCGCTGGCCGGTCTCGGCATGGGCCTGAACGGTGGCCCCACCCAGGCCCTGGTCATGGGCGCCGCCCCACCCGACCGCACGGCGACCGTGGGCTCGTCGGTTCAGCTGGCCCGCGGCCTCGGCTTCACCCTCGGCCCGGCCCTGGCCACCGCCGCCTGGGGCCTGGCCGGAGGCGACAGCAGAGTGACAGCCGGCCTGGCCCTCGCGGCGACCGCCGCCTGTCTGGCCGTACCGCTGCTCGCCCTGCACGGACGCAGGAGCGCGCCCACGCCCGAGAAGACCGCCGACGCGGCACCCGCCGCCCACCACCCCTGACCGAGGAGTCGTCCCCATGTGCGGAATCACCGGCTGGGCGTCCTTCCACCACGACGCCCGTACCCAGGCCGCCGTCATCGAGGCCATGACCGCCACCCTCACCCCGCGCGGCCCCGACGCCGGAGGCGTCTGGCTGGGCGAGCGGGCCGCGATCGGCCACCGCCGACTGGCCGTCCTCGACCTCGAAGGCGGCGTCCAGCCGATGACCGACCGGCCCGACGAGCCGGACATCGTGCTCACCTACAGCGGCGAGGTCTACAACCACCACGCAATCCGGGCCGAACTGCGCGGCCGGGGCCATGAGTTCCGCACGCGGAGCGACACCGAGGTGGTGCTGCGGGCCTACGCGGAGTGGGGCGAGGATCTCGCCGGGCACCTGGAGGGCATGTTCGCGTTCGCCGTCTGGGACCAGCGCGCCCAGCGGCTGGTGCTGGTCCGTGACCGGCTCGGCGTCAAACCCCTGTTCTGGTCGGCCGTCGACGGCGGCCTCGCCTTCGCCTCCGAGCCCAAGGCCCTCTTCGCCCACCCGGGGGTACGGCCCCGCGTGGACGCCGACGGACTGCGGGAGGCCTACAGCCTGCTGTTCAGCACCGGGCCGACGGTCTGGGCCGGGGTACGGGAGGTCGAGCCCGGCGGGCTGCTGGTCCTCGACCGCGGCGGAATCCGCGAACGCCGCTACTGGCAGCTGGAGGCCGGCGACCACACCGACGATCAGGAGACGACGGTGGAGCGGATCCGTGCGCTGGTCGGCGAGGCGGCCCGCAGCCGGCTGGAGGCCGACGTGCCCCTGTGCAGCCTGCTGTCCGGCGGCATCGACTCCACCGTCCTGACCGCCCTGATCGCCGACGAACTACGGCTGCGCGAAGGTGCGGGGGCGAGGATCCGTTCGTACGCCGTCGACTACAGCGACCAGGCGGAACGGTTCACCGGCGACGTCCTGCGCACCGGCCACGACACCCCGTACGCCCGTGAAGCCGGCGCCCACATCGGCACCGACCACAGCACGGTCATCCTCGACCCCCGCGCCCTGCTCGACCCCGAGCACCGCAAGGCCGTCGTCGTGGCACGCGACTCACCCATCGGGGTCGGGGACATGGACACGTCGCTGTATCTGCTGTTCGGCGAGATCCGCAAGCACTCCACCGCGGCCCTGTCCGGCGAAGCCGCCGACGAGGTCTTCGGCGGGTATCCCTGGTTCCACGATCCGAAGGCGCTGGCAGCGGAGACCTTCCCGTGGCTGCTGGTCACGGGTGACGAGGCCGCCATGCCGCTGAACCCCGAACTGGACCTGCACATAGCCGAGTTCCGCGACGACACGTACCGCAGCGCCCTGGCCGCCGTACCGCATGCCGACGGGGAGACGCCGACCGAGCACCGGCAGCGCGAGATGCAGCACCTGTCGCTGACCCGCTGGCTGCGCCAGCTCCTGCACCGCAAGGACCGGCTCAGCATGGCCCGGGGTCTGGAGATGCGGGTCCCGTACTGCGACCACAGGCTCGTCGAGTACGCCTTCAACACGCCCTGGTCGCTGAAGAGTTTCGACGGCCGCGAGAAGAGCCTCCTTCGTGCGATGGGTGCCGGTCCGGCTCCGGATTCGGTCCTGTACCGCCCCAAGAACCACTACCCGGCCACCCACCACCCCGACTACAACCGCGGCCTGCAGAACATGGCCCGCGACGCGCTCACCACCCCACAGGTCCGGGCGCTGGCCGACGAGACCCGCATCAAGCCCTGCCTCGACGCCCCGCCCGGCCGGCTGGAGTGGGGCCACCGCCTGCGCCTCGAACGGGTGGTCGACCTCGCCCTGTGGCTGGACCACTACCGGCCCGAACTCGCCCTCTGAGGAGCCTTCGCATGACCCTCCAGGAACAGCAGCCGGCCGCAGACCCGGACACCCTGCCCGACCCGGTTCCGCTCATGGGCTGCCCCTACAAGGCCAACCCCTACCCCCTGTACGAGCGGATGCGCGACGCCGGCCCGGTCCACCGCGTGCTGTTTCCCAGCGGCGTACAGGCCTGGCTCGTCACCGGTTACGACGCCGCGCACGCGGCGCTCAACGACGACCGCCTCGGCAAGAACCACGACCGCGGCAACGACCGCTGGCGTGCCCGCGCCTCGATCATGCCCGAGCCACAGCACTCCCAGCTCCAGGTCCACCTGCTCCACCAGGATCCGCCCAGGCACACCCGCATGCGGCGTTTCGTCACCGACGCCTTCACTCCGCGCCGGATCGAGAGCCTGCGCCCCCGCCTGCAGGAACTGGCCGACGCGCTGATCGACGCCCTGCCCGAGAGCGGCCCCGCCGACCTCGTCACCGGGTTCGCCGCCCTGTTCCCCTTCCAGGTCCTGGCCGAGGTCATCGGCCTGCCGCAGGAACTGGCGGCGCGCTTCGACCGTGACTGGGGCAAGGTCGTCCAGCCGGTCGGCCCCACCGACCCGGGCCGCCCGCGGTACGAGGCCCGGCTGCACGCACTGCAGCGCTACATCGCGGACGTCGTCGCCCACAAGCGCGAACACTGCGACGACGACCTGCTCAGCCGCCTCGTCGTGGCCCGCGACCATCGTGAACTGTCCCAGGAGGAGCTGGACTCCATGATCTTCCAACTCCTCGTCGCAGGCCAGGAGCCGGTCACCAACCAGATCACGACCGCCCTGATCGCCCTCTTCCGTAACCCGGAACAACTCGCCCGTCTGCGCGACGAGCCGGAGCTCCTGCCCCGCGCCGTGGAGGAACTCCTCCGCTACGACAGCGCCTTCGAGCTCACCACGTGGCGCTTCCTCGACCAGGACGGCGACCTGCACGGCACCGTGGTCCCGGCCGGTGACTCCGTGATCGTCTCCCTGTGCGCCGCCAACCGCGACCCGCGACGCTTCCCCGACCCCGACACCCTGGACCTCGACCGCTCGCCCAACCCCCACCTCGCCTTCGGCCACGGCATCCACTTCTGCCCCGGCGCCGCCCTGGCCCGCGCCGAACTCCAGATCGCCCTCGGCGCCCTCCTGGCCCGCCTGCCCGGCCTCCACCTGGCCATCAGGGACGAAGACATCGAGTGGATCCCGGCCGTCCTGGGCCGCGGCACGCACCGCCTGCCCGTCGGCTACGGCCGACGGCTCTGACATCGACGTACCGCTGACCGGAGCGGCCCACACCGGCCGCCCCGGCCCCGCCTGACCCACGCCCACCGACGCCCCGGCTGACCCACGCCTACCGACCACAGGCGCCTGGCCACCCGCCACGGCGCCATGTCGACGTGCCCTCGTACGTCCCGTGCTCCAGGAGAGACGACATGCCACTGACCACCGCGCCGGACACCCTCCCCACCCGCATCGGCACCGCGATCCTGAACCTGCTTCTGCCCCATCACCGCACGACCGACCGCGCTCCTGTTCCTGTCCCCGCGGAAGCGTTCCCCCATCAGCTGCACCGCATCGCCGACTTCACCCGCGACGGCGTGCCCGTCGTCTTCACCCTGCCCGGCTTCCCGTGCAAGTCCCCCCATCTCGCCAAGGTCCTCGGGCACCTCCCTGACCAGGGCGAACGTCTCTCCCTGACCTTCCTGAACACCCTGTGCACCGAGATCGAGCGGGTCTACCCGCCCGGTGCCCGCGTGATCATCTGCTCCGACGGCCACGTCTTCGGCGACCTCATCGGCGTGCCCGACGAGCACATCGACGCCTACGCCGACGGCCTACGCATGCAGATACGCCAACTGGGCCTGGACAGACTGTCCGTCTTCGACCTGCGCGACGCCCTCGGCGACCTCCCGAACGGCACGAAACGCGCCCGCATCCAGGAGCGCCACGCCCCCTCCCTGGAGGCCCTGCGCGCCGAGGTCCGGGCCGATGACCAGACCCTCGCCCTCTACCGGGGCATCACCCGCTTCCTCGTCGAGGACACCGCCGACTGGACGGGCACCCGCTCCGCCCTCCAACGCGCATGCCGGCAACGGGCGTACGGCGTGATCCAACGCAGCCGCGCCTGGGGCGCCCTGATCGCCGAACACCACCCCCGTGCCGTACGCCTCTCCATCCATCCGCAGCCCGTCGGCGCCCCGAAGTTCGGCATCCGCCTCCTCGACGCGCCGGACGCCTGGACCACTCCCTGGCACTCGGCCGCCCTCCGCCGCGCCGACGCCACCTGGACGCTCATGCCCCGGGCCAAGGCCGCTGAACTCGGACGCCTGGTCGAGCTCGGCGGACGGCCCAGCCACTACGAAACCGAGGTCTGCGGCCATGGTGTTTCGGGGCCTTGACGACGTGCGCACCGGGGGCATGCCCGCGCGTAAGGGCACCGGGCCCGCACCTTCGGCCTGTTGCAGCACCCGGCGCGGACCCGGTGGGCCGCTCGCCACGGCCAGCTTGCCCCGGCCCTGCTGGCCGAGGCGTGTGCCGGTGGCGGCGAGGGGCGCTGTGGCGTCAGGCCGTGTCCGCCGCACGGGCGCGCCAGCGCTCCTCAACCTTCGCCAGACGCCAGTAGCCGATGGCCGCGGCCCAGACGACCACGAACAGGCCGGCGATGACGTAACCGACGTTGTCCAGGTTCAGGCCCGCGATCCAGCCGGAGACGTCATCACTCAGGCCCAGCTTGTCGTGCAGCACCCCGACCAGTTCGATCGTGCCGACGAAGAAGGCCACCGCGATGGAAAGGCCGGTGATGGTGAGGTTGTAGAACACCTTGCGCACCGGGTTGGAGAACGCCCACTGGTAGGCGAAGTTCATGAAGGTGCCGTCGAGAGTGTCGAACAGGCTCATGCCGGCGGCGAAGAGGAGGGGCAGGCACAGGACTGCGTACCAGGGCAGGCCCGCGGCGGCGCCGTTGCCGGCGAGGGCCAGGAGCAGCACCTCGGTGGAGGTGTCGAAGCCGATGCCGAAGAGAAAGCCCAGCGGGAACATCTGGCCGGGGCGGCGGACGGACTTGGTGAGCCGGCCCAGGATGCGGTTCATGAAGCCGCGCGAGTCGAGGTGGGCCTCCAACTCCGCCTCGTCGTACTGCCCTTCCCGCATGGCCCTGAAGACGCGGACGATGCCGAACAGCGCCACGAGATTCAGGGCGGCGATCAGGTAGAGGAAGCCGCCGGAGACCGTCGTGCCCACGGTGCCGAGGACCTGGTGGGTCCGTGAGCCGTCGTTCATCAGGGTGCCGGCGAGCTTGGCGCCTCCGGCGACCAGCGCGGCCATGACGACCACCACGCTGGAATGCCCGAGCGCGAACCAGAAGCCCACCGACACCGGCCGCTTGCCGTCGGCCATCAGCTTGCGGGTGGTGTTGTCGATCGCGGCGATGTGGTCCGCGTCGAAGGCGTGCCGCATGCCGAGGGTGTAGGCCGTGATGCCCAGCCCGACCCCGAACGCCTTGCTGCCGACCTCGTAGTGGCGCGGCACCACGAGCAGGAACAGGATTCCGAAGGCGACCACGTGCAGAGCGACGATCACGGTCAGGAGGCCCGCGGTTCGGACGGTGTCCTCACGCCGCCAGCGGAAGGAAGGGGCGGCGGCGGTTTCGGGCACGCCTTGGGGCACGGTCATACGGTCACGCTCCAGCACCTCGTGGATCAGCTTCGTGGTGCCGTGGCCGGTCTCCTGGCTGACGGGTCACCGCGCCCGCCCCTGCCTTCCCGGCCGCGAGGCCAGTGGCAATGCATGGGGCGGGAGCTCCCCGATCACAGTGGCGAGGGCCGCGCCGGACTGAGCCCCTGAGGGACTGTCACCGGTCTTCCCGAACACCACGGCCTGCCCACCCTAGAAGGCCGGAGGTTGAAGCTGCAAGGCTGCACAACTGATCAGGTATGTTGGTCGGCGTCAGCGGCTGCGATGATGAGTGCATGCATCTCGTCCCCGCGGAACGTGCCGGGCAGCGGACCATCGACGGCCATCGGGTCTGCGACGCCATCGCCGCCGTCGGCGAGCCCGAGCGGGTACGCGCCTGGGCCGACCGCTTCTCGCTGCTCTCCGACCCCGGGCGCCTGTCCCTGCTGCTGGCCCTCCACGAGGCGGGCCCCATCGCCGTCTCCGACCTGGCCGTCGCCACCGGCATGCGGGACACCGCCGTATCCCAGGCACTGCGTCTGCTCCGGGCAGCGGGCGTCGTGGAAGGCGAGAAGGACGGCCGGATCGTGCGCTACCGACTCGTCGACCCCTCGATTTCCGCATTGCTGAAACACTGCGGGTCCCAAGAGGCGGGAGCGGGCGACCTTCTCCCTTAGGAACTGACGGACGACCAGTTCCGCGTCCGACCTGGTTCCGGCTGTCGACAGGGCGGCCCATGACCCTCCTGGCCTGCTTCTTTTTGTGACTCCACGCGCCTTCTCTTGCCGGTCTCCATCGCGCGACCAGCGGCGGCGTGCTCCCGCCCTTCCTGCCCGGCCGGCTGGAACCTCTTGCCTCGGTGATGCCCGCGGGTGTCGGCGTTCGTGCGCTCAACGGGCTGGCCTACTTCCACGAGGACGCAGTGGCGAGCGGCTTCACGGTCCTGTCCGTCTGGGGGGCGTCTGCGTGCTGGCGATCTTCGGACTGGACCGGATCGCTTCCACGACGGCGATCGCGTACGCCGCGTACCGCGTCAGGCCGGCCTGAGCCCGCTGAAACAGATGGGACCAACTCACCCAAATCATTTGTATACGGTATATATCAGACATCGCGCATCTAAGAAGGGAAACTTGCATGAAATTCGCGGTGATCGGCGGAACCGGACTGATCGGGTCACAGGTCGTGGAGAACCTCAGGGCGGCAGGACACCAAGCCGTACCGCACTCCCTGTCCACCGGCGTGAACATCATCACCGGCGAGGGCCTGGAGTGGGCCGTTTCGGGCGCCGACGTGGTCATCAACCTGACGAATTCCCCGACGTTCGACCACGCCTCGCTCGCCTTCTTCCAGACTTCGATGGACAACCTCGTCGCCGCGAGCGAGAAGGCAGGGGTCGGACACTTCGTCATCCTCTCGATCGTTGGCGTGGATCGGGTGCCCGAGCTGGACTACTACCGGGCGAAGGTGCTGCAGGAAGACGTCCTCAAGGCCGGGTCGATCCCCTATTCCATCGTCCGTGCCACGCAGTTCATGGAGTTCATGGACGCGACCCTGGCCATGACCGCCGAGGGCGACACCGTCCGCCTGCCGCGCACACCGATCCAGCCGATCGCCGCCGCGGACGTCGCCGGCGTCGTCGCCGAGGTCGCCGCAGGCAGTCCTCTGAACGGCGTCCTCAACATCGCAGGTCCCGACGTGTACACCCTCGACGAACTCGGGCGCCTCACCCTGACCGCCAAGGGCGATGCCCGCTCAGTCGTCACCGATGACAGCGCCGGCATGTTCGCCGCAGTCCAGGGCGACGCCATCACCGCCCCGAAGGGCGCCCGGATCGCACCCACCCACTACACGGACTGGCTCTCCTGACGGACGCAGCCGGGACACTTTCGATGCCCCGGCTGCGTCATCGCCAGGGTGATATCGGCACCCGGCGCCGCCATCCTCGCCCTCGAATCACTCGATCATGCGATGCGTCTCGGCACCGCCGCGCCCCACGCTGGCGGGGTAGGACTTTCCGGGCGAGGCACCCACCGCACGGTGACCCGTCAGACAGCATCCCGGTACGGCTGCCAGTGGGTCGAGACGCGAGTGGACGAGGGAGACGGGCGATCTTGGACGACTATGAGGCGGTCACCAGCCGACGGGCCGTGCGCGGATTCACCGATCGGCACGTGTCGAATGCGGTACTGGAACGCGTGCTGTCCGCCGCGGCCTGGGCACCGCCCGGATCGAACCTTCAGCCGTGGCACGTCTACGTACTGACCGGCCGGCCACTGGCGGAGCTCAAGAAGCGCGTCGGTGAGCGCGTGGACGCGCCTTCGGCGAGCAGCGCTACGGCGCACTCGGCATTCCCCGCGAGGACTTGAGGCGCGTCCGCATCAACTTCATCAACCGGCAGCCGGCTGGCAGTTACCAGGGCATCCGGTCCGACCGTACCGACTCCGTGTCGCCCCGCCCACTGCGGCGACACGCCATCTCGCGCCCAGGGTAAGGCCGTTGAGGCGGGAGGTAGAACTCGGCCGCGGTAGCGGTTGCGTGGACGCCGAGTTCGGCGGCGACCGCGGCGATCCTCTTGTGGCTGACGGTGAGGCGGGCCTGCCCGTCGGTGCCCAAGGTCGTGCAGCGGGCGTTTCGCACTTCTCGTCGCTCCGTCCGTCTATCAGCCGTACGGCGTCCGGCGCCGATGTTCCAGGACGGCAACGTCCTCCATGATGCCGCCGCCCGGTGCCGTCGGGCGGGCCCAGGTTGCGGCGTTGACGGAGGAACCGGACGCGAAGGCCAGGATGTGCGGGACTGCTTCGCGCAGGCCCTCGAAGCGGCGGTGCACCAGGCAGTTTCCCGGCTCGGCGCCCAGTCGCGCGGCGGCCCGCAGGTACGGAACGGGAGGGGGCTTGCCCTCCGCGACAGCGGCCGAGTCCACGATCAGGCCCGGCACCGGCAGTCCCGTCCGCAGGAAACGCCCGCGCATCCGGTGCTCGTAGTTCAAGGTCACCAGCGCCCACGGCCGCTTCGCCAGGCCGCACAACACCTCTGCCGCACCGTCGAAGGCCGCGTAGCGGCCGGACCGGGCGTCCTCGTCCTCCAGCCGGTGCAGCCTGGCCAGGCTCTCCCGCCGATGGCGACGCGCAGGCCCAGGCGGTCGATCAACGTGCCGTCGACATCGAATACGACGCACCGCGTCTGGCCGGGCTGCACAGATTCACTCGTCAGACATGGATCAGGCCAGACGCTCGGCATCCAGTTGCGGGACAGCTCTGGAAGCGCGGTCCTGACACCTTGGCCGCGCGGCAAGAGGAGTGCGCTGCAGCCCGGTGCAGGCTCCCGTCCTCAGCGGCTCGCTGCGGGACAGGCGCTGAGCAGGTCAGTTGTCGGCTTCGTCCTCCGGGCCGGGCGCGTCGCCGATGGCGACGCGCAGGTCATGCATGCCCTGCAGGATGTCGATGAGGGCTTCTTCCGCCCCGCTCAGAGCGCGTCGGGTTCCCTCCGCATCGCCGCCGTCGGCGTGCACCTGGGCGCTGAGCGCGTACACCGCTGTCATGACGGCGGCGAAGGCGGCCTCCCGGCCGGGAGGCAGTTCTTCCGCCTCGGGTTCGGAGACCTGCAGCGCGGTGCGTTGCAGCCGGTTCGTCAGGACGTTGACCGCGAGGCCGGGATCCGCTCCCACCTGTTCCCCCCAGCCGAGCAAGGTCTCCAGGACATCTTCGATCTCCTCTTCCTCGGTGGTCAGACGGGTTGCGGCGGTGATCTCGAGCTCCACTTTCGCCAACAGACTGCCCAGCAGGTGCAGACGGTCTTCTTCCCGTGGCCCCTCGGGCCGCCTCTCCGGAGCTGCCTCCGGCTCAGCCGCCAGTGCGGCCAGCGCTGCGTAGATCTGCTCAGCATTCACAGGGCGCTCACTACTGATACTCACGCCTTCAGCTTCACCCAGCGAAGCCGTCCCTCCCGCCCAGACACCCTCGACTCCCAGCCGACTTCCACCACCCAGACCAGCGCATGGTCGAGCAGACCGGAGACAGCCAGACGCTGTGGCCCTGTATCGGTTCGACTCTCGCCTTCACCGCGGATGATGTCGACGCGACTGCGGTGGTGCCACTCCCGCACTCGGGGAGTTCACGGCACCGCCATCCAGGCCGAGCACACCCAGAGTCACCCAGCCGGGTCAGAGGGTGCTCCGAGCCATTCCGGAGGCCGCTACCCAGCGGCCACAACCTGGCCGGCTGTGACCTGAGGTGGGTTGGGAAGCAGCGACGCGAGGTTGTCCCGTACGAAGTCCGCCGCCCTGGTGACCGACTCTTCGGCTCCGGCGCGGTCTTCAAAAACGCTGGTGGAAATCATGACTCCGCCCCCGGCATCAACCCAGTAGTAGGCCACGAATCCGGGAACCTGTCGGAGAAGAGGAACGAATCCCTCGTTCACTCGGCGTCCTGCCTCGGCAGGGTCCGTCACCCCTTCGTACCGCCGAACCACTGCGTACACGGCTGATCTCCTCAGGCATGCAAGGTCACCTCATGCAAAACGACATACCCCCCGCTGTGTCCCTCGCTCGCGGGGTGCCCCGAAAGACACTCGGATAGGTGCATTGGTGTCTCACACAACGCGCTTGATCGCGGACCTCCTTGCGGACAGACTGCCCCCATGGGATCAGTAGGCATGGCCACCAGGGCGCAGGCAGGGAAGCGGCGGTGAGTGCCAGCCTGCCCTTCTTCCGCTATCACCCAGACCCTCTCGCAAGCGGGTCCATCCGTGCGGCCGCCGAGACGTGTGCCTGCTGCGAGCGCAGCACGGGCTGGATCTACACGGCGACCTTCTACACGGCCCACGAGGTCAACGGACATTTCTGCCCATGGTGCATCGCAGACGGGAGCGCGGCTGAACGTTTCGCGGGTGAATTCACCGACTCCTACGGGCTTGACGGAGTCAGCGAGGAAGTCTTGCAGGAGGTCACCCGCCGCACCCCTGGCTTCCACGCCTGGCAGGATCCGCACTGGCTCGTCCACTGCCAGGACGCGGCCGCCTTCGTGGGTGAAGTCGGGTACACCGAGCTGGCGGAGCATCCCGAAGCCCTCGACCAGCTGCGGGCCGGCATGCGCGGCGAAGGCTGGCACGACGAAAACCAGCTTGAGCGCTTCCTGACCCACCTGGGCAAGGGGGCAACCGCCATGCTCTTCCGTTGCACCGTCTGCGGGGCGTACATCGCCTATGCCGACGCATCCTGAGGGTCGCCTGTGTTGGGGAGGGCCTTGCGTTCGTGCCAGCACCTCTCGGCTACCGTGCAGACGTAAATGAGATGACCTGCAAGCGGTCCGGACATCGCGGCCATTGCGTCCTTCACGCACTGAACGTTCTGCCGTCCGGCAGAAGCACTGGGCGCAGGCCTTCTGTTGCGGTCGGCAGGGCGGTCAGTGAGAAGGATCGCGCCCTGCTCCTGACCGCCCTGGGGATGGGTGGGTCGACTTCTTCGATATGCGGTTGTGCGGTTGACGGGCAGGAACTACCGTCCCGGGCGCCCGTCAGTTGCAGAAGTTGAGGATGGGGAGGAGACCGTTGCCGCACTGGTTTTCTTCCCCCCCGCCGCCGCCGTGGCCGTAGACCGGCGCGGCCTTTGTGGCGACGTGCGTGGCGGGAGTCGCGGCCACGGCGGATGTGGCAGTTGCCACGCCCGCCGCACAAGCGATGCCCATGGCGGCACTCACCGCGAATACTCGCGGAATCCAGGAAACGGTCTTCTTGGGGTGAGGTGTAGTGTTCATGCACTCACCATGCACACCCTCGCAACTAGTTGCTCGCCGAGCGCATCCGAGCGGGTGAGCCACCCCTAAGGGCGGATCAGAATTCGTTTCGGGGGATGTGCCGACCTCGGCTGATCGCGATACCCAGTGCATCGCTCTGTGAGCATTTTAAGGGTCGCAACGGACAAGGCTCCCAGCCATTGAGTGAGGGTTTGAGACGTGGGGGACATATGTGAGCGAGCGGCAGCGACCGTAGGACACCGAAGTCCGAGGCGCTGAAGAAAGCCCGCTGGCCGCTGACCCGCATCGGTGCCCTTCGTCGGCGTCGGCAGTTGGTCGCCGCGGTCGTCGCGCTCCTCGTGCACTGACTCGTCGAGCGTGACAAAGAGCCGCCGTCGCCTGTTGGTCCTGTGCGGAGCACGCGGCGCTCTGATAGAAGTGCTCGAGGCACGCCATCTCATGAGCCGTTCGTGTCTCCAGCGACCGGCAGGGACCTCGGTCTGCTGGAGAGCTCATGGGCTCGCGAACTGCTGAGAGGTGGCCCCTGTCGGCGGGCTGAGGACATGAAAGCCGGTGATATTCGAGCTTCTGCCGGGCGGGACCGGTCTTTGACGAGAGATCAAGGTCCCGGAACTTCCGAAGGTCTCCGCCCGGCAAGGCGCGCGCAAGGCAGGGCCGGTCTGAACACAGGGATCCAGGTCCCAGAACGGCGGCAGGCTTCCACCTCACCTGGAAGTCCTTGCACTCCCGCGCTCAGGCTCACCGATGACCTATTAGAACCACCGGTACTCCACCAACCACCAGGTCGTCATCGACGCCGACTCCCAACTCGCTGTCGCCGTCGGCCGGCCGCTGCCCGGCAACCGCAACGACTGCAAGGCGTGGGAACGTTCCGGTGCGAAGGCCGCCTCGGCCGGGCCACCGTCATCGCGGACGGCGGCCATCGGGGCACCGGCCTGCTCATTCCGCACCGCCGCAAACGCGGCCAGACCGAACTGTCGGCTTGGAAATTGGAAAGAGGAGCACAACACCTCCCACCACGAGGTCCGGGCCGCGTCAAGCACGTCTTCGCACGGATGAAGGCATGGAAGATCCTCCGCGACTGCCGTGAAAGGCGACGACGTTCACATCGCCATGCTCGGCAATGCCCGGCTGCACAGCCTCGCCCTCGCGGGGTAACTCCCGCCTCATACGAGACCAGAGAAGCCCAAGGGAGGTGGCGCCCCACCTCCCCGGCTCAAAGAATGTTCAGTCGATACAGAACTCGTTGCCCTCGATGTCCAGCATCGGGATGCACGACTCGTTCTCCTCATCGGCATAAAGCGTTTGCACATGGGTCGCACCGAGCGCGACCAGTCGTGCACACTCGGCTTCGAGCGCGGCGAGGCGCTCGTCCCCCACGAGCCCGGTGCCGACCCGGACGTCGAGATGCACCCGATTCTTGACGATCTTGCCTTCAGGGACGCGCTGGAAATACAGGCGCGGGCCCACGCCTGAGGGATCACTGCAGGCGAACCATGATCCCTGTTTCTCAGGAGGGAGGGTGCGGTTGAAATCGTCCCAGGTGGTGAACCCCTCAGGTGGCGGCGGCATGACGTACCCCAACACTTCACACCAGAAGCGAGCGAGACGCTCAGGTTCTGCGCAGTCAAAGGTGACTTGGAACTTCTTGATCTCTGCCATCGGCGCACCGTACCGCGCACCAGGGGCACCCTGCCGCTCATTTCCCAGGCGGATCATCCCGCCACCCGTCGCATCCTGGGCCGCCTTGGACACCAAGTGATCAAACCGGCCAGTTCCATGAGAACGACGCGACCGCGGCGGCGGGGCGCCCAGTGGTCCCCAGGAGCCAGTCCCGACCAACCACCTTCAGGCCAAGATCAGTTGCGGGACAGTCCTGAGGTCGTACAACTCGATCCCGTTGGAGGGCCCTCAGGTCACCGGCCTCCCCGGTGAACAGGTGCGTGGTGGCGGTTGAGCGGACCAAGGGGCGCATTGTGTGTGGTCACTCTCTTCGGACAGACACACGACGGCCTGTCGTCGCGTTGGTGACGGTTCTCGACCCGAGGACCTTGTGCAGGATCGCTCGGGCCGGTCCGATGCGGGCGACAGCCGGGCAGGCGATGTCCGGTCCCGTCCGGGTGTCGACCCGCACGGTGAGGAGGACAGCCTCGGGGGTCTCGGATACCCATAGGTGAGGAGGGCTGTCGCATCCGCCCGACTCCGTCATGACGGTGAGGGTGCGACCGTCGCCACTCACTGTGACAGGTTGAGTGATCGCCTCGTTCCTCGTGACGGTCTTCGAACCTGCTGCTTCGGATGCCGAACAACCCGTCAGGACGACGAGGGCCGCGACGGTCACCGGCACCATACGACGATCAAGCGTGTGAGTCTTCACAGTAGACCGACGCCGGCGGGAGCGGATTCGTTCGCCAGCAGCGGGGCAGCGCGAGGATGAAGGTCACAGGCGATGCCTCCGGCCCTCCACCTCTACGACGTCGTGCCGCCGCTGTTCACGAAGAAGGGGAGGGGCATGGGATTGGGCTGGACCTGCACTCAGGGCTCACCCAAGTAAATGGGCTCGCCCCGGGCGACCTTGCTTCGAGGCTCTTCCGCACAGAGTGAAGCGTTGGCTACGGCGCTGACGACGCTCGACCGGCGCCGCTGAGCGCAGCACGCCCTCGCGGACGAAGCCGTTGCGCTCTGCGGAGCGCAGCATCGCGGCGTTGTCCGACAGCGTCTCGATCTGCAGTCGCTGCAGGCCACGTATGAGGACACCGTGCTGGCAGACGGCGTCGACCACGTCGGTGCCGTAGCCCTTGCCGCGGGAAGACGGCAGCAGCCCCAGCCCGAGGTGCGCGGACCGATTGTGGTTGTCGATGCCCACAGCGCCGCGGTGCCGACCAGCGTGCCGCCCTCCAGTTGCACCACGGATCGCCGGATTCGTCGTCCCGATGGTCTTCACGGTCCGCTATGTCGCCCACGTCCAGGCCAAGGCTCAGCAGGTGGCCCGCTGAACGCCACCCGAAGCACCTCTCGGGCAACTCGCCCCGGTCACCGAGGAACTGACATCGCCGACCGTCTGCGGTCGCTCCATGCGAGGGTCGACCTGTGTGACACAGGCTGGGCTCTCGCATGTCCGGCGTTGTGCAGGCAGGGCCTCCAGCGCGGCGCAGACGAGGCCGCCGGCTGAGTGCGGCTCAGTCGTTGATGAGCTCCAACTCCTGGCTGTTGTCTGCGCTCCGGCCAGGTCGACGACGATGTCCACGGGGTCGATCTCGTCCTCGAAGCGCTGATAGACGTAGTCGATGGCCGTGTTGGCTCCCAGTGATCGTACGAATGCCAGGTCGTTGGGGCCCATGGTGGCTGTGACGGCGGCGCCGAGGGCGGAGGCGATCTGGACGGTGAAGGATCCCACCCCGCCGGCGCCGCCGTGCATGAGTACGCGTTGACCGGGGCGCACGTGGGCGTGGTCGACGAGGGTTTGCCAGGCGGTGAGTGCGGCCAGCGGCACGGCGACGGCGCCGTTGCAGGTGAATGGGGCCAGTCCGTACGCCTCGTCACCTTCCTGCCAGCCGGTGGCTCCGTCGCCGAGGGCGGCCACCACGCCGGGGAACTCGTGCGAGGGAATGGTGGGGGTGCGGTCGTGGCCCGAGCCGTCAAAGCTGTCGGTCCAGATGGCGTCCCAGCCGAGTTCTCCGGCGGTCACCGAGGCAGCCCGCACGGCAACCAGGATTTCGCCGGGGCCGGTCTGCGGGCGCGGGGCCTTTTCGTAGGTGAGTTACGCCGGGCCGCCGCGGTGGTGTGCTCGGATTGCGTTCCTCTCGCTCATGAAGTCGGACGATGCGGACGAGGCAGGCGAGCGGCGGGAGGCAGTGGGGTGGCGGAACTCTGTCGCGCACCGCGTGGCGTGGATGCGACACGGTCCGGGCTGCAAGTCCAGCCACGCGTGTGTGTTTGTGTTGGGGGCATCCGCTCGACGTGACCGTCAGCTGCGGCTACCGCCGTTCCAGCCCCTCGTCGGCACACTCGGCCTCTTGATCCCTGTCGATGGCCTGGGGAAGCGCACGGCCTGGGACTGGTCGAACCACAGCCCGTCACCTGTCGATGGTGCAGCGAGCCTTGGACGGGCAGCGGCCCGAGCGGGCTGGTACGCAGGCGGTTTTCGTCCCGCAGCCCCAGGGGCATCCGCATACCCGGCTGCGGACTCGGTGTGCGGCAGCCGGCCGGTCAAGCCCAAGTCGCCGGCCGGAGCCGGCGGCTGCCGCCACCCTTGGTGCAGCAGTTGACGGCCTTCAAAGAGGACGGGTCGTCGCGCCGGGCCGCAACCTCTGGCGGCCGCTGCGCCTGATCACCACCCTCGGGACAAGGCGGACTTCGGCCCGGTCCGGCGCGCGACTGATCGTTTCGTTACTGCTTGCCACGCGCGGCGAACCGTTTGGTGACCTCGGCCTTGACCGTCTCGTGCAACTCGTCCGAGCTGAAACCGAGGTTGCGCAGGATCTGTGCGGCCGGGCTCTCCTTCACCCGGATCAGGCCCAGCAGCATGTGTTCCGTGCCGACCCAGTCGTGGCCGAGGTTGGCTGACGCTCGGAGTGCCTGCTGGATGGCCTCTTTGCTCTCGGATCGGAACGCGATGTGACCCCGCAGCGCCTTCTTCCCGGCCGGTGGCATCGCTTCCTCGATCGCGTCGCGGATGCGTTGCTCTGATTCGGTTTTGGCCGTCAGCACCTCGTACGCCAGGCCCCGCGATTCGCCGAGCAGGCCGAGCAGGATGTGTTCGGTGCCGATTAAGTCGTGCTTGTGCGTTCGTGCGGCCTCCTGCGCCAGCACGATGCTGTGCCGGTTGAGGTCGGTGAACCGCTCGAACGGGGCCGGTGCGTGGCGTTGCTGGGCGGCCTGTTTGGACACTCCGATGGCGTCGCCGATCTCGCTCCACGACGCGCCGGCCTGCCTGGCCTTGCCGACGTAGTGGTCGACGAGCTGGTCGCCGATGTCGGACAGGGTCAGGGCACGTAGTTGCGCTTCACTGATGCGGGCCAGGTCGTCGGCGTCGGGGAGTTCCTCGTCGAGACGGGCGATCAGGTCAGCGAGGTTGATGTTGAGTGGGCTCATGCGTCAATCGTAGATTGACGATTCCTAATCGTCAATCTGTAATTGACGGCTCGCGGGTCTGCTCGGCACGGGCCATGAGTGTGCCGCCTCGCGCGGGCGAATCCGCTCATATCAGGGGCCTCGCACGCCTGTTGGTGTCACAGAGCGGCCGGGCACAACCGTTGGGCCTTGCCTCCCTTGACCGTCGCGTCGGCGCAGCCTGCGGGCAGGCCGTCGTGGGTGTGGGCCGAGAAGTTGGCCGTGACGGTCAGGACGCCGTCGCCGAACGTCGTGCGCTGCACCAGCCGGTCGGGCGTCAGCCGCCGGAAGTCGGTCATGGGCTGGGTCGCCGCGGCCTTGTGCAGGGGCTCGAAGTACTTCTGCAGCTGGGCGATCTGCTTGCCGTGCGCGTCCAGTTCCGCCTTGTCGAGGACGAGGTTCAGCGGGACGTTGTACAGCATGGCCAGCAGCGCGCGGGTACGGCTCTGGTCGGGCAGCTTCGACCAGGACAGCTCCCAGCGCTCGGTGCTGATCACCGAGTCGTGCAGCACGGTCTGGTACAGCGGCACCCGGTACCTGGGGTCGTACATTGCCTTGGCGAGGTCGGCCGGCAACCGGACGGGCCGGAAGAAGATGCCGGGTGCGCCGGCTGGTGTGTAGCCGCCCCAGGCGGCGCGGTCCCGCTCCAGCTTCCAGAGCTGGTCGGGGACCGGGGTCCCGGAGCCGTGGCTGAAGGCGAGCGCACCGTTCGCCCAGGAACCGGCGCTCTCCGAGCCGAGCACCAGTTTGCGGTCGCCGGACAGCCAGGCCATCCGCCGCAGCCGGTTCCGACGGTCCTGTGCCTGCGTCATCGGATGCGTGGGGGAGTGGTCGGTGAACAGCTCTCCGGCGGCGTCCACGTCGAGGAAGTAGCTGTTCGCGCCGTTCGCGGTCATCTCGCGGGTGCGGTCGGCCAGATAGTGCCGGGTCGGCTCGGCGCGCCGCAGCGCCTCGGAGCTCACGTAGCAGCCGCGCCCGCCGAAACCGGTGACGACCTTGCCGTCGGCGCCCTGCACGCAGGCGTCCTGCCATACGGGCGCGGGCCACCTGGACACCGAGGTGTCGGCCGAGGCGGGGTCCTGGGCGTTGGCCCAGGAGTCGTACGGTCCGACGAGGTAGCCGGACCGCTCGGCCAGGCTCACGGCCGAGCGGTCCATGGGGGAACCGTCGGCGTCGTAGCCGAGCCACATCCTGTCGATGCCCAACTCCCGCAGGCGCTCTACACCCTGGGCGGTGCGGGCCTGGCCCCAGGTGTAGGCGTGGAAGGCGCCCACCAGCCTGCCGACCTCGGGGTTGCGGGCGATCTTCTGGCGCAGGGTGGTGATGCCGCCGTGGGACTGCAGCCAGGCCCGGTAGTCGCGGGCGGCGGCCACCGGCGAGCCGTCGGTGAGCGCGAAGGTCAGCGTGTAGTGCAACGTGTCCTCCGACGGCGAGAACGCGTGCTCGGTCTCGGTGTGCAGCCGGCCGTCGGCGGAGACGAACCTCAGCGTGGTGCCGATGTCGGACTCGGCTATGTAGCTCGCGCCGTGCCCGCCGCGCAGGCTGGTGCCCCAGAACGGCATGGTCAGACCGTCGGACATGCCCGCCTCCGAGCCCGCGAGCCCGGCCCCCGCTGAGTTCCACCAGCGGTCGGTGACCGGCACCGAAAGGCCCTCGCCGCGCGGGATCTGCAGGTCGCTCGTGTTCTGGTCGGTGGCGGTCACCGGCCAGGTCAGCGTGCCCTTCCGGGTGGAGTGCACGGTCACCGCCAGCCGTCCGTCGCGTGCGGCCGCTGTGACCAGGAGTCCCTTCGCCGGGTAGCCCCAGGTAGCCCGGTCCCCGTGCACCGAGACCTGCCCAGCCGGTCCGAGGGCGTCGGCCGCGGGAGCGGACAGCTGCCAGGCGTGTCCGTCGTCCGCCTGGGCGCGCACGGCCAGGGAGGTGGTGTCCACCACGGCGCGCCCACCGGCGACGGGTACGGTGACCCGGTTGCCGTGCGCCTCGACCCGCCGGCCGTCCCGGACCCCCGTGCCGAACGCGGTGGCCGTGCCGACCACCCCGATCACCGTGAGGGCGGCACTGAGCGCGACGATCTTCTTCTTGGTCTTCTTGATCTTCCTCGCCTTCATGGGGCGCCACTGTCACGGGGCGGTCTAAGAACTTTGTGAGAGCTCCCGGTGCCGGGCCGGGAGGCGGAGCCGGAACAGGGCGCCCCCGCCGGGGGCGTGTTCGGCGGTGAGGCCGGCCTGGTGGGCGTGGGCGATCTGGCGGGCCATGGCGAGGCCGAGCCCGGAGCCGGGCAGGGCGCGGGCCGTGCGGGCACGGTAGAACCGGTCGAAGACGTACGGCAGGTCTTCGTCGGCGATGCCGGGACCGTGATCGCGGACGGTGACCTCCAGCCGGTCTCCGCAGCCGGTGAGCGTCACTTCGACTGGTCGGCCGGGCGGGCTGAACTTCGCCGCGTTGTCGAGCAGGCACGCCAGCAGCCGGGAGAGCCGGGCCGGTACGCCGGCGACCGTGCCGCAACCCGCTCCCGGGTCGACGGACAGCTGGAAGGAAACGTCCGGCCAGTGGTCACGGGCCGCGTCCACGGCGTGCTCGACGACGCCCGCCAGCCGCACGTCCTCGACCAGGGGATCCGGCTCCTCCTCCCGGGCCAGCTCGATCAGGTCGTTGACGAGTACGGTGACCTCGCGCAACTGGCGGCCGAGCGCCCCGGCGGCCCGCTCGCGCTGGGCGTCGGTGAGGCGGGCGGACCGGGCGAGCAGTTCGGCGTTGGTGCGCAGCGCGGTCAGCGGAGTGCGCAGTTCGTGCGAGGCGTCGGCGACCAGCCGGCGCTGGGCGCTGACGGACTTCTCCAGCTCCTCCAGCATGGTGTTGAAGGCCGTCGCGAGCCGGGTGAGCTCGTCCTCGCGGCCAGCGCGGCCGGGCGGCAGCTCGATGCGGTGGCGGGCGTCACGGGTGGCGGTGATGCGCTCGGCCGTCGCGGTCAGCCGGGCGACCGGGGCGAGGCCCGCACGGGAGACCCAGAAGCCGAGGCCACCGGCCAGCAGGACGCCACCCGCGCCCACGGCGAGGAGCAGTTCCGCTGCCTGCCGCACGCCCTGGTCGACGGTGTCGGCGCGCACGGCGACCTGCAGGGCCCGACCGTCGTCCAGCCGCGTGGTGAACATGCGGGCGCGGTGGCCGGCGAGCCGCAGTTCGCTGTAGTAGGCGCCGTGGGTGCCCGCGGCGACCGCGCGGGTGGTGCCGGTGACGGGCAGCAGATAGGGCTTTGCGGGGTCGTCGCCGGGCCGGGCGGGTACCAGCTGGGCGCAGGCCGGGGCGGCGAGGTACCGGCACTCGCCCTGCACCACGCCGGCCGGTTCGTGCCGGTACTGCCGGGCGGCAAGCCGCGCCGACTGGGTCAGGTGCAGGTCGAGCTGACGCAGCAGCTGGTACCGGATCACCAGGAAGGCAGCGGCGCACACCCCGACCACGACGACCGCCACGGCGAGCGAGGCGGCCAGGGCCAGCCGGGTCCGCAGGGGTCGTCGAGGCCACCCGGAGCGCAGGTCTCGGCCCCGCCACCGGACCGGCCGTGGGGCGGTCACGCCAGGTCCAGCCGGTAGCCGACTCCGTGCACGGTGTGCACCAGCCGTGGTTCGCCGTCGGACTCCAGCTTGCGCCGCAGGTAACCGACGTACACAGCCAGCGAGTTGGACTCGGGCCCGAAGGCACGCCCCCAGACCCGCTCCTGAATCGTCTCCCTGGTCAGGACCTGGCCCGGATTGCGCAGTAGCAGTTCCAGCAGCGTGAACTCCGTCCGGCTGAACTCGATGGCGCGTGCTCCGCGCCGCCCGGTCCGGGTGGCAGGGTCCACCACCAGATCGGCGAAGGCGAGCTCGCTGGCCTCGGTCGGCTCGGCGGGTGCGCTGCGGCGCAGCAGCGCCCGGATGCGTGCCACCAGCTCGTCCAGCGCGAAGGGCTTGACCAGGTAGTCGTCGGCGCCCGCGTCCAGACCGTCCACCCGCTCGCTCACCGAGCCCAGCGCCGTGAGCACCAGCACGGGCGTACGGTCGCCCATCGCCCGCAGCCGACGGCACACCGCCAGTCCGTCGAGACCCGGCAGCATCACATCGAGCACCAGGGCGTCGGGCTCCCAGGACGCGACCTCCGCCAGCGCGGCCTGTCCGTCCGCCGCCCCGCGGACGTCGTACCCTTCCACGGCGAGGCCGTCCTCCACGGCGTACCGCACCTCGGGCTCGTCATCGACCACCAGAATCCTCGGCGCACGCACGCCCCCACCAACACTGATCATGAGGCAAGCCTGCCAAACCGTGTCCGGGGGACCCCCTCACAGGTCGATCAGGCTGTGCGGCGCGTTGTCTCCGAACAGGAGCTCGTGGAAGTGGGTGCCTTCGCGGGCATCCGCGGCGCTGGGAGGGAATATGCCTGCTCGTGTGCGGTGAGCGCGGCCTCGATGTCATCTGGGTGCGCGGCGACGGTCTTGCCGAGTGCGGCGCCGTCGCACAGGGTCAGGTTGGTGCCTTGGCCGTTCGGGCCGCGAGGCGGGCGGCATTGCCGAGCAGGGTCACCCCCCGGCACCCGGTCTCCCACCGTCGAGCATCCCGCGCTGTGTGCGCGCAGATTCCAGAGTCACGGACAACGGCGCTTGCTGCGCGCCGACGCCGCCTTCACCCGGACCTTGCTCGGATCACGTCACCAGCGCGTCACGCCGTACATGCCGAGCCACAACGGCACGGTAGGACGCTGATCCAAGGGGCCACCTCATGTGGCAAGTCCTTGGCAGCGGAAGAGGGGATGAGTGCCTCGGCGAAGGACGTGGTGGCGAGGAATGCGCCCCTCCGTGTCGCCTGATCAGATAGCGTGCGCAGCCATGGGTGAGCTGATATTGATCAGGCACGGCCAGACCGCGTGGAGTCTGTCCGGCCGGCACGCCGGCCGCACCGACGTTCCGCTCACTGATGCGGGAGAGGCCGCGGCCAAGGCACTCGCTCCGAGACTGGCTTCACGCCGACTGGTCGCCGTGTTCAGCAGTCCGCTGAGCCGCGCCATGCGGACGGCCGAGCTGGCCGGTCTGACCGGCGTCAAGCCCGATCCCGACCTCATGGAGTGGGACTACGGCGGCTACGAGGGCCTGACCGCCGCGCAGATCCGCGAGCGGCGACCTGGCTGGGACCTGTGGCGAGACGGCGTCGTTCCCGGCGATGCCGACCATCCAGGCGAGCAGCTCCAGCAGGTGGCCGCGCGAACGGATGCGGTGCTGGACCGGATCCGGCCGCTGTTGAGCGACGGTGATATCGCCGTGGTCGCGCACGGCCATCTGGCGCGTGTGCTCACCGTGCGCTGGCTTGGCCTCGACGCGTCCGACAGCCGACTGCTCGGCCACCCGCATCCAGGCACTCTGAGCTTCCTGGCCACCGAAGACGGGCAGCCCTTCATCTCCGCCTGGAACGTCCCCTAGCCGCAATGCCGTGACTCTGTTGGCGATCTTGTGAGGGGTGCTGACGCGGCGTCTGTTCTGCGGTTCGCTGAGGTGAGGCGGGGTGGTGTCTCGGGGAGGGGC
>NZ_JBSFIH010000055.1:0-56154 GCF_053597455.1 Streptomyces sp. NPDC001393
GCCCGGTTACATTCCGAACCCGGAAGCTAAGCCTCACAGCGCCGATGGTACTGCAGGGGGGACCCTGTGGGAGAGTAGGACGCCGCCGAACAATCCTTGGGAAAGGCCCACGCCAACTGGCGTGGGCCTTTCTGCATTTCAGGACCCGCAGTACTCCGCCGTACCCCGAAGAGGCGGCGGAGCCAGTGTGGAGTCAGAGTCGGCCCGCCGCCTTCAGAGCCAGGTACGCATCCGCCAGCGCCGGCGCCAGATCCTCCGGCGTCGCGTCCACCACCGTCACGCCATGTCGTCGTAGCTGCTCAGCGGTGCGCTGGCGCTCGCTCTGTGCCTGTGCCGCCGCCGCTGCCTCGTACACCGCCTCAGCGCTGCCTCGGGACTCTGCCATTCGTGCGATGTGCGGGTCGGCCACCGAGGCGACAAGAAGGGTGTGTCGTTGAGTGAGCTGCGTCAGCACGGGGAGCAGACCCTGCTCCACGGGGGCCGCGTCGAGCGTCGTGAGCAGCACGAGCAGGGATCGGCGAGGTGCCGTACGCAGAGCGGCCGCGGTCAGACCCCGGGCGTCGGTCTCGACGAGTTCCGGTTCCAGCGGGGCCATCGCGTTCACCAGGCCCGGCAGTACGTCTCCTGCCGAGCGGCCCTGGACCAGGGCCCGTACCCGGCGGTCGTACGCCAGGAGCGCCACGCGGTCGCCGGCTCGGGAGGCCAGCGCCGCGAGGAGGAGTGCGGCGTCCATGGAGGCGTCGAGGCGTGGTGCGTCGCCCACGCGGCCGGCCGAGGTACGGCCGGTGTCCAGGACGAGGAGGATGTGACGGTCGCGTTCCGGGCGCCAGGTGCGGACGGCGACAGCGGACTGGCGGGCCGTGGCTCGCCAGTCGATCGAGCGGGTGTCGTCTCCGGGGACGTACTCGCGCAGGCTGTCGAACTCCGTTCCCTCGCCGCGGGTCAGCACGCTGGTGCGGCCGTCGAGTTCACGCAATCGGGCGAGTTTCGACGGCAGGTGCTTTCGGCTGGTGAACGGGGGTAGAACCCGTACGGACCAGGGCAGCTTGTGGGTGCCCTGGCGGGAGAACAGTCCGAGGGGGCCGTAGGAGCGGATCGTCACGCGGTCGGCTTGGCGGTCACCGCGGCGGGTGGGGCGCAGTCGGGTTGTCACGCGTCGGCGCTCGCCCGGGGGGACGGTCAGGCGGTGGCGGGAGGCCTCGATCTCGGTGCCCGGCTGCCAGCTGCTGGGTGGCCAGGCGTCCCGCATCTGTGCCCGCAGGGGGCGGCGGGACGGGTTGGTGATCGTGAGCGTGATGTCGGCGGTTTCCCCGAGACGGGTGGAGGTGTCGCCGGACCGGGACAGGACGAGTCGTCGTACGGGGGCGGCGAGCGCGTAGTCGCAGGCGCAGACGAGGGCCAGGGGGCCGTTGACGGCGAGGATGCCCGTCCAGCCGGGTTCCAGGATGCCGACGGGGATCGAGCCCAGGGCGGCGAGAAGGGCGGCGCGTCCGGTGAGTGCCATCAGCGGGGCACCGGGACGTGGGCGAGGATCGCGTTGATGACGGAGTCGGCCGTCACGCCTTCCATCTCGGCCTCGGGACGCAGCTGGACCCGGTGGCGCAGGGTGGGCAGGGCGAGTGCCTTGACGTCGTCGGGGGTGACGTAGTCGCGCCCCGTCAGCCAGGCCCAGGCGCGTGACGTGGCCAGGAGAGCGGTGGCGCCGCGCGGGGAGACGCCGAGGGTGAGGGAGGGCGACTCGCGGGTGGCGCGGCAGACGTCCACGACGTATGCGGTGATCTCGGGGGACACCGTCGTCTTGGCCACGGCGGCGCGTGCCGCCTCCAGGTCGGCGGGTCCGGCGACGGGGCGGAGGCCGGCGGCACGCAGGTCCCGTGGGTTGAAGCCCGAGGCGTGGCGGGTCAGTACGTCGATCTCGTCCTGACGGGAGGGCAGAGGGACCGTCAGTTTGAGGAGGAACCGGTCCAGTTGGGCTTCAGGGAGGGGATAGGTGCCCTCGTATTCGACCGGGTTCTGTGTCGCTGCGACGAGGAACGGTTCGGGGAGCGGGCGCGGGGTGCCGTCGACCGTGACCTGGCGCTCTTCCATGGCTTCGAGAAGGGACGACTGGGTCTTGGGCGGGGTGCGGTTGATCTCGTCCGCGAGCAGGAGGTTGGTGAAGACCGGGCCCTCCTGGAAGGAGAACTCGGCGGTGCGGGTGTCGTAGACGAGGGAGCCGGTGACGTCGCTCGGCATCAGGTCGGGGGTGAACTGGACGCGTTTGGTGTCGAGTTCGAGTGCGGAGGCCAGGGCGCGGACGAGCAACGTTTTGGCGACTCCGGGGACTCCTTCGAGCAGAACGTGTCCGCGGCACAGGAGGGCGACGACGAGGCCGGTCACGGCGGGGTCCTGGCCGACCACGGCTTTGGCGATCTCGGCGCGCAGGGCTTCCAGGGAGGCTCGGGCGGTGCCCGCGTCCCCGGTGTTCCCGGCGTTGTCAGTGGTCGGGTCCATCATGAACGGCGTACCTCTCTCTCGAGGGCGTCGAGTTGGTCGGTGAGTGCGATGAGGGCCGCGTCGTCGCCGGGCGGCGGTCCGAAGAGGAGGGAGTGCAGGGCCTGTTGGTCGCCGGTGAGGTGGGCGGACAGGACGGGGAGCAGGGCCTCGGGCGTGTGCGCCTGGGTGACGGGGACGCCGACGAGGGGGGCGAGGCGGGTGCGGGTGGTGGAGCGAAGAGCGGCGGCCGCGCGGTCGCGGGCGTCGGCCCTGCGGTAGAGGCGGGCGCGGCCTTCGGTGGTCTCGGAGGCGCGGATCGCGACGGGGAGTTTTTCGGGTACGAGGGGACCGAAGCGGCGTGCCCGCCAGAAGGCGGCGAGGGCCGCTGCGACGAAGAGCTGCAGGGTGCCCCAGAGCCAGCCCGAGGGGAGCAGGTCGAGGAAGTTGTTGTGGTCGCCGGTGCCGGTGGCCGAGGTGTCGGAGAGTGAGGGGAGGTACCAGGTCAGATGGGGGCGGGAGCCGAGGAGTTGGAGGGCGAGCGAGGCGTTGCCCTGCTTGTCGAGGCGGTCGTTGTAGAGGATGTCGGGCGCGCCGAGTACGACGGTGTCGCCGCCCCCGGATGCCTCGGGGATGCGCAGCAGGGTGGCGAGACGCGCGCTGGGGTAGCAGCGGGCGGCGTCGAGTCGGGTGGTGGTGTAGCGGATGCCGCCGGTGTCGGCGCTGCCCGCGCGCAGGGCCTCGGGCAGGGTGCAGCCGGGGGCGAGTGTGGTGGTGCTGCTGGTGGCGGGGTCTGCGGTGACTCCGGGGGCGAGTCGTTCGACGGAGGGGCTGCCGGCCGCGACCAGGACGGTGCGTCCGCCGGAGGCCGCGGTGGCCCTGCGCAATTCGGTCTGTTGACGGGTCGTCAGCAGGTCGGGTACGGCGACCAGGAGAGTGGTGTCCGACCGGGCGGCGTCCCGCGCGGCCCCGAGCGTGGTGACCACGCGCGTGGAGACGCCCCGGTCGGCGAGGAGTTGGGCGACGGCACGGCTGCCGTAGGGGTCGGCGGAGCGCGGGTCCAGTTCGCCGTGCCGGTCGGTGGACCGTACGGCCGCCATGGCGACTGCCGCCACCAGGATGAGCACGGCGGCGAGCGCGATGCCTCGCGTGCGGGTCCACACCTGGCGGACGGTGGGCGCGGTGGAGGTCGTCGGCAGCGTGGCCTCGGCGGTCACTCGGTGGCCCCCTGGTGGGTGGCGTGGGCCGTGCTGGTGGTGCTGTGGGCAAGGGCGGGCCTTGCGCGTTCCAGGTCGCGGTCGAGTTCGGCGATGCGGTGGTACGACTGCTCGGTCGCCCTGCGTCCGCCGTATGTCACGTCGTCGAACTCGCGGGCCGCGGACCGTAGTCGGTCGGTGTGTCCGGGCAGGGTCCGGCCGGCCTCGGCTGCCGCTTCGTCGGCGGTGCGGCCCGGGCGGACGTCGAGCAGGGTGCGTTCTTCCAGGGAGCGGACGATGGCCCGCATGCGTTCCTGCACGGCCTGGTTCCAGTGGCCCTGGGCCGCGTGTGCCTCGGCGGCCGCGCGGTGTTGGGCGGCGCTGCGGGGGCCGTCGTCGAACAGGGCGGCGGCGGTGGAGAAGGGCTGCCTGCGCGGGGTGCCCAGGCGCCACCACAGGGCGCCCAGGACGGCGAGGATGAACAGGATGACGACGACCAGGCCCGTCGTGCCGCCGGGTGTCGCCGAGGCGGCCGAGTTGAACAGCCGGTCGAGCCAGTCCCAGAACGCGTTCAGTGCGCGCTGGAACAGCCCGGGGTCGTTCTCGTGGTACAGCCGCTTGGACAGCTCTCGGCGAGCCGCCTCCCGCGCGGGATCGCGCGGGGTGGTCACGGGCGGCCCGTCTCCCGAGCCGCCCGCTGCGCGGGCGGCCGTGTCCGCCGTGCGCAGCAGGCCTCGTACGACCGTGCCACCGACGCAGGCCGGTGCCGCCGCCGTGAGTACTCCCCCCGTGAGACCCACGTCAGCTCCCTGGGACGGGACCGGGGCCGCCGGTGCTCTGGACGCCGGCGGCGCGGGCCAGTTCGAGGTCGAGGGCCTCACGGCGGATGCGCTGGTCGATGTAGAGGAGCACGGTGACGCCCGCGCTGATCGGCAGGGTGAGTGTGGTGCCGATCAGTGCGCCGATGCCCCGGATGATCAGGGCGGGCCAGCCGATGGGTCCGCCGGTGGTGCCGAGTACGTCGCCGGTGCTGTCGCCGCTGACGGCGGCCCCGATGAGGGTGAAGGGGATGGAGATGACCGATGCGACGATGACGGTGATGAGCAGGGTGAGCAGCACAATGCCGAAGGTGCGCCACCAGGAGCCGCGGACGAGCTTCGCGGAGCGCTTCAGGGACTTCACGATGCCCTGTCGTTCCAGCATCAGGGCGGGCGCGGCCAGGTAGAAGCGGATCCCCAGCCATACGCCGACGACGGTGGCCGCGAGGAGGCCGAGGACGAGCAGTGCGGCGCCGCCGTCGCTGTTGCCGGCGAGCGCGACGAGGAGGCCGGGCAGTCCACCGACGAGTACGACACCGGCGAAGATCAGGCCCAGCAGGATCAGCAGTCCGAAGAGTTTCAGGATCTGCGGGCGGGATTCGCGCCAGGCCTCGCCGGCGGTGATCGACCTGCCGAGGACGGCCCGGCTGGTGATGGTCGTGAGCAGGGCGGTCAGGAGGATGATGGCGACCGTGCGGATCACCGAGACGATGCCGGTGCCGATCATGGTCTCGCGCAGGGCGTGGAGCGCTTCGCCGGGGCTGGCGTTGTTCGGGTCGTTGATCGTCGACTGGACGGCGGTGTCGTTCAGGACGAAGCCCTGCAGCAGAACCATGCTGGTGTTCAGGAGCAGGGAGACCGCCAGCGAGATGCCGAGGACCGTGCGCCAGTGGGTGCGCATGGTGGAGACGGCGCCGTCGAGGATCTCGCCGACGCCGAGCGGGCGCAGCGGGATGACACCGGGCTTGGCCGCGGGCGGGGGACCGCCCCAGCCGCCGCCCCAGGCGCCGTAACCGCCAGGGCCGGCGTACCCGCCGGGAGGGCCGTCGTACCCGCCTCCGTGGCCGCCGGGGCCACCCGGCGGCTGGGTCCAGCCCGGGCCGGGCGGCGGGGGTGGCGGGGGCTGGTGGGGGCTGGGGGCACCGGTGGGCGCGGACCACTGGCCGGGTGGCGGCTGCTCCTTGGACCACTTCACGCCTGGGCCCTGCGTGTCGGCACCCGGCTGCGGCGTGGGTGCGGTGTCGCCGGGGCGGTCGGCAGGCTCGGCGGGACCGGACGCGCCCGGTTCCCGTCCCTCGTTCGACGGGGCGGTTCCGGGCGAGGCCCAGCCCGGAGTGTCTGTCATCGAAGCTCCTTCTCGGTGCCCGTCCGCGGTCGCGGCGGCAGGTTGGCAGCCATCGTGCCATGGGGTGGTCATCGAGGGACCGGCCGCGGTGGGCGCGGGATGCCTTCAATTGTCCGCCGGATCCGGGGCAGACTGACCGCATGGATGATCAGCAGGTGCGAACCGACGGGGACAAGCGGCCGACCGAGATACCTGCGATCCGATGGGAGGAACCACCCGAAGGCCCTGTGCTGGTCCTTCTCGACCAGACGCGGCTGCCGACCGAGGAGGTCGAGCTGGTGTGCACGGATGCGCCGGCGCTGGTGGACGCGATCCGTTCGCTCGCCGTGCGCGGGGCGCCGCTTCTCGGGATCGCGGGGGCGTACGGCGTCGCGCTCGCCGCCGCGCGTGGCTTCGACGTGGCCGAGGCGGCGCGGGGCCTCGAGGGTGCCCGGCCCACCGCGGTGAACCTGTCCGTCGGCGTGCGCCGGGCGCACGCCGCGTATCAGGCCGGGCTGGCGAAGAGCGGCGATCCCACCGAGGCGGCGACGGCGGCACTGGCCGCGGCGCGGGCGCTGCACCGGGAGGACGCCGAGGCCAGTGCCCGGATGGCGGCTCACGGACTGGCGCTGCTGAACGAGTTGCTGCCCGGCGGCGGGCACCGGATCCTCACCCACTGCAACAGCGGTTCGCTGGTGTCGGGAGGGGAGGGCACGGCTTTCGCGGTGGCCCTGGCGGCGCATCGTGAGGGGCGGCTGCGGCGGCTGTGGGTGGACGAAACGCGTCCGTTGCTGCAAGGTGCGCGCCTCACGGCGTACGAAGCGGCCCGCACCGGCATGGCGTACACCCTGCTCACCGACAACGCGGCGGGTTCGCTGCTCGCGGCCGGTGAGGTGGACGCGGTGCTGGTGGGGGCGGACCGGATTGCGGCCGACGGCTCGGTGGCGAACAAGGTGGGGAGCTATCCGCTCGCCGTACTGGCGCGGTACCACCATGTGCCGTTCATCGTGGTGGCGCCGGTGACGACGGTCGATCCGGACACTCCCGACGGGGCGTCCATCGAGGTCGAGCAGCGACCCGGCTTCGAGGTGACCGAGATCGCCGCGCCTCAGGTGCCGGTGACGGGAGCGGGAGGCGGTGTTCCGGTGGCACCCCTGGGGACCCAGGCGTACAACCCGGCGTTCGACGTGACGCCGCCGGAGCTGGTGACGGCCATCGTCACCGAGGAGGGGGTGGTCTCACCCGTGACGGCCGAGGGGCTTGCGGAGCTGTGCGCCAGGGCCGCCGGGTAACGACCGGCCGATGGGCCGGCGCCGGCTCGACCACACCCGGCGAAGAAGCGCTCTGCCCCCTCCGCTTCCCCGGTCTATGGCCGGCGACGGCGGACAGGGGCAGACAGTGACGGCCTCGTACGACTATCGTCACCGGCCAGTGACCTCGCTCACCAGCGCCTCTGTCACTGTTACGAGAATGGGATGATGTCGTTTATGAAGGGACGAGTCCTTGTCGTCGACGACGACACCGCACTGGCCGAGATGCTCGGCATCGTGCTGCGTGGTGAAGGTTTTGAGCCGTCTTTCGTAGCCGACGGTGACAAGGCGCTGGCCGCTTTCCGGGAGACCAAGCCCGATCTGGTCCTGCTCGACCTGATGCTGCCCGGTCGGGACGGCATCGAGGTGTGCCGGCAGATCCGGGCCGAGTCCGGCGTGCCGATCGTGATGCTCACGGCCAAGAGCGACACCGTCGACGTGGTCGTGGGCCTGGAGTCGGGCGCCGACGACTACATCGTCAAGCCGTTCAAGCCGAAGGAGCTGGTCGCCCGGATCCGGGCGCGGCTGCGGAGGTCGGAGGAGCCGGCTCCGGAGCAGCTGACCATCGGTGACCTGGTGATCGATGTGGCCGGGCACTCGGTGAAGCGGGACGGGCAGTCGATTGCGCTGACTCCGCTGGAGTTCGATCTGCTGGTCGCGCTCGCCCGCAAGCCGTGGCAGGTGTTCACCCGTGAGGTGCTGCTCGAGCAGGTGTGGGGCTACCGTCACGCCGCCGACACGCGGCTTGTCAATGTGCACGTCCAGCGGCTGCGTTCCAAGGTCGAGAAGGACCCGGAGCGGCCCGAGATCGTGGTGACCGTCCGTGGTGTCGGTTACAAGGCCGGGCCGAGCTGACATGTCCGGGGACAGCGCCGCTTCGGCTCCCGGTCGGTCCGGGGCCCGTCCGGGGCGGCCTGTCGGCCGGACGGCGGGTGCCCGGTTCAGGAATCTCTTCGAGGGCGGCCTGCTCGAGGGCGGGGTCCAGGGCAGCCCGGTCATCAGGCTGTTCCTGCGCTGGGTGCGCCGACCGCTGCTGCCGGTGATGCGGCTGTGGCGGCGCAACATCCAGCTGCGGGTCGTCGCCACAACGCTGGTGATGTCCCTGGGTGTCGTCCTGCTGCTGGGCTTCGTCGTGATCGGGCAGGTGCGCAACGGCCTGCTGGACGCGAAGGTGAAGGCCTCGCAGAGTCAGGCCACGGGCGGCTTCGCGGTGGCCAAGCAGAAGGCCGACGAGGCGGCCAGTGGCTCCGGTACGGGCGCGGCCGCCGGGAGCGGCGCCGCCGACGGCACCGCGACCGCCGACGGCCGGCAGTCCCAGAACGTCATCCAGTGGATGAGCGACCTGGTGGAGTCGCTGTCCAGCGGTGGCGCGGGCGCCTTCGACGTCGTCACGCTGCCCGTCGGCGACGACAGCGGCGGCGGCCGCAGTCCGCGCGGTTCCGGGAACGTCAACCCGACCTCCAGCGTGCCCGCCGACCTGCGCGAGAAGGTCAACGGCGGCACGATGGCCGCCCAGAGCTACACGCGGATCGTGTACTCCAACGGCAAGGAGTCACAGCCGGCGCTGGTCATCGGCAAGCAGGTCAACGACCCCAACGGGCGGCCGTACGAGCTGTACTACCTCTTCCCGCTCACGCAGGAGGAGAAGTCCCTGAGTCTGGTCAAGGGCACGCTCGCGACCGCTGGGCTGTTCGTCGTCGTCCTGCTCGGCGCGATCGCCTGGCTGGTGGTGCGCCAGGTCGTCACGCCGGTGCGGATGGCGGCCGGGATCGCCGAGCGGCTGTCCGCCGGGCGGCTGCAGGAGCGGATGAAGGTCACCGGCGAGGACGACATCGCGCGCCTGGGCGAGGCCTTCAACAAGATGGCGCAGAACCTCCAGGTGAAGATCCAGCAGCTGGAGGACCTGTCGCGGATGCAGCGCCGGTTCGTGTCGGACGTCTCGCACGAGCTGCGCACCCCGCTGACCACCGTCCGCATGGCCGCGGACGTGATCCACGAGGCGCGCGAGGACTTCGATCCCGTGACCGCGCGCTCGGCCGAACTGCTCGCCGACCAGCTGGACCGGTTCGAGTCGCTGCTCGCGGACCTGCTGGAGATCAGCCGCTTCGACGCGGGTGCGGCGGCGCTGGAGGCCGAGCCGATAGATCTCAGGGAGGTCGTCCGGCGCGTGGTCAGCGGCGCCGAGCCGCTCGCCGAGCGCAAGGGCACGCACATACGCGTGCTCGGCGACCAGCAGCCCGTCGTCGCCGAGGCCGACGCCCGCCGTGTGGAGCGCGTGCTGCGCAACCTCGTCGTCAACGCCGTGGAACACGGCGAGGGCAAGGACGTCATCGTCAAGCTCGCCTCCGCGGGCGGCGCGGTCGCCGTCGCGGTGCGCGACTACGGCGTGGGACTCAAGCCGGGCGAGGCGACGCGGGTCTTCAGCCGCTTCTGGCGGGCGGACCCGGCACGCGCGCGTACCACCGGAGGTACGGGTCTCGGGCTGTCGATCGCCCTGGAGGACGCGCGGTTGCACGGCGGCTGGCTGCAGGCCTGGGGCGAGCCGGGTGGTGGCTCCCAGTTCCGGCTGACGCTGCCCAGAACCGCTGACGAGCCGCTGCGGGGTTCGCCGATACCGCTGGAGCCCAAGGACTCGCGCCGCAACCGCGGCCTCGACGAGGCCGGTCTGCCCGGCGGAGGCGGGGAGAAGCGGGCGACCGTTCCCGTGCAGCCGAGCGGCGCCCAGACGTCCGCGTTGCCGCCGCGCGCCTCGATCGCACCGCGGGTGGCCCCTGCCGCCCCGGCTGCCGACCCGGCCGCACTGCCCGGCAACGGCAACGGCGCGCGCGTGGTGCCCCGGCCCACCGGTGGCGCGCCGCGCGCGGACGACAAACCCACCATGCGTCCGGCACCCGGTGCGGGCGCGACACGGCCGGACGCGGCCGATGCGCAGGACTCGACCGAGCCAGGGGAGGCATTTCGTGGGCGCTGACCGCAGGGGGGGCGCCCGGCCCCGGCCGGGACGCGCGGTGGCGTACGCCGCCCTGGGGACCGTACTGCTGGCAGGGTGTGCCTCGATGCCGGACAGCGGGGACCTGCGGACCGTGGAGTCCACGCCGCGGCAGGACACCGGGGTCCGGGTGTTCGCCATGCCACCGGCCGAGGGCGCCGGTCCCGCCGAGATCATGCAGGGCTTCCTGGAGGCGCTGACCAGCGACGACCCGGCGTACGACACGGCTCGCAAGTACCTGACGCCCGACGCGGCGCGCACCTGGCGGCCGGAGCAGTCGACCACGGTCCTCGCGAACGGGCCGAGCATCGAGCCGGACTGCCGGCCGGGCATCGGCCAGGAGCGGGCCAACAGCGTCACGTGTGTCCTGGCGGGCAGCAGGGTCGCGACCGTGGACGCGCAGCAGGCGTACGAGCCGGTCGGCGACTCCTACCGCAAGAAGCTGCACCTCACCCGCGATCCCAAGAACGGGCAGTGGCGCATCGACGCACTGCCCGACGGTGTGGTCATGGGCAAGTCGGACTTCCAGCGCAACTACACCTCCGTCGACAAGTACTACTTCGCCTCCGACACGACGGTCCGGTCCACGGGGGAGCCGGTGGCGGTTGCCGATCCGGTGTTCGTGCGCAGCAAGGTGGACCCGATGACACAGGTGGTCCGCTCGCTGCTGACCGGTCCCACCCGCTGGCTCGGGCCGGTCGTCAGGTCCAGCTTCCCGTCCGGTACGGCCCTGCAGAAGGACGTGTCGGGGCTGGCGCCGGACGACCAGAACAAGCTGACCGTGCCGCTGAACCTGAAGGTTTCGCAGGTCGCGGCGACCAGGTGCACCGAGATGGCGACGCAGGTGCTGTTCACGCTGCGGAACCTGGCGCCGACGCTGGAGTCCGTCGAGCTGCAGGGCGTCGGCGGCCACCGGCTGTGCGACCTGAGCGAGGAGCGCGCCGAGGCCACCGCCTGGCGCGGGTCGGCAAAGAGCCCCGAGAACCTGTACTACCTCGACGGCAGGCACCGGCTGGTGCGGATGCCGACCGGGAGTACCACCACCAGCGCCGTACCCGTGCCGGGTCCGCTGGGCGAGGGCGGCAGGACGTTCGAGTCGGTTGCGGTGTCGCGGGACGAGCACAGCGGGGCCGGCGTCGGCGACCAGGGCAGGTCGTTGTACGTGACGTCGCTGGCGTCGGGCGGTTCGCTGGGCCAGGCGCTGGTGACCAGCCAGGGTGCGGCCCAGGGCGAGCGGCTGACGACACCGAGCTGGGACGCCCGCGGCGACCTGTGGGTGGCCGACCGGGACCCGCTCCGTCCGCGGCTGTACGTCCTGGAACAGGGCGCCGCCAAACCGCAGGCGGTCGCGGTCCCGGACCTGTCCGGCCGGATCAGGGACGCGCGGGTCGCCGCCGACGGGGTGCGGATCGCTCTGGTGGTGGAGGGGAAGGACGGCCGGCAGTCCCTGCTCATCGGCCGCATCCAGCGCGACGACGGCACCGGACAGGGCACGTCGGTGGTCGAACTGCGGTCGGCGGCGCCCGACTTGGAAGAGGTCAGCGCCCTGTCGTGGGCCGGGGACAGCAGGCTGCTCGTGGTCGGCCGGGAGCAGGGCGGCGTGCTGCAGATGCGGTACGTCCAGGTCGACGGATCCACACTCGACGGGCCGGCGCCGGGCGCGCTCACCGGCGTGAAGTCGATCGCCGCGTCCGAGGACGAGCGGGTGCCGCTGGTGGCCTGCTCGGAGGACGGGATCGTACGGCTGCCGTCCGGGTCGCAGTGGCAGAAGGTGGACAAGGACGGGACGGCGCCGATCTATCCGGGCTGAGTGTCGCGCGCGTTCCCTGCCCCGGGCGGCCGCATCGCCCTTCACCCGTGTGAGTGACGGGCGGTGTGCGCTTCTCCGGGTTGTCCACAGGACGTTTTCCACAGGGGTGGCCGGGCTGCTTCCGGGTTGGCACAGTGGTGGACATGCGGGGGTGGTGGCAGGACCTCACCGACCTGGTGCTGCCGACCGACTGCGCGGGCTGCGGAGCACCTCGTACGGCCCTCTGCCCGCGGTGCCGGGCCGCGCTGTACGGCCGTGCGCCGCGGCGGGTACGACTGGTGCCGGAGCCGGCCGGGCTGCCGGCGGTGCATGCGGTGGCTCCCTACGCGGAGGAGGTGCGCATGCTGCTTCTCGCGCACAAGGAGCGCGGCGCGCTGGCCCTCGCGGGGGCCCTGGGCAGGGCTCTGGCGGGAGCCGTGCGGGCCGGGCTCGGCGGGAGCGGCGCCGGGGCCGTTGCCGGGGGTGCCGGGCCCGTGCTGCTCGTCCCTGTGCCCTCCGCCCGGTGGGCCGTGCGGGCGCGTGGGCACGATCCGGTGCGGCGGATGGCGCTCGCGGCGGCCGGAGAGCTGCGGCGTACCGGCACGCCGGCCAGGGTGGCGGCCGTGCTGTGCCAGCGGCGGCCGGTGGCTGACCAGGCCGGGCTGGACGCGCGGCGGCGCCTGGCCAACCTCGCGGGCGCGCTGGAGGTGACGGCGGGCGGTGGCCGGCTGCTCGGCGCGGGGCGCGTCGTGCTCGTCGACGACCTGATCACGACGGGCGCCAGCCTCGCGGAGGCGGCGCGTGCTGTCCGGGAGGTGGCAGAGGAGGGAACTGGAGTGAGAACAGTCGTGTACGGGGACGTAACTCGGGAAGGAAGGGATGAACGACGGATCGGAGCGCGGTGGGAGAGCGGGAAGTGGGTGCATGGTGCACCGGAAAAGACGGCCGCGAACCCCCTCCGGCATGCGCTCCGTGCGGCCGTGATCGCCGCTCCGCTGGATTCTTTCGAAATAAACAGGAACTGACCGCCGACCTGCATCGTTGCAGGTAGTGAGAGGGGTAATTCACCTGAACGGAGGTACGCCGGAGTAGAGGGTGACGACATCCGTCCGGGCGAGATATGTTCGGTTGTGAGGAAAGGCGCAGGCCACACCTCTCATATCGGAATGCCGTGCCACGGGTTTTCGGCAATCACCCGTGCCGGTGGGGTGGAGATCTCGTCCTTGGGGGAGGAGGAGGTGGAAGTCACCGAGTCCGAGGTCCGGTGATCACCGGACCTGGTGCAAGAGGGAGATGCTCCGCCGATGGAGCGGAGCGATCCGGGAACGGAGTTCTGCGTGGACATCGTCGTCAAAGGCCGCAAGACCGAGGTGCCCGAGCGGTTCCGCAAGCACGTGGCCGAGAAGCTGAAGCTGGAGAAGATCCAGAGGCTCGATGCCAAGGTGATCAGCCTCGACGTCGAGGTGTCCAAGGAGCCCAACCCCCGACAGGCCGACCGCTGTGACCGAGTGGAGATCACCCTCCGCTCCCGCGGTCCGGTGATCCGGGCGGAAGCAGCGGCCAGTGACCCGTACGCGGCACTCGACCTGGCGGCGGAGAAGCTGGACGCCCGGCTGCGCAAGCAGCACGACAAGCGGTTCTCGCGCCGGGGCGCACGCCGGATCTCGGCGGCCGAGGTTCCCGACCACGTCCCGGGCGCAGCGACGCTGAACGGCAACGGCCTCCCCGTCCATGAGGAAGAGACGGACGGAGTGCCGACGAAGAAGATCGGCTCGCTGGAGGTCAAGGGCGAAGGCCCCCTCATCGTCCGCGAGAAGACCCACGTCGCCGCCCCGATGAGCCTGGACCAGGCCCTCTACGAGATGGAACTGGTCGGCCACGACTTCTACTTGTTCGTCGACGCGGAGACGAAGGAACCGAGCGTCGTCTACCGGCGGCACGCCTACGACTACGGTGTGATCCACCTCAGCACGGACCCGATGGTCGCTGAGGCGCAGCCCCCCGCGGCAGGTGGCACGCTCGGCGGCTGACCCGTCCGGCCCGTGTCGAGCCGGTGCCCCTGGAAGCGCGTGTGCGCCCCCAGGGGCACCTGTGTGCGACCGGTTCACGCCTCGCCCGTCACCCCGGCGCCACGCGGGCATGAAATCATGGCCGGACCGGCCCAACCGGTGGGCCGCTGCCTTGGGTTGGCGATGGCACAGGACCACAGGCCACAGCCTTCAGGGGGAGGAACGATGGCGGACACCTTCGGACCGATGCGGGACGAGGATGGCGACGACGGTGTCATCGGCATGGGCCCGGGCCCGGACGCCGGCTCCGTACGCGCGGAGCCGATCAGAGTCCTGGTCGTGGACGACCATGCCCTCTTCCGGCGCGGCCTGGAGATCGTGCTCGCGGCCGAGGAGGACATCCAGGTCGTCGGCGAGGCCGGTGACGGGGCCGAGGCCGTGGACAAGGCCGCCGACCTGCTGCCCGACATCGTGCTGATGGACGTTCGCATGCCCCGGCGCGGCGGGATCGAGGCCTGCACCTCCATCAAGGAAGTCGCCCCCAGCGCCAAGATCATCATGCTGACGATCAGCGACGAGGAGGCCGACCTCTACGAGGCGATCAAGGCAGGCGCGACCGGATACCTTCTCAAGGAGATCTCCACGGACGAGGTGGCGACCGCCATTCGTGCGGTGGCCGACGGGCAGTCGCAGATCAGCCCGTCCATGGCGTCCAAGCTCCTCACCGAGTTCAAGTCGATGATCCAGCGCACCGACGAGCGCCGCCTGGTGCCCGCGCCACGGCTGACCGACCGGGAGCTGGAGGTCCTCAAGCTCGTCGCCACCGGGATGAACAACCGGGACATCGCCAAGGAACTGTTCATCTCCGAGAACACCGTGAAGAACCACGTCCGCAACATCCTGGAGAAGCTCCAGCTGCACTCCCGGATGGAAGCCGTGGTCTACGCGATGCGGGAGAAGATCCTCGAGATCCGCTAGCCGCTACCCGAGCAGGCCGGCGAGTTCCCTCGTCAGGGGCTCGCGCAGGCCGGGCGCGTCCACCCGCTCCACCCGGATGTCCGTGCAGTCCACCCAGGTCGCCGCCTCCACCAGGGCCCGGGCGACCGCCGGGACCGCCTTCTGGCCATCCAGGGTGACCTGCCTGGCCACCAGCGTGCGGCCCTCGCGCGCCGGGTCCACCCGCCCGACCAGCCGGCCGCCGGCGAGCACCGGCATCGCGAAGTAGCCATGGACCCGCTTCGGCCTGGGCACGTACGCCTCCAGGCGGTGGGTGAAGCCGAAGATCCGCTCCGTGCGCGCCCGCTCCCAGATCAGCGAGTCGAACGGCGACAGCAGGGTGGTGCGGTGCCGGCCGCGTGGCGGTGTCGCCAGGGCTGCCGGATCGGCCCAGGCCGGCTTCCCCCAGCCCTCCACCTCGACCGGCACCAGGCCCGAGTCGGCGATCACCGCGTCGACCTGTTCACCCTTGAGCCGGTGATAGTCGGCGATGTCCGCGCGCGTGCCGACGCCGAGGGACTCGCCGGCCAGCCGGACCAGGCGGCGCAGGCACTCGTTGTCGTCCAGCTCGTCGTGCAGCAGCGCGTCCGGGACGGCGCGCTCGGCGAGGTCGTACACCCGCTTCCAGCCGCGCCGCTCGACGCACACCACCTCGCCGTACATCAGCGCGCGCTCCACCGCGACCTTGGTGCCCGACCAGTCCCACCAGTCGCTGGTCTTCTTCGCACCGCCCAGCTCCGTGGAGGTCAGCGGGCCCTCCGCGTGCAGCTGCTTGATGACCTGGTCGTAGACACCCTCGGGCAGCTCGTGGTTCCAGTGCGGGCGGTTGCGGTAGGCGCGGCGGCGGAAGGCGAAGTGCGGCCACTCCTCGATGGGCAGGATGCACGCCGCGTGCGACCAGTACTCGAAGGCGTGGGCACCCTTCCAGTAGGCGGCCTCGACCGTCTTGCGGCCGACCGCGCCGAGCCGGGCGTACGGCACCAGTTCATGGGAGCGGGCGAGGACCGAGATCGTGTCGAGCTGCACCGCGCCGAGGTGGCGCAGCACGCCACGGACTCCGGCCCGCCGGTCGGGCGCGCCGAGGAAGCCCTGGGCCCGCAGGGCCATACGGCGGGCGTCGTCCGCGGTGAGGGTGGTGGTCGGGCGCGGCAGGGTCGTCATGCTCCGGACGATAGGGGGTGCCACTGACAACGCGGGGCGACCTGCGGTTTCACGGCAGGCGCGCGGGCAGGTACGGCGCCGTGGACGGCAGGCCCAGGTCCGAGGGGAGCAGGGAGCCGACCCAGCAGTCGCGGCGCACGCCCTTGTTGTTGAGCGCGGAGCGCAGGGTGCCCTCGATGGTGAAACCGGCCCTTTCGGCCACGGCACGGGAAGCATGGTTGCCGACCTCGGCACGCCATTCGACCCGGTCGACGCCGACCTCGGTGAAGACCCAGCGGCAGGCGATGAGCGTGGCCTCGGTGACGTAACCGCGGCCGCGGTGCTCCTTGGCCGCCCAGAAGCCGACCTCCGCCACGCCGAGCGAACGCATGGTGAGACCGAGCATGCCGGCGAGTTCCCCGCCGGTGGGGAACACACCGAAGGTGAACATCGAACCCTGCGCCCAGCCGTCGGGGACCAGCTCCTCGGTGAAGCCGCTCGCGTGCTCGGGCAGGTAGGGCGAGGGCACCGTGGTCCAGCGCTGGATGTCGGGGTCCTGCGCCGCGTCGTACACCGCCTGGGTGTCGTGCGGGCCGACCGTGCGCAGGAGCAGGCGGTCGGTGGTGAGTGTGACGGGTTCCATCGGCTGATTGTGCTCGGCGTTCCGCGGCCGGGCCATCGATTTTCGCTATATGTGAGCGCGTGATCACAGTTCGCGCAATTCCTCGCGCGGATGCGGCACTATCCGTGTGCCCCGTCCGTTGTCCGGGATGAAACAGCGACGAAGCAGCCGTCGGGCCGCCAGGCCTCCCGGCCCAGCCGGGTCCTCGCATACGATGGCCGTTGCTCAGTACGTCAAATGGAAACCGACCGTCCCAGGCCCGACCGGCAAGGAGACAAACCCCCGTGTCCGTCCTCTCGAAGATCATGCGTGCAGGCGAAGGCAAGATCCTGCGCAAGCTGCACCGCATCGCGGACCAGGTCAACTCCATCGAAGAGGACTTCGTGAACCTCTCCGACGCCGAGCTGCGGGCCCTCACCGATGAGTACAAGCAGCGGTACGCAGACGGTGAGAGCCTGGACGACCTGCTCCCCGAGGCGTTCGCCACCGTCCGCGAGGCCGCCAAGCGTGTCCTCGGCCAGCGGCACTACGACGTGCAGCTGATGGGTGGCGCGGCCCTCCACCTGGGCTATGTGGCGGAGATGAAGACCGGTGAGGGCAAGACCCTCGTCGGTACCCTGCCCGCGTATCTGAACGCCCTGTCCGGCGAGGGCGTCCACATCGTCACGGTCAATGACTACCTGGCCGAGCGCGACTCCGAGATGATGGGCCGCGTCCACAAGTTCCTGGGCCTGAACGTCGGCTGCATCCTCGCCAGCATGACCCCGGCCCAGCGCCGCGAGCAGTACAACTGCGACATCACCTACGGCACGAACAACGAGTTCGGCTTCGACTACCTGCGCGACAACATGGCGTGGTCCAAGGACGAGCTCGTCCAGCGCGGACACAACTTCGCCATCGTCGACGAGGTCGACTCCATCCTCGTCGACGAGGCCCGTACCCCGCTGATCATCTCCGGCCCGGCCGACCAGGCCACCAAGTGGTACGGCGACTTCGCCAAGCTGGTCACGCGCCTGAAGAGGGGCGAGGCGGGCAACCCGCTCAAGGGCATCGAGGAGACCGGCGACTACGACGTCGACGAGAAGAAGCGCACGGTCGCCATCCACGAGGCCGGCGTCACCAAGGTCGAGGACTGGCTGGGCATCGACAACCTCTACGAGTCGGTGAACACCCCGCTCGTGGGCTACCTGAACAACGCCATCAAGGCCAAGGAGCTCTTCAAGCGCGACAAGGACTACGTCGTCCTCGACGGCGAGGTCATGATCGTCGACGAGCACACCGGCCGTATCCTCGCCGGCCGCCGCTACAACGAGGGCATGCACCAGGCCATCGAGGCGAAGGAAGGGGTGGACATCAAGGACGAGAACCAGACGCTCGCCACGATCACCCTGCAGAACTTCTTCCGCCTCTACAGCAAGCTCTCCGGCATGACCGGTACGGCGATGACCGAGGCCGCCGAGTTCCACCAGATCTACAAGCTCGGCGTGGTCCCGATCCCGACCAACAGGCCGATGATCCGCAAGGACCAGTCGGACCTGATCTACCGCACCGAGGTCGCCAAGTTCGAGGCGGTCGTCGACGACATCGCCGAGAAGCACGAGAAGGGCCAGCCGATCCTCGTCGGCACGACCTCCGTCGAGAAGTCGGAGTACCTCTCGCAGCAGCTCAGCAAGCGCGGCATCCAGCACGAGGTGCTGAACGCCAAGCACCACGAGCGCGAGGCGTCGATCGTCGCGCAGGCCGGCCGCAAGGGCGCGGTGACGGTGGCCACCAACATGGCCGGTCGTGGTACGGACATCAAGCTCGGCGGCAACCCCGACGACCTCGCCGAGGCCGAGCTGCGCCAGCGCGGTCTCGACCCCGAGGAGCACATCGAGGAGTGGGCCGCGGCCCTGCCCGCCGCCCTGGAGAAGGCCGAGCAGGCCGTCAAGGCCGAGTTCGAAGAGGTCAAGGAACTCGGCGGTCTCTACGTCCTCGGCACCGAGCGGCACGAGTCGCGGCGCATCGACAACCAGCTGCGCGGTCGTTCCGGCCGACAGGGCGACCCGGGCGAGTCCCGCTTCTACCTCTCCCTCGGCGACGACCTGATGCGCCTGTTCAAGGCCCAGATGGTCGAGCGCGTGATGTCCATGGCCAACGTGCCGGACGACGTGCCGATCGAGAACAAGATGGTCACGCGCGCGATCGCGTCCGCGCAGTCGCAGGTCGAGCAGCAGAACTTCGAGACCCGTAAGAACGTTCTGAAGTACGACGAGGTCCTCAACCGGCAGCGCGAGGTCATCTACGGCGAGCGCCGGCGCGTGCTGGAGGGCGAGGATCTGCACGAGCAGATCCAGCACTTCATGGACGACACGATCGACGCCTACGTCCAGGCGGAAACCGCCGAGGGCTTCCCCGAGGACTGGGACCTGGACCGGCTGTGGGGCGCCTTCAAGCAGCTCTACCCGGTGAAGGTCACCATCGAGGAGCTGGAGGACGCCGCCGGTGACCGGGCCGGTCTGACCGCGGAGTTCATCTCCGAGTCCATCAAGGAGGACATCCACGAGCAGTACGAGGCCCGGGAGGCGCAGCTCGGCTCCGAGATCATGCGTGAGCTGGAGCGCCGGGTCGTGCTGTCCGTCCTCGACCGCAAGTGGCGTGAGCACCTCTACGAGATGGACTACCTCCAGGAGGGCATCGGCCTGCGCGCGATGGCGCAGAAGGACCCGCTGGTCGAGTACCAGCGCGAGGGCTTCGACATGTTCACCGCGATGATGGACGGCATCAAGGAGGAGTCCGTCGGCTACCTGTTCAACCTGGAGGTCCAGGTCGAGCAGCAGGTCGAGGAGGTCCCGGTCGAGGCTGCGGAGCCGGTCGGCGAGGGTGTGCCGGAGACGGTTCCGGCGCAGGCCGGGGCGCGTCCGGAGATCCGCGCGAAGGGGCTGGACGTTCCGCAGCGGCGGGATCTGCACTTCTCGGCGCCGACCGTGGACGGTGAGGGCGGCATCGTGGAGCGCGACCTCGAGGAGGACGAGCCGGTGCGGTCCGAGGCGGACGGGCTGACGCGGGCCGAGCGCCGGCGGCAGGCCAAGGGCGGGCGACGCCGCAAGAAGTGACGCGGGGCGCCTGCGGCGCATCGACCGTCGGCATGGGCCGGGCTTCCTTTCGGGGGCCCGGCCCATGCGTGTTCCGCCTGGTCGTCCGCTGGGCGGTTGCTAGTGGCGGGGGCCCGTTTCCACTGCTGTGCAGCGCCAGCGGAGGTCCTGGCCGCGTTCCAGGCGGAAGGCCAGCGCGCGGAGTTGGTCGCCGGCGCTGATGCGGGCGAAGACCTCGAGGGTGCCCTCGCTGGGGACGTAGTAGCCGATGTCGTGGACCATGGGGCGGGCCCCGCGGGTGCGCAGGGGGCTGCGTTCGGCGAGGCGGCTCAGGTCGTCGTAGGCACGGCCGGCGGTGTGCCGGAGCATCCAGTGGACGGGCCGCTGACCGCTCAGGACGGCCAGCAGACGGTCGGCGAAGACGTCGGTGGGGCGTACCGAGGGCAGGGCGGTCTCCGGCGGCCTGAGCGCCGTGCCGGCGTTTCGCGCCGCGGGCGGTGGCATGTCACGCCGGCTCCGGATCGACGGCTTCCGGGGCGGCGCGCCGCCCGGGCGGCGGGTGTCGTGGCGGGTCGGCGGGCGGTGGCGCGGGTGGGCGGTACGGTTTGCCGCCTTGGGCGCGGTGCGGCTCATGACCTTGTTCATGGGGTCCCCGTTCGGCGGGCCCGGTGGATACCGGGCGGTAACTCGCTGGTGGGGATCTTGTACGGGGGCGGGGAGTGGGGTGGCAAGGGAGGCGTGCCGCGCCCGGGGAGCGCGGAGATGTTCACCTATCCGAGTGAGGTGGGCGTCGCGGAGCCCCGGTGTCCGGCGGGTTGCCCGGGTGAATGCGTGATCCGGAGTCGACGGCTCCCGGGGTGTGGGCACAGACCCGAAAGGGGACGGGCGCACGTATCCTGAAGGCTCTCCGGGAGACGCGGCAGCCGGCCTTCCCGGGGCCTGAAGCGGAGCCTTTGAGCAGGAAAGAGCGGCCAGCATGCGCGTCTACGTCCCCCTGACCCTCCCCGGTCTCGCCGAGGCGCACAAGACGGGTGAGCTGGGAAGGGGCCCCTTCGGGGCGTATGCCGTCACGCCCGCGCTGCGCGAGTGGTATCTCTCCGAGGACATCGAGGAGCTGGAGTACGCGGCGCTCGGCCGGGCCGCGCTGGCCTCGCTGCGGCTGCTGGCGGCGGATCCGGGTGCGGTGCGCCGCCGGGTCGTGGTCGCCGTGGACGTGGCCGACGGCGCCGCGAGCGTCGACCCGGACCGGGGGCTGGATCCGTCCGCCCTCGGCGAGGTGACCGTGACGACGACCGTGCCGCTCGCCAAGGCGGCCGCGGTGCATGTCGACGCCGATGACGCGGAGCGGGACGTGGCCGCGGCGGCGGACGCGCTGGAGGCGGCCGACGGCGGGGACGACGATGCGCAGTTCGTCGTGGACGGCGCGGACGATCATGAGCTGCTGTGGTACGCCACGCAGGAGATCCCCAACCTCGTCGGACTCGCCTGACCCGGCCTGACCTGCGCGGATTCGCAGGCCGGCCGCGTTGTCAGTGGGGGCGGGTACGGTTTTGGGCATGGGGACGAAGGGCAACGCGCACATCGTCTGGGACTGGAACGGCACCTTGTTCCACGACAATGACGCGATCATCGGGGCGACGAACGCGGCGTTCGCCGAGCTGGGGCTGGAACCGGTCACGCTGGAGCAGTACCGGTCGCTGTACTGCGTGCCGGTGCCGAAGTTCTACGAGCGGCTGCTCGGCCGGCTGCCGACCCACGCCGAGTGGGAGCTGATGGACGCGGTCTTCCACCGGTACTACGCCGAGCACCGGGCGCGGTGCGGTCTGGCCGAGGGGGCGGAGGAGCTGCTCGCGGGGTGGCGGTCGGCGGGGCACAGCCAGTCACTGCTGAGCATGTATGTGCACGACGAACTGGTGCCGCTCGTGCGGGGGTTCGGGATCGAGGTGCACTTTCTGCGGGTCGACGGGCGTACAGGGCCGTCCGGGGGCAGCAAGGCCGAGCACATGGTGCGGCATCTGCAGGCGCTGAACGGGGTTGTGGAGCCTGCGCGGACCGTGGTGATCGGGGACGCGGCGGACGACGCGGTCGCCGCGCGGGGTGCGGGGGCGCGTGCGGTGCTGTACACCGGGGGGTCGCACAGCCGGGCCAGCCTCGAGGAAACAGGGGTGCCGGTGGTGGACACCTTGGCCGAGGCGGTCGAGGAGGCCCAGCGAATAGCGGCGTAACCGCTGCGGTGCCTCGAAGCCGACGTCGGCTGCCGTCCCCGGGGCGCGGGGCTGTGTCGATATGCGGCTCCGCCGCGGGGGCGCGATCGGCCACCACGCACCCGCACCCGGCACCAGACCGCACCCCTCACGGCGGGACTCCGTCCCGCCGCCCAGCCTCAGCTCACCGGGGCCTTCGAGCGCAGCACCCGGAGGAACTCGCGCATCCAGGCCGGGTGGTCGGGCCAGGCCCGCGAGGAGACCAGCGTGCCGTCGACCACCGCTTCGGTGTCCTGGAAGCTCGCTCCGGCCGCCTGCATGTCCGGCTCCAGCGCGGGGTACGCCGTGACCCGGCGGCCGCGCAGGCTGTCGATCGCCGCGGTGAGCAGCGGACCGTGGCAGATCTGGGCGACCGGCCGGTCGGAGTCGAAGAAGGCCTTGAGGATCTTGCGAAGCTCGGGGTCGTTGCGCAGATACTCGGGGGCCCGGCCGCCGGGGATGACGAGGGCCACGTACTCGCCGGGGTCCACATCGGCGAAGGCCAGGTCGGCGGGCCAGGTGTAGCCGGGCTTCTCGGTGTAGGTGTCGTAGCCGGGTTCGAAGTCGTGGACGACGAAGCGGAGGGTCTTGCGGGAGGGGGCCGCGATATGGACCTCGTAGCCTTCCTCGCGCAGGCGCTGGTACGGGTAGAGGACTTCCAGGGACTCCGCCGCGTCGCCGGTGACGATCAGGATCTTCGTGGGCATGTCGGCTCCTCCGGGTACTCCGGTGCTCCTGTTACTGGCTGTGTGCTCCTGGCTGAGCTGTGTGCTCCTGAGCGGGACTCACTGTCCCTGGCAACGTGCCAACACCGGGCGTGCTTGCCAAGAGGGCCGTCGCCGTTCCGGCCCACGTCCGAGCGCCGGGACCCCGCCCGGTGGCAGGGTGTCCTGCTCTCAGAGTGCGGTCAGGCTCCGTCCGGCGCTACCGGGCACCCCCGCCGGATACGCCACCGCCCCCCGCCCCACCCCTGTGCAGAACGTCAAACTTCACCCCTCGGTTTTGTACACATACGGCTCATGACGGGCCCCGGGTGAGGAGCGATAGCCTTGTGGCGTGATCAGCGCGATATCTCGCGGGGGCGATCCTGCTCCTGCCCTGCGCCCGGGTTGCACGGAACACCTCCGTGACCGGGCGGCGGTCGCTGGTCTTCGCGGGCGGGACGGGGCCACAGGAGCCCCCAGGACGCCGAGGACACCCCTGGACACGGCGGCGCCGAGAGCAGCGTCACACCTGACGGGCGTGTCGAGAATGGCCGAATTCCCCCCGCTCTTCTCCCCTCCCGGCATAGCGTCGATGCGGACCGGACACCCCGGGCCGTGGCGTCGAGCCGGTGGGAAAGAGACCGTACTTCCTTCTACGTCACGCAACGGCGCGCGACAGGAGTCAGAGGACAATGCAGACCAAGCTGGACGAAGCCAAGGCCGAGCTGCTCGAGAGGGCTGCCCGGGTAGCTGAGAACAGCCCGGTCGGGGGGCACCTACCGACCGGGACCGAGGGCAAGGGCTCTCCGGGCACCCCGGACAGCGAGTCCGTGCTCGCGTTCCTCCAGCGCTACTACCTGCACACCGCCCCGGAAGACCTCACCGACCGCGACCCGGTCGACGTCTTCGGCGCCGCGGTCTCCCACTACCGTCTCGCCGAGATGCGCCCCCAGGGCACGGCGAACGTGCGGGTCCACACCCCGACCGTGGAGGAGAACGGGTGGACCTGCAGCCACTCGGTCGTGGAGGTCGTCACCGACGACATGCCCTTCCTCGTCGACTCGGTCACCAATGAGCTGACCCGGCGCGGGCGCGGCATCCATGTCGTCGTCCACCCGCAGTTCGTGGTCCGGCGCGACCTGACCGGCAAGCTGATCGAGGTCCTGCCGACCCCGCCGGGCGGCGACCTGCCGCACGACGCGCACTTCGAGTCCTGGATCCACGTCGAGATCGACCGCGAGACCGACCGCGCCGACCTCAAGCAGATCACCGCCGATCTGCTGCGCGTGCTGTCCGACGTGCGCGAGGCCGTCGAGGACTGGGAGAAGATGCGGGAGTCGGCGACCCGGATCGCCGACGGCCTGGAGAGCGAGCCCGTCCCCGGCGATCTGCCCCGGCCCGAGGTCGAGGAGGCCCGCGAGCTGCTGCGCTGGCTGGCCGACGACCACTTCACCTTCCTCGGCTACCGCGAGTACCAGCTGCGCGAGGACGACACGCTCGCCGCCGTGCCCGGCACCGGCCTCGGCATCCTGCGCTCCGACCCGCACCACGCCGAGGACGAGCAGCACCCGGTCAGCCCCTCCTTCGAGCGGCTGCCCGCCGACGCCCGCGCCAAGGCCCGCGAGCACAAGCTGCTCGTGCTGACCAAGGCCAACAGCCGCGCCACCGTGCACCGGCCGTCCTACCTGGACTACATCGGCGTCAAGAAGTTCGACGCGGACGGCAATGTCGTCGGTGAGCGGCGCTTCCTCGGGCTGTTCTCCTCCGCCGCCTACACCGAGTCCGTGCGCCGGGTCCCCGTCATCCGCCGCAAGGTGGACGAGGTGCTGCAGCGCGCCGGGTTCTCGCCCAACAGCCACGACGGCCGTGACCTGCTGCAGATCCTGGAGACCTACCCGCGCGACGAGCTGTTCCAGACACCCGTCGCCGAGCTGCAGTCCATCGTCACCAGCGTCCTGTATCTGCAGGAGCGGCGCCGCCTGAGGCTCTACCTGCGCCAGGACGAGTACGGCCGCTACTACTCGGCCCTCGTCTATCTCCCGCGCGACCGCTACACCACCGGTGTCCGGCTGCGGATCATCGACATCCTCAAGGAGGAGCTCGGCGGCGTCAGCGTCGACTTCACCGCCTGGAACACCGAGTCGATCCTCTCCCGGCTGCACTTCGTGGTCCGCGTCCCGCCGGGCACCGTGCTGCCCGAGCTGTCGGACGCCGACAAGGACCGCATCGAGGCCCGCCTGGTCGAGGCCGCCCGGTCCTGGGCCGACGCGTTCGCCGAGGCGCTGACCGCCGAGTGCGGCGAGGAGCGCGCGGCCGAGGTGCTGCGCCGCTACAACCACGCCTTCCCCGAGGGCTACAAGGCCGACCACACCCCGCGCGCCGCGGTCGCCGACCTGGTCCACCTGGAGCAGCTCAGCGAGGACAAGACGTTCAGCCTGAGCCTGTACGAGCCGGTGGGCGCCGCGCCGGAGGAGCGCCGGTTCAAGATCTACCAGAAGGGCGGCACGGTCTCCCTCTCGCACGTGCTGCCGGTGCTCAGCCGCCTCGGTGTCGAGGTCACCGACGAGCGGCCGTACGAGCTGCGCTGCGCCGACCGCACCACCGCCTGGATCTACGACTTCGGTCTGCGCATGCCGAAGGCCACGAGCGCCGGCGGGGATCTCGGGGACGACGCCCGCGAGCGCTTCCAGGAGGCCTTCGCCGCCACCTGGACCGGCAAGGCGGAGAACGACGGCTTCAACGCCCTGGTGCTGCGCGCCGGGCTGACCTGGCGGCAGGCGATGGTGCTGCGCGCCTACGCCAAGTACCTGCGGCAGGCCGGTTCGACCTTCTCGCAGGACTACATGGAGGACACCCTCCGCAACAACGTCCACACCACCCGCCTGCTGGTCTCGCTGTTCGAGGCGCGGATGTCGCCGGACCGGCAGAAGGCCGGGCTGGAGATCACCGACGCCCTGCTGGAGGAGCTGGACGCGGCCCTGGACCAGGTGGCGAGCCTGGACGAGGACCGGATCCTCAGGTCCTTCCTCACCGTCATCAAGGCGACCCTGCGCACGAACTTCTTCCAGGAGGCGCTCGGCGGCAAGCCGCACGACTACGTCTCCATGAAGTTCGACCCGCAGGCCATCCCGGACCTGCCGGCGCCCCGCCCGGCGTACGAGATCTGGGTGTACTCGCCGCGCGTCGAGGGCGTGCACCTGCGCTTCGGCAAGGTCGCGCGCGGTGGCCTGCGCTGGTCCGACCGCCGTGAGGACTTCCGCACCGAGATCCTCGGCCTGGTCAAGGCGCAGATGGTGAAGAACACCGTCATCGTGCCGGTCGGTGCCAAGGGCGGCTTCGTCGCCAAGCAGCTGCCGGACCCGAGCGTGGACCGGGACGCGTGGCTGGCCGAGGGCATCGCCAGCTACAAGACGTTCATCTCGGCGCTGCTCGACATCACCGACAACATGGTGGCCGGCGAGGTCGTGCCGCCGCAGGACGTGGTGCGGCACGACGAGGACGACACCTACTTGGTGGTCGCGGCCGACAAGGGCACGGCGACGTTCTCCGACATCGCCAACGGGGTCGCCGAGAAGTACAACTTCTGGCTCGGCGACGCCTTCGCCTCCGGTGGAAGCGCGGGCTACGACCACAAGGGCATGGGCATCACCGCGCGCGGCGCCTGGGAGTCCGTGAAGCGGCACTTCCGTGAGCTGGGCGTGGACACGCAAGGCCAGGACTTCACGGTCGTCGGCATCGGTGACATGTCCGGTGACGTGTTCGGCAACGGCATGCTGCTCTCCGAGCACATCCGCCTGGTCGCCGCCTTCGACCACCGGCACATCTTCATCGACCCGACCCCGGACGCGGCGACCGGCTACGCCGAGCGCCGCCGGCTGTTCGAGCTGCCCCGCTCCAGCTGGGCCGACTACAACACCGAGCTGCTGTCGGCGGGCGGCGGTATCTTCCCGCGCAGCGCCAAGTCGATCCCGGTCAACGCCCACATCCGCGAGGCCCTCGGGATCGAGGGCAAGGTCACCAAGATGACCCCGGCCGACCTGATGAAGGCGATCCTGCAGGCGCCGGTGGACCTGCTGTGGAACGGCGGCATCGGCACGTACGTGAAGGCGTCGGCGGAGTCCAACGCCGACGTCGGCGACAAGGCCAACGACGCCATCCGCGTCGACGGCAGGGACCTCAGGGTCAAGGTCGTCGGCGAGGGCGGCAACCTGGGCCTGACCCAGCTCGGCCGGATCGAGTTCGCCATGCACGGCGGCAAGATCAACACCGACGCGATCGACAACAGCGCCGGCGTGGACACCTCCGACCACGAGGTGAACATCAAGATCCTGCTGAACGGTCTGGTCGCGGACGGCGACATGACCGTCAAGCAGCGCAACAAGCTGCTCGCCGAGATGACCGACGAGGTCGGCGCGCTGGTCCTGCGCAACAACTACGCGCAGAACACCGCCCTGGCCAACGCCCTGTTCCAGGCCAAGGACATGCTCCACGCCCAGCAGCGGTTCCTGCGCCACCTGGTGCGCGAGGGCCACCTGGACCGGGCGCTGGAGTTCCTGCCCGCCGACCGCCAGATCCGCGAGCGCCTCGGCCAGGGCCTGGGCCTGACCGGCCCGGAGACGGCCGTCGTCCTGGCGTACACGAAGATCACGGTCGCCGAGGAACTGCTGGCGACCTCGCTGCCGGACGACCCGTATCTGCGCAGCCTGCTGCACGCGTACTTCCCGACGGCGCTGCGGGAGCGTTTCGCCGAGGCGATCGACCACCACCCGCTGCGCCGCGAGATCACCACGACCGTGCTGGTCAACGACACGGTCAACACGGGCGGTACGACGTATCTGCACCGGCTGCGCGAGGAGACCGGCGCCTCCCTGGAGGAGATCGTCCGGGCCCAGACCGCGGCCCGCGCGATCTTCTCCTCGGCCCCGGTGTGGGACGCGGTGGAGGCCCTGGACAACAAGGTCGACGCGGCCGTCCAGACCCGGATCCGGCTGCACTCGCGCCGGCTCGTCGAGCGCGGCACGCGCTGGCTGCTCAACAACCGGCCGCAGCCGCTGCAGCTGGCCGAGACGGTCGAGTTCTTCGCCGAGCGGGTCGAGCGGGTCTGGCAGGAACTGCCGAAGCTGCTCAGGGGCGCGGACCTGGAGTGGTACCAGCACGTGTACGACGAGCTGTCCGCGGCCGGCGTCCCGGACGAACTCGCCACGCGGGTGGCCGGGTTCTCCTCCGCCTTCCCGGCGCTGGACATCGTGTCGGTGGCCGACCGCATGGGCAAGGAGCCGCTGGACGTCGCCGAGGTGTACTACGACCTCGCCGACCGGCTCGACATCACCCAGCTGATGGACCGCATCATCGAGCTGCCCCGCAACGACCGCTGGCAGTCCATGGCCCGCGCCTCCATCCGCGAGGACCTGTACGCGGCGCACTCGGCGCTCACCGCGGACGTCCTCGCGGTCGGCAACGGCACCTCCACGCCCGAGCAGCGCTTCAAGGCCTGGGAGCAGAAGAACGCGCCCATCCTGAGCCGGGCGCGCACCACCCTGGAGGAGATCCGCGGTTCGGAGACCTTCGACCTCGCCAACCTGTCGGTGGCGATGCGGACGATGCGGACGCTGCTGCGCACGCATTCGTAGCCGTACGGCGGTGAGGGCGCCCCGGACCGACGTCGAACCGGTCCGGGGCGTTCCGTTTCTTGCCGACCCTTAGGCAAAAAACATCAACGAATTTACCGTTTCCTGCTAACCAAGGGCCTTCGGATAGGGTCGGCGCTGTGACTGTTCAACTCACCGAGACCCGGCCGGCGCCAGCGCCCGCGGTGGCTCCGGCTCCGGCCCGGCGGCCCGTCACGCGTGTCGTGCTGGAGGTCGTGAAATTCGGGATCGTCGGCGGCAGCGGTGTCCTCGTCAATTTCCTGATCTTCAACCTGCTGCTGCACGGCCTGGGTTGGCAGGCGATGACCGCGACCGTCCTGGCCAGCTGTATCGCCATGGCGACCAATTACCTGGGCTTCCGCTTCTTCGCCTATCGGGACCGGTCCTCGCGCACCCGCCGCCAGATCATCCTGTTCTTCGTCTTCAGCGGCCTCGGCGTCGTGATGGAGGTCGGGCTGTTCTGGGTCGGCTACCACGGTCTCGGCCTGCACAGCGTGCTGGCATCGAACGTGGCGAAGGCCCTGTCGATCGTGCTCGCCTCCGCCTTCCGGTTCCTCGTCTACCGCACTTGGGTGTTCCAGCAGGATGCGCACCGTACCGTCTGACACCGAGCCGGTGAGCCGCACACAGTCCCCGCCGCGCGCCGCGCGGGCCGGCCGTGCGCTGCCGCAGGCCGCCGCCGCGCTCGTCGTGGTGCTGCTGCTCCTGGTGATCGTCCGCCTGCCCTGGGCGGGCGACCTCGGCATGCACGCGGCCACTATCGAGCGCCTGCGCCACAACCTCTTCCATCCCGGCAACCCACTGGTCGACGCGGACACGCCGAGCCCCTACTACTCGCCGTGGATGCTGGTCCTGGGCCTGGTCGCCAAGCTGACCGGCCTGTCGGTGTTCGTGGTGCTGCGGCTGGCCGCGCTCGTCGGGCTGACGCTGCTGGTCACCGGGGTCTGGCGCTACGTCCGCACCCTCACCCCGCACCGCGCCGCCCCCGCCCTGGCCCTGCTCAGCCTGCTCTTCCTCTGGGGCCCGGTGCTGTTCAACTGGTCCGGCTTCCTGGGCCTGAACTCGCTGGCGCTGACGGAGTCGTACCCCAGCGCCCTCGCGCTCGGCCTCACCTTCCACTTCTGGGCCTGGCTCACCCGGGCGACGCGGGAGCAGGCCGAGCAGGCCGCATGGGGAAGGTGGCTGTGGCTCGGTGTCCTCTGGGCGCTGATCCTGCTGTGCCACCAGTTCACCGGCGTGGTGGCCTCGCTGGGCGCCCTGGCGATGGTGATCGCGGCCCGACCGCCCCGCCCGGTACTGCTGCGCCTGGCCGGCGCGCTCGCCCTGGGCCTGCTCCTGCTGTGGCTGTGGCCGTACTACGACTTCTTCTCCCTCTTCTCCGCCGGCGCGGACCTGGAGGCCATCCACAAGCCGCTGTACGAGGACCTGGCCGCGCGGTTCGGCCTGGTGCTGCTGGGCGTGGCGGCGCTGGTGCTCCGCTTCCGCCGGGACCGCTGGGATCCGTTGGTCCTGTTCTTCGCCCTCGGTGTGCTGGTGTTCGCCGCGGGCGGGCTGTCGGGCCACTACTCCTGGGGCCGCGCCCTGCCCGCCGCGCTGATCCCGGCGCAGCTCGCGGCCGCGCTGGAGGTCGTCTCGGCCGGGCGACGGGCCGTACGGGTGGGCTGGGCGTGCGTGCTGGGCGCTGCGCTGGTCGTCGGTGCGTGGACGCAGGTGGGGACGCTCGGGTATGTGACCGGGCGGGCCGCTCTGCCGTCCGTGGTCGCGTCGAAGTACCGGACGCCGTGGGTGGGATACCACTGGATCACGCCGTGGGTGAAGTACGGGGACGTGGTGATGGCCCGTACGACTCCGGCGCGGCAGATTCCCGCGTACGGGGCGTACACCGTGGCGCCGGGGTATCCGGATGTGTTCCTGAAGGACGCCGCGCGGCGGGAGGACGCGGTCACTCGCTACTTCGCCGCGGGGACGTCCGCTGCCGACCGGGCCGGGATTCTGCGGGAGTACGGCGTGAAGTGGGTCGTGGGGCCGAAGAGCCTCGCGGGACCGGGCCTGCGGAAGGTGAAGTCCGGCCCGGCCGCACAGGTCCTGTACCGAGTGGTGCCCTGAGCTGCGGCCAGCCAACGGGGGGGCCGCTTGCCCCCGCTCGCGGGGTGCCTCCCCCACTCTCGGCTTCTCCCCCACTCTCGGCTTCGCTCGAGCGGGGGGACCTCCACCGCCCACCCGTGCCGCCCCAGCGGCACGACTGCCCGCAGCGGCGGGCGGTGACCTGAAGCCGCCGGTGCTGCAGTTCCCCAAGGGGCGCGGGGAACTGCGCGACCAGCCACGACGGGCCCCGCAGTCGCCCACGCGCCCTCACCCCGACGGCGCTTCGAACCGGCCGCCTCTTACCGAAGCACGCTGGACAGCAGCTTCGCCGCCTTGCGGACCTTCGGGCGGGCCACCTTCTGGACGACCGGGCGGATGACCCGGGCCGTGACTCCCACCGGGCGCCAGCGCAGCTGCAGCCGGCCGGGGTTGCGGCCCTCCGGTTCGATGGTGAGCTCGTGCGGGGTCACGCCCGAGCGGTATTCGATGTGGGCCGTGAGGGCGGGGAAGGTCAGCGGAGCCAGCAGCACGCCGGAGTTGGCCAGGCCCTGCTGCTGGAGACGGACCACCGGGTGGCGTACGCCCGCGAAGCCCTGGAGGGGGAGCGGCGCCTCGGTGAGGTCCAGCTCGACCGTGCCTTCGAAGAGGCCCGGACGGACCGGGTCCAGGCGGAAGGGGACCGTCATCCGGCGGCTGCCCGGCGACACGATGAGGGCGGCCCGCTGCGGGCCGACGGGGAGGCGCAGGCCTGGGTCGTACGTGCGGATGGACAGGGTCAGACGGGCCCCACGGCCGGGCGTCAGCTCGACGATCTCGTGGCGGAACTGCGCGCTCGGGAACGGGCGCGTGTCCAACTCCAGGTCCGACACCTCCAGTTCGCGGCGGGCGCGGTCGGACGAGGGCACGCTGTCGCCCCAGTACGGGACACCGGACGCGTCGGCCGTGACCTGCCGAGGCGCCACCCCGTGCCCGAGACCGCGGGCCGCGAGCTGGACGTCCTCCAGGCGGCGCTCCCGCAGCAGCTCCAGCACCACGCGCTCGGGGCGGGGCAGGCGGGCGAACGCGCCCGGGGACAGCGTCTCCAGGTACGGGTTCATGATGTCGGCGAAGGCGGTCATCCACTCCTGGTCGCGGTACGGCAGGTCGCCCGCGTACATCCGGAAGTCGTGCTTGAGGAACTTGAAGTCCTTGTCCTCGCGCAGCCCCGCGTGCCCGCTCTCCACCAGGAAGTCGTCGATCAGACGCTGCACGTGGACGCGGTCGCGGAAGTTCGTGACCTTGTGCCGCTGGTTCGAGATCGAGGCCGTCGCCGCCGCCGCGTACGGGTCGATGTACCAGATGTACACCGGGTCCGGGATGATCGTGAACGACTTCGCCAGGCAGTACGACTGCGCCGAGAACAGCTGGTCCTCGTAGTGGATGCCCTCCGGGAAGCGGAGGTCGTGCCGGTCCAGGAAGGAACGGGCGTACATCTTGCTGGTGGAGAGGTGCTCGAAGAGCAGGCGGGGGTCCGCCTCGATGCCCTCCAGCGTGCGGCGCTCGGCGACGAGATGCGGCATCCACGTCGAGCGGCGGCCGGTGTCCACCCGGTGCCGGCGGACCGCACCCATGGTGAAGTCCACCTCGCGCTCGCGGTGCGCGGCGAGCAGCAACTCGACCGCGCGGGGCGGGAGTTCGTCGTCGCTGTCGAGGAACATCAGGTACGGCGCCCGGGCGATGTCGATGGCCCGGTTGCGCGGGGCGCTGCAGCCGCCGCTGTTCTCCGGCAGGCGGAGGTAGCGGATGCGGTCGTCCTGCGCCTCCAGCCGGCGGGCCACCGTCGGTGTCTCGTCCGTGGAGTGGTCGTCGCTGATGATGATCTCGATGTTCGCGTGCGTCTGCGCGCGCAGGGACGCCACCGCCCGGGGCAGGCGTGCCGCGTCGTTGTAGACGATCACGGTGACCGTGACGTCAGGGGTCGTGGTCGGCGTGGTCGTCATGCCGAGGCCTCCTCGGGGGTCGGGGCGGGGGTGCGTTCCTCCAGCGGGATCACCGGTGGCAGCGCCTCCTCCGGTTCGCCCAGGAAGACCCGTCGTACGACCCGCTCGGCGGCGCGGCCGTCGTCGTACTCGCAGAACCGGCGCCGGAAGGCGGCCCGCGCCTTCGCCGCGCTCTCGTCGCGCCAGGCGCCGGAGACGAAGATCTCCGTCAGCTCCTCCTGGGTGCGGGCGACCTGGCCGGGATGGTCGGTCATCAGGTCGAAGTAGACGCCCCGGGTGGTCCGGTAGGTCTCCCAGTCGTCGGCGTAGACGACGACCGGCCGGTCGAGGTTGGCGTAGTCGAACATGATCGACGAGTAATCCGTGACCAGCGCGTCGGCGGCCAGGCAGAGCTCCTCGACGGGGTCGTAGGAGGAGACGTCGATGATCCGGCCGGAGCGGCGCAGACCGGTCAGCGGGGAGGCGGCGCCGCCGTAGAAGTAGTGGGCGCGGACCAGGAGCACGGTGTCCTCGCCGAGCCGGTCGGCGAGGGCCGCGAGGTCCAGGCGCGGGGTGAAGCCGGCCTCGTAGTCGCGGTGGGTGGGCGCGTACAGGATCGCCGTCTTGCCGGGCGGGATGCCGAGGCGTTCACGGGCGGCGCGCACGTCGGCGGCCGTGGCCGAGTAGTAGACGTCGTTGCGCGGGTAGCCGTAGTCCAGCGAGGTGTAGCGGGCCGGGTAGGCGCGCTCCCACATGCGGGTGGAGTGGCTGTTGGCGCTGACGCTGTAGTCCCACTTGTCGATGCGGGCCAGCAGGGCGTCGAAGTCCAGGCCCTTGGCGGCGGCCGGGTGTTCCATCTGGTCCAGGCCCATGCGCTTGAGTGGGGTGCCGTGGTGGGTCTGGAGGTGGATCGCCTCGGGGCGCTTGACCACCGCGTTGGGGAAGTTGACGTTGTTGACGAGGTACTTGGCGGTGGCCAGCGTCTCCCAGTAGCGGCGGGTGCCGGGGATGACATGGTCGGTGCCGGGGGGCAGCAGGGCCTCGTTGCTCTTCGACACCACCCACACCGGGTGGATGTGCGGGGCGAGTTCGCGCAGTTTCGCGGCGATCGCGGCCGGGTTGCAGGCCACGCCGCGCTCCCAGTAGGCGGCGAACACGGCGAGGTTCGGGTCGACCGGGCGGGTCAGGGCGCGCTGGTACTGCTGGTCGCGGAGCTTGGCGCCGACCTGCTTCTTGCGGGTGCGCACGGCCTTCTTGGCGGCGCGGCGGGTGCGGTTGGCGGCCTGGAACGCGCGGTACTTGGTGTACGCCCCCTCCTCCAGCAGGGCGTGCCGTACGCCCTCCACACCGGCCGGGCGCTCGTGGTTCTCGGGGCGCCAGCGGACCGCGGCGAGGGAGGCGCGACGGAAGAACTCGCGGGCCACCGCGTCGGGCAGGTTCTCGCCGGCGAAGGTGCGCACCAGGTCGCGCATCATCAGGTCGTACAGCACCACGCGGGCGGCGCGGCGGTCCTTGGCGAGGGCGAGCAGCGACTCGTAGCGCTCGATCAGCTCGAACCGGTCCTCCGGGGCGAGCGGCGGCAGGCTCTCGGGGCGCAGTTCGCGGCTCTCGTACGCCACCTGGTTCAGGCAGGCGACGCGGTCGGCGTGCAGCAGGGCGGCGTGGGCGGCCTGCGGTTCGTCGTCCGTGGTGAGCCGCTCCTCGTGCGCCCGCCAGAACTCGGCGCGCAGGGCGCGGTTGCCGAGCAGCGGGGTGAGGCGCAGCAGGTCCGCGGCCTCGTCCAGGGGCAGGCTGTCACGGCCGACGGCGGCGAGGAGCCGGCCGTCGCGGGAGGGCGTGCCGGCGGTCTGCCAGGTGGTGGTGACGTGGTCGAAGAGGAGGACGTCGGCGCCTTCGGTGTCCGTGGCTTCCAGTTCGGCGGCCCGTTCGGCGATCAGCCGGGGGGCGCCGGCCGGCAGGCTGTCCTTGGCGTGGACGAAGTGCAGCCAGCGGCCGGTCGCGCGGGCGGCGCCGGCGGCCCGGGCCGCCGCGTCACCGGTGTCCTCCGGCAGTGGTACGACCACCGTCTCGGGGGCGTGGCCCTCGGCTGCCTCACGCGCCCAGTCGCCGACCGCCGCGACGATCACCTCGGCGTCGGTCAGCGGGTGGGCCTCCAGAGAGTCCAGCAACTCTGTCAGATGCCCCTGTGCGTTCGGTCCGTAGACGATGACGCTGAGTTGGGGCATCGCAGTGGACTCCTTCGGTTCGTCGGCTGGGCCAGTCTTCATAACATACTGTCACTAAGCGGATGAAAGGGATAACCGCGCTCGGGGTAAGAGGACGACAGTATGGAAGATGAACTTCCGCAGCCTGGGGTTTCACTTCCGGCAACTTTTACGCTGCCTTCTTACCAGCGGCCTTCTTGTCGCCCTTGTCTCCGGTGAAGGCCTCGTACTCCTTCATGACGTCCTCGGTCGGTCCGTCCATGCGGAGTTCGCCGCGCTCCAGCCAGATGGTCCGCTCGCAGGTGTCGCGGATCGACTTGTTGTTGTGGCTGACGAGGAAGACCGTACCCGCTGTCGCGCGCAGCTCGCGGATCCGTTCCTCGGAGCGCATCTGGAACCTGCGGTCACCGGTAGCCAGGGCCTCGTCGATCAGCAGGACGTCGTGGTCCTTGGCTGCGGCGATGGAGAAGCGCAGCCGGGCGGCCATACCGGAGGAGTACGTGCGCATCGGAAGGGTGATGAAGTCGCCCTTCTCGTTGATGCCGGAGAAGTCGACGATGTCCTGGTAGCGCTCCTTGACCTGCTCCCGGGACATGCCCATGGCGAGCCCGCCGAGGTAGACGTTGCGTTCGCCCGTGAGGTCGTTCATCAGCGCCGCGTTGACACCGAGCAGGGAGGGCTGGCCATGGGTGTAGATGTGGCCGTTCTCCACCGGCAGCAGGCCGGCGACGGCCTTGAGCAGCGTGGACTTGCCGGAGCCGTTGGTGCCGATCAGGCCGATCGCCTCGCCCTTGTAGGCGACGAACGACACGTTCTTCACCGCGTGCACCCGGCGCACACCGGCCGCCTTCTCCGCCTGCTTGCGGCGCAGGATGCGGTTGAGGGCGGCGGTGGCGGAGCCGCGGCCGGAGCCGGTGCCGTTGACCCGGTAGACGATGTCGACGCCGTCGCAGACGACGGTGGGGATCTTCTCGGCCTGGGAGAGGCGTTCGAGCCGCTCCCGCATCATGCGCTCGTCGGGGGACTCCTCGACGACCTCGTCGGGGTTCTCGGGGTTCTGGGGAGTCTGCTCAGCCACGGCCGTACCTCTCCTCCGCCTTCCAGAAGTAGATGAAGCCGCCGACGCCGACGACCAGCGCCCAGCCGATCGCCGTCGACCACACGTGTGGGGGTAGCTGCTTGGCGTGGAAGCTCTTGATCAGGGCGAAGCGCATGAGGTCGATGTAGACCGCGGCCGGGTTGGTCTCCAGCAGGACCGTGACGATGTGCGGCAGGTGGTCCTTCTTGGTGAGCGAGTGGATGCTCCACATCACGCCGGACACGTACATCCAGGTGCGCAGGATGAACGGCATCAGCTGGGCGATGTCCGGGGTCTTGGCGCCCATCCGCGCCATGATCAGCGACATCCCCGCGTTGAACACGAACTGCAGGACCAGCGCGGGGATCACCAGCAGCCAGGAGAAGGAGATCGGCACGCCCAGGCTGAGCAGGATGACGACCAGTGCGGCCATCGAGAACAGCAGCTGCTGGAGCTGCTGGATGCAGAAGGAGATCGGCAGGGCGGCGCGCGGGAAGTGCAGGGCGCGCACCAGGCCGAGGTTGCCGGAGATCGCCCGGGTGCCGACCTGGATCGAGCTCTGCGTGAACGTCCACACGAACACGCCGGTGACCAGGAACGGGATGTAGTCCGGGACGCCCTTCTTGGTGCCGAGCAGCACGCCGAAGATGAAGTAGTAGACCGCCGCGTTCAGCAGCGGGGTCATGACCTGCCAGATCTGGCCGAGCTTCGCCTCGCTGTACTGAGCGGTGAGCTTGGCGGTGGCGAAGGCGGTGATGAAGTGGCGCCGGGCCCACAGCTGGCGGACGTACTCGGGCAGGGAGGGGCGGGCGCCGCTGACCGTCAGGCCGTGCCGGGCGGCCAGCGCCGCGAGATCGTCGTCGGCCGGGGCCTGGGTGGGGGGCGGTGTGTCGAGGACCTGGCTCACATCCGCTGCTTTCGCTCGGGGGGAGGGGGTGCCGCGGCCCGGCCGGCTGCCGGGGCGCACGGTCACTGGTCCGACGTTTCCTTACGCTTCTCTTCACGTTCTCTTACGTCGGAACGGGACCGTATCGTCGCAACGGCGAGAGTAGAACCAATCGACGTCGGAACGCAACCGTATCGTCGTCACGCCCTATGCTGTGCATCATGACGACGAACGCCGACGAACCCTCGACGCGTCCGCGCCGCCGGACCCCTGCCGGGGCCGCCGTGCTCCGGGAGGATGTGACCGAAGCCATCCGGGCGGCGGTCTTCGAGGAACTCGCGGCCGTCGGATACGCCCGCATGTCCATCGAGGGCATCGCGCGGCGGGCGGGCGTCGGCAAGACCGCGGTGTACCGGCGGTGGCGTTCCAAACTGCACCTGGTGCTGGACGTCGTCTCGGCGATGGCGGTCCTGGGCCTCCCGGTACCGGACACGGGCTCCCTGGAGGGCGACCTGCGCCTGCTGTACGAGGTGACGTCGCGCGCCCTGCGCCACCCGGTCGCCTCGCAGATCATCCCCGACCTCCAGGCGGAGGCGGCCCGCAATCCCGACATCGCCGACGCCTTCCAGAAGGCCCTGCGGGACGGGCAGGAGGGCGTGGCCAGCAAGATCGTGGCGGCGGCGGAGGCGCGCGGAGAGGTGCGCGCGGGTGTCGATCCCGACCTCGCGCTCGACCTGATCTCCGGCCCGCTGTACTGGCGCGCGGTGGTCATCCGCTCCCCGAAGCTGCCGAAGGACTACCTGGACATGCTGGCCCGGGCCACGGCGGGGGCGCTCAAGGCGCTGTGAGGGGCGCCGCGTCCAGGCCGCCGTGGTCCAGCAGGGACTCGGCGGTCAGGACCGCCCTCTGCGTGTCGGCCGTCGCCTTGCCCGGCTCCCAGCCGCCGCCCCCGCACATCTCGCCGCCGTGTCCGGGACGGGGGAACCGGGCCGAGAAGGCGCCCTCGGGGCCGAACTCGAAGGGCGCCCCGAGCGCGTCGGCCACGGCGGAGCCGAGTACGGCGCCGACCGCGCGTCCGAGGGCTCCGGGCACGGCCGTCGGCCGAGCCTACGAGCGCGCCGCCTCCGGGTGGTGGTGTACCCAGCCCTCCCAGGCCGAGGTGATCATGTCCTGGACGTCGTACTTGGCCTGCCAGCCCAGTTCCGTGGCGATACGGGTGGCCGAGGCGACGACGCGTGCGGGGTCCCCGGGGCGGCGCGGGGTGACGGTCGGCGCGCGGTCGTAGCCGGTGACCGCGTTGATGCGGTCGATCATCTCCCGGACCGACACACCCTCGCCGCGGCCGATGTTGAGGGTCAGGTCGGTGCCGGGGGAGGAGGCCAGGGCGCGGGCGACGGTGACGTGGGCCTCGGCCAGGTCGACCACGTGGATGTAGTCGCGCACGCAGGTGCCGTCCGGCGTCGGGTAGTCGTCGCCGAAGATGCGCGGCGCGGCGCCCTCGGTGAGCTTCTCGAAGACCATGGGGATGAGATTGAACACACCGGTGTCGGCGTATTCGGGGGCGGCCGCGCCCGCCACGTTGAAGTAGCGCAGGGACGCCGTGGACATGCCGGTCGCCCGGCCCGTCGCGCGGACCAGCCACTCGCCGGCCAGCTTGGTCTCGCCGTAGGGGGACATCGGCCGGCAGGGGGTCTCCTCCGTCACCAGGTCGACGTCCGGCATGCCGTAGACGGCGGCCGAGGAGGAGAAGACGAAGGACGGGACCTCCGCGCGCGTCACCGCGTCCAGGAGGACCCGGAGGCCCTCGACGTTCTCCCGGTAGTAGTGCAGCGGGCGCTCCACCGACTCGCCCACCTGCTTCTTCGCCGCCAGGTGCACGACCCCGCTGATCTCGTGCTCGGCGAGCGTGCGGGCCACCAGCTCCCCGTCCAGGACCGAGCCCCGCACCAGGGGAACCTCCGCCGGTACGCGCTCGGCGACGCCCGTGCTCAGGTCGTCGTAGACGACCGTGCGCTCGCCCGCCTCGGTCATCGCCCGTACGACGTGTGCCCCGATGTATCCGGCACCGCCGGTGATCAGCCAGGTCATTGCGGCCGTCTCCTCGTCAGTTGGCCCGTTCAGCCGCTCGGTGGAGCAGCAAGCGTGGTTCAGTGAAGCAGGGGGCGTCCCGCCGGATCAGCGGGGGCCCCGGTGAGGCGGCGGGGTGTGTCGCGGTGCCTCGGCATGTGTCTCAGTGAAGCAGGCGGCGGAGCCGGCCGCGCGCCACCTGCAGCACCCCGCGCACGCCGCTCGCCAGGCGCACGGCCAGCGCGCCGGAGTGCGTGGCGTACGGCTGCACCAGGAGCATGCCGTGCCGGAGGCTCGGGACGGCGCGCCGGCGCAGTCGGCCGGCGCCCGCCAGGGCGTGCGCCGTCACGTCCCGCTGTGTGCCGTCCGCGAAGCGCACGGTCAGCCGCAGGTCCCAGGTCCCGGCGCCGAGCGCGCCCAGGTCCACGGGCAGCTCGGCCGACCAACTGCCCCCGTCGGCCTCCGCCCGGACCCCTGCTTCGGTCTCCGCGCGGGTCTCTGCTTCGGTCTCCGCGCGGGTCGCCCCGTCGGTCCCTGCGCCCGAGGGCGTGAGGGGGACTGTCGTGCGCCCCAGCGTGCGGTTCTCGTCCTCCCGGGACTGCCACTCCACGTCCACCTCGCGCGGGCCCGCCTCGGCCACCCTGCCGTACAGCTCGTGCAGCCGCAGACGGAGCAGCGAGGCACGCGCGCGTGGCTGCAGTTCCGCGTCGACCGTGAGCGGGAGGAGCTCCGTGGGGCGGGTCAGGAGCGGTGTGAGGGTGACCTGGGGGAGGTCGGCGGACCAGACCGGGACGCCGTCGGGAGTGCGGGCGTAGGGCGGCAGCAGGCGCGCCGGGCGGGAGGCCAGCTCGCGCAGCCGGGGCAGGTCGAGGGGCTCGGGCGACTCCAGGACGACCCGCGCGAGCAGCCGGCCCGGAGCGCCCGGGTTCTGCTCCCAGTCGGCGGCGTCGTAGCGCGCGAGGTACTCCCGGGTGTGCTCCCACCACGCGCGCTGGTAGTGCGCGTCGCGCAACCCCAGCTCGCGCGCGTACATGCGCACCTCGTGGTCGAGGAACTTGGCCCGCGCCGCCCGCGCCAGCTCCTTCTGCCCGGCGCCCAGCAGGATCTCGTACGCCAGCGCGCACGCCTCCAGGCGCGCCTTCCAGTTGTCGATGTGCTCCCGGTCCAGCGAGAGCGACAGCTGCTCGGCGGCCCGGCGCACATGCCACACGTACACGCGGTCCGGTACGAGCGCCATGCGCGGGCCGGCGGCCAGCACGCGCGCGGTGAAGACGATGTCCTCGTAGAGGAAGCGGCCCTCGGGGAAGCGGATGTCGTGCTCGCGCAGGAAGTCCGTGCGGTACAGCTTGTTGACGCACAGCGTGTCGTGGACCAGGCGCGGGTGCTCGGAGGGGCGCGCGAGGACGGTGTGCGCCGTGTAGAGGGGCGCCTGCCAGGATTGTTCGCGCCCCGAGGGCAGCTCCCGGCGCACGCACAGCCCGCTCGCGACCTCGGCGTGCGCTCCCGTGGCCGCGGCCAGCAGCGTGTCCACCGCACCGGGCGGCAGCACGTCGTCGCTGTCCAGGAACATCACGTACGGTGTGGTCACCGTGTCGATCCCGGCATTGCGCGGGCTGCCGCAGCCGCCGCTGTTCGTGTCCCGGCGCACCACCCGCAGCCGGGGCTCGTCGGCGGCCAGCTGCTCGAGCAGGTCGGCGCTGCCGTCGGTGGAGCAGTCGTCCACGGCGACGACCTCGGCGACCGCCGGCCCCTGGGCGAGCGCCGAACGCACGGCGTCACCCACATGGGCGCGGTCGTTGTAGCCGATGACGACGACACCGACCTGCGCCGGGTGCGGCGACTCGGCGGTACCTGCGGTATCGGGTGTGTCGGTCGAGTCTGATCGCATCGGGTCCACGGGCCGGGAGCGTAGGAATGTTCGGTAATACCCCGTTAAGAGAGGCTTAGCGCTCGGTCCGGAAGACGTTCGAAATCGGGTCCGGGTTCCGTGCTTTGCACAGTATTTCCATAGGGATTTCCATGGGGGCGTGACGAACGCCACAACCGGACGAAGGACAGCACCGCCGCGGCCGCCAGGATCCCGTTGCGGGCCAGCATCAGCAGGCAGCCGGTCCAGGTGCCGTCGATCACGTCGCCGTAGTGCATCGGGAACGCCAGGGTGCTCAGCGCGGCCGCCGCCACGACCAGCGCCGCGACCGGCCGCTGACCGGTGTGCCGCGAGGTGAGGCACACCGCGGCGAGACCGAGCAGCCAGATCATGTACTGCGGGCTGATCACCCGGCTGGTGACCGTGAACAGCAGCACCGCGCACAGTGCCGCGTCGAACGGCGTGGCCTCGCTCCACCGTCGCGCCCGCACCCGCCACAGCACCAGCAGCGCGAAGGCGATCACCGTCAGCGCCAGGGAGGCGGTGGCGACGGCGTGCACATGCGGGCCGACCAGCTCGGTGGCGCCGTACCGGTAGCGGGCGCGGCCCGGCCAGCCCGCGTGCCGCGCCAGGTTCAGCGCCGTGCCGCCGACCGACTCGATCTGCACGCCCCGCCCGCCCTGCTCCCGCAGAAAGGACAGGGGGTGGTCGAACAACACGGCGAGGACCCCGAACGCGGCGCCCCCGGCGGCCGCCGCCCACCCCCACGCCCTACGGCTCGCCCGGCCCCGGGGCGTGCCCAGAAGCACCAGCGCCGGCCACACCTTCACCAGCGCGCCCAGCGCCCCGTACACCCCGCCCGCGCGCGGGGAGCGGCCCGCCGCCAGCAGGGAGAGCACGGCGAGGGCGGTGGCCTGGACGTCGTACCGGGCGAGCGGGAGGTGCAGCAGCAGCGGCAGGCCGCCCGTCCACAGGGCCGCGCCGAGCAGACTGCGCCCGGGACACCTGCCCGCGCGGGTCAGCGCCGCCGTGACCAGCGCGTCCACGGCCAGCGTGAGCACCACGAACGCCTGGAAGTACGTCAGCCACGGCAGCAGGCGCGGTGCCAGCAGTACCACGCCGGCGCCCGGCGGGTACTGCCAGAGCGTGTCGTGCGTCGGGAACGAGCCGCGCGCGAGGACGTCGTACCAGTCGCCGTACAGCCGCCACACCTCGCGGGCCACCGTGCCCCCGCCCAGCAGTGGGGCGTTGCCATGGGTGAGCAGCCACAGCATCAGGGCGCGGGTGGCCAGCCAGAGGGCGGTGACGCCGAGGACCGGACCGGAGTTGGCACGGAGACGGTTCATCAGCATGGGAGCCTAAGCGCCGCAGATGGTGCATACCCGCCGATACGCCGTCATGACTGTAAAAGGGTTGGTTAATCGCAAGAGATCGGGCGGACCGTGGTGAACGTCGGGCTTCCTGTGGATCGGCAGTCGCGCGGAGCGGATGCGAGGGCGGTCGGCGCGCCGTCGGCCGGCGGCGCGGCGACGGCCGGCGGCGCGGCGACGGCACCCCGCGGACACCGGGCCCGGATCCGCCGCCGGACCGCCGTGGGGGTGCCCGCGCTGGTGATGCTCGCGGTCGGGCTCTGGGGGCTGGACCGCGGCGGCATGTGGCGCGACGAGGCCGTCAGCTTCCAGGTCGGGCGGCGCACGGTGCCGCAGATCTGGCTGCTGCTGCACGACGTGGACGCCGTGCACGGCCTGTACTACTTCCTCGTGCACGCCGTTCTCGCCGTCCACCCCGGCGAGGTCGTCCTGCGGCTGCCGTCGGTGTGCGCGGCGGCGGTGACGGCCGCGCTGGTGGCGTCGCTCGGCGCCCGGCTGGTCCGGCCGCGCGTCGGGCTGTGGGCCGGCCTGCTGTACGCCGTCGCGCCGATGGCCGGCCACTATGCGCAGGAGGGCCGCTCGTACGCCCTGGTGGCGGCCGGGGCCACCGGGGCGACGCTGCTGTTCGTGCGGGCCGTTCAGGGGGCCTCTACCTCCTGGGTGGCATACGGCGCCGTCCTCGGCCTCACCTGCTGGCTGCACGAGTTCGCGGTGCTGCTGCTGTGTGCCCACGCGGGGTCGCTGGCGCTGGCCCGGGCCGGGGGCCGGGTGTGGCGGGGGTGGGGGTGTGCGGCGGGCGGGGTCGTGGTCTCGCTGGTGCCGATGGTCCTGGTGTCGCGCGGGCAGGCGGCGCAGGTGGCGTGGCTGCGGAGGCCTACGGCGGATACGGCGGAAGAGCTGTTGCAGGGGTTTCTCGGGCCTTCGGGCGGGGTGTACGCGGTGTGTCTGGGCCTTGCGTCGGTCGCCTTGGCGGGGCTCTTCGGGCGGCGGGGGGAAATCACCCTTGCGGGGGTGGCGTTGCCGTTGACCGTGGTGCCGCCCGCGGTGCTGATGCTCGCTTCCCAGGCCTCGCCGCTGTTTGTGGACCGGTATGTGCTGTACGCGCTCAGCGGGGCGCCGTTGCTTGTCGCGGCGGGGGCCGAGCGGGTGGCGGGGGCGGTGGGGTGGCTGACCGCCGGTGGTCGTCGTGTGCCCACCTGTTCCGCCCTGCGGAACGACTGCCCACACGACGACGGCATGTTGGAGAGGCGCCCCCTGCCGCACTCTCCTCTCGTCACCCTCACCGGTGTCTTCGCCGTCGCGCTCGCCTTTCTCCATCAGCTCCCGCTCCTGCGTGCCGACCGCGACCCCGGTGCCCGGCCCGATGATCTCGGTGCTGTTTCCCGGGTGGCGGCACGGGAGCTGGCGCCCGGTGACGCCGTGCTGTTCCTGCCGTCGCAGGTGCGGAACGTGGCCCTGACCTATCCGGGCGCGTTCCGGGGCGCGCGGGACGTGGCGCTCGCGGAGGGGGCCGCCGGGTCGGGGACGCTGTACGGGCGGGAGGCCGGGGCCCGGAAGGTGCGGCGGCGGATCGAGCGGCTGGACCGGGTGTGGGTCGTGGCGGACCCGGATCTGCTCGCCGGGCACTGGATCCCCCGCAACCACACCGAGCGGGCCGAACTCGCCGCGCTGCAGCGGGACTTCACCGGCAGGCAGGAGATCCTGCGGGGCGGCATCGCCGTACGGCTGTACGTCCGCGAGCCCATGAAGCGCCCGGCGGCCGAGAGGAAACCCGTCGAGACGAAACCCGTCCGGGCAGGCTGAACGGGTCCGGAGCGCTCAGTTCCCCTCGAGCCCCGCTGTCACGGCCGCCGAGTCCAGCGCGGTCGTGAGCCGGTCGAGGCGTTCGCGCAGTTCGTTGATCTCCGCCAGGTCGAAGCCGGTCGCCCGGGCGATGCGGCGCGGCACCTCAAGCGCCCGCTCCCGCAGCGCCGCGCCCTCCCCGGTGAGCCGGACCCACACCGAGCGCTCGTCCTGCGCGCTGCGCTCCCGGCGCACCAGGCCGGCCCCCTCCAGCCGCTTGACCAGCGGGGACAGCGTGCCCGAGTCGAGTCGCAGGTGTTCGCCGAGCGCTTTGACGGGCAGGTCGCCCTGCTCCCAGAGGACCAGCATCACCAGGTACTGCGGATAGGTGAGCCCGAGGTCCTTGAGGATCACGCGGTAGACGCCGTTGAAGGCGCGGGAAGCCGCGTGCAGGGAGAAGCAGATCTGGCGGTCCAGGCGCAGCCACTCGGTGTCGGTCATGCCTCCAGGGTAGCTCTGGTGAGCCATTTAGTTGTGCACAACTTAATTGTGTGCTCTACTTGTGGTCACAGCGAACCCCGCACCCGAGAGGGATGGTCTTCATGGACGCGCTCTACACCGCAGTCGCCACCGCCACCCACGGCCGTGACGGTCGTGCCGTCTCCTCCGACGGCAGGATCGACCTCAAGCTGGCCCCGCCGGTGGAGCTGGGCGGCAACGGCGAGGGCACCAACCCCGAGCAGCTCTTCGCAGCCGGTTACGCCGCCTGCTTCGGCAGCGCCCTCGGCCTCGTCGGCCGGCAGGCCAAGGTCGACGTCAGCGACGCCGCCGTGACCGCCGAGGTCGGCATCGGCAAGCAGGGCGAGGGCTTCGGCCTGAAGGTGACGCTGCGCGTCGAGCTGCCCGACACCGTGGACCAGGAGACCGGCCGCAAGCTGGTCGAGACCGCCCACCAGGTCTGCCCCTACTCCAACGCCACCCGCGGCAACATCGACGTCGACCTCGTCATCGAGTAACGCGGCCGTCGACGAGTGACGCGGCGCATCCCGAGGGTGCCGGCGGCCACCGCGCCGCCGGCACCCTCGGGCCTGCCCCGTTCCTGCCCCGTGCCCGCCCTATGCGGGCGTCAGCACGTCCTGCCCGGTGGCCTGGCCCGGCAGCCGGATCCGGGGGCCCGGCCCGGCCTCGCCCAGCAGCAGCGTGCGTACCACGCGCTCGGCGGCCCGGCCGTCGTCGAACTCGCAGTACCGCTCCCGGAACTCCGCCCGCAGCCGCGCCGACTCCTCGTCCCGCCAGGAACCCGAGGCGAACAGCCAGGCCAGCTCGCGGTAGGAACGCGCGACATGGCCGGGCGGTTCGGCGGTGATGTCGAAGTAGGTGCCCCGGCTCGCGGTGTACGCGGGCCAGTCGTCGGCGTGCACCACGATCGGCCGGTCCAGGTTGGCGTAGTCGAACATCACCGCCGAGTAGTCGGTGACCAGCACGTCCGCCGCGAGCAGGACGTCCTCCACGCACGGCTCGTCGGTCGCGTCGACCAGGATCCCGCGCCGGTCCAGCTCGGCCAGGCCCATGCCGCGCGCCGGACCGGTCGCCAGCGACGGGTGCAGCCGGACCACCAGGGTGAGCCCCTCGCCCGGGCCCCCGCCCCCCAGGCCCTCGCGCAGGTCCGCCGCGAACCGGGCCAGGTCGATCCGGTCCACGTGCCCGCCGCGCCGGTAGTCCCGGCGGGTCGGCGCGTACAGCACGACCGTGTCCGTCTCCGGGATGCCGTACCGCTGCCGGAAGTCGCTGTCGCCGCCGTTCACCAGTACGTCGTTGCGCGGGCTGCCGGTGCGCAGCGAGGTGAAGTGGCAGGGGTAGGCCCGCTCCCAGACCAGCTCGGAGTGGCGGTTGGCGACCAGGCTGTAGTCCCAGCGGTCGGCCCGGCGCAGCATCTGCGGCACGTCGAAGCCGAGCCGGGCGCCGGGCTTGTCCAGCAGGTCGGCGCCCATGTACTTCAGCGGGGTCCCCTGGTGGGTCTGGATGTGCACGCTGCCGGGCCGCTTGGCGAGCGTGCCGGGCCAGTTGACGTCGTTGACGAAGAACTTCGCCCGCGCGGCGACCTCCAGACAGCGCCGGGAGCCCAGGACCACGTGCTCCACACCGGCCGGCAGATGCTCGGCGGTCTCCTCGTCCTTCACCACCCACACCCCGCGCAGCTGCGGGGCGATCTGCCGGGCCTTGGCGTACACGGCGGCCGGGTCGCCGAGCATGCCCCGGTGCGAGGACGCCGAGTAGAGGACCAGGTGCGGGTCCAGCGGGCGGTGCGCGTGCACGGCCGCCCAGCCGGAGCGGGCCCGGTCGGCGGCCGCGCCGCGCACGAGAGCGGCCCGCCGTGCCGCCTCCTGCCCGGCCCGCGCCGCCCCCCGCCTGATCCGGTATCCCGTCCAGGAGCCCTCCATCAGGCCGGCCTCGCCGTCGGCCACGGCGCCCTGCGCCGGCCTGTGCCGCCGGAACATCTCCCGGGTGCGCCGGAAGAACTCGGCCTTGTCGGCGGGCGGCAGCCGGTCCGGCTTGGCCAGGATGTCCAGGCAGTGCTCAGCCATCTTGCGGTGCAGGTACGGCCGCCAGGACGCGAGCTCCGGGCGCTGCCCGACGAACGCGAAGACCCGCTCGTACTGCTCGTGGATGTCGAAGTGCTTGCGGCTGGTCGTGGAGAGGATGTTGCCCTGCCGACGCTGCCGGTAGTTCAGGCAGATCCGGTCCAGCACGGCGATCCGCCGGGCGCTGAGCATGACCGGGAAGGTCCAGGGCGTGTCCTCGTAGTAGCCGGGCGGGAACGCGAAGCCCTCCTGAGCCACGAACTCCCGCCGGTAGACCTTGTTCCACACCACCATCAGCAGGTCGAGGATCTGCGGGTACTCGGCCGCGGTGAAGGTGCCCGGCCCGGCCTCGGCGAGCACCTCGGCCAGGGCGTTGCGCCGGGTGCCGCCCCACCAGTAGGTGCGCGCGTAGTCGAAGACCAGCACGTCCGGGTCCCCGGCCTCGGTCAGCCGGTCGGCGATCGCCCTGAGCGCGCCCGGGGTGAGGGTGTCGTCGCTGTCCAGGAAGAACAGGTAGTCGCCGGTGGCGTGCGGCAGCCCGGCGTTGCGGGCCCGGCCGAGGCCCACGTTCTCCGGCAGGTGCAGCACCTTCACCCGCGGGTCGCGCTCGGCGTACTCGTCGAGGATGGCGCCGCAGCCGTCCGGAGAGCGGTCGTCCACGGCGATCAGCTCGAAGTCGCCGAAGCACTGCAGCAGCACCGAGTCCAGGCACTCGCGCAGAAAGCCCTGCACCTTGAAACAGGGCACGATCAGACTGAAGCGGGGCACGGCGGGTCAGCTCCTCACGAGGGTCGCGGCGGCGGGGGCGGGGACGCGCTGTGCCAGCGGGATCACGGGCGGGAGAGCCTCCGGCGGCTCGCCGAGCAGCACCCGCCGTACGACGCGCTCGGCGGCCCGGCCGTCGTCGAACTCGCAGAACCGCTCCCGGAACGCGGCCCTGAGCGCCGCGGCCTCCTCGCCCGCGTACGAGCCGTCCCGGAAGACCGCGGCCAGCTCGTCCGGGGTGCGCGCGACCGGTCCGGGCGGCTCGGCCGGCAGGTCGAAGTAGACGCCCCGCGTCTCCCGGTAGACGTCCCAGTCGTCGGCGTACACGACGATCGGCCGGTCCAGGTTGGCGTAGTCGAACATGATCGAGGAGTAGTCGGTGACCAGCGCGTCCGCCGCCAGGCACACGTCCTCCGACGAGCGGTGCGCGGTGACGTCGATGACGCGGCCGTCGGCGCGGCCGAGCCGCCCCCGGTCGTAGAAGTAGTGGGCGCGCAGCAGCACGACCACGTCCTCGCCGGCCGCCTCGCAGAACGCCGCCAGGTCCAGGCCGGGCTCGAAGCCGGTGTGGTGGTCGCGGTGGGTGGGGGCGTACAGGACGGCCGTGCTGCCCTCGGGGACGCCCAGCTCCCGCCGGACGCGGGCCACGTCCTCGGCGGTCGCCGTGTAGTAGACGTCGTTGCGCGGATAGCCGTACTCCAGGGCCTCCCAGGAGCCGGGGAAGGCGCGCTCCCACATCCGGGTGGAGTGGCGGTTGGACGAGAGGTTGAAGTCCCAGCGGTCGACCCGGCCCAGCAGTTTCGTGTAGCTGCCGGACTGCGCGGCCACCACCGGGTACGTCGACTGGTCCACCCCCATCGTCTTCAGCGGGGTGCCGTGCTGGGTCTGCAGGTGCACACTGCCGGGCCGCTTGACGATCCCCTCGGCGAAGTTGGCATTGTTGACCAGGTACTTCGCGCGGGCCAGCACCTCCCAGTAGCGGCGGGAGCCGATCACCGCGTACTCCACGTCCTCGGGGTCCCTGGGGTTTTCGGGCATCGCGTGCGCCTGACCGGCCTCGACGAGGAACACCGAGCGGATGTGCGGGGCGAGTTCACGGGCCTTGGCGTGGATCGCGGCCGGGTTGCAGGCGTAACCCCGGCCCCAGTAGGCGCAGTACACGGCCAGGTTCTCGTCCAGCGGGCGGTGCAGGTCGCGGGCGTAGCGCAGCCGGGTGCGCACCGCGCGCGGACGCGGCAGGACCTCGGCGGTGTGCACGGCCAGCTGGTTGGCGCCGCGCAGCGCCCGGAACGCGCTGTACGCCCCGGCCGCCAGCAGCCGGTGCTGCACGCCCAGGCTGCCGCCGGGCACCCGGAAACCGGCCGGCCGGTGGCGCCGGTAGAGGCGGGCGGCGCGGCGGAAGAACGCCCGGTGCCCGGACGGCAGCCGCTCGGGCCGGGACGCGGTCTTCAGGACCTGGGTGAACAGCTGCTCGAAGAGCGCGCGCGTCCGCTCGGCGGGCAGCTCCCGCTCGGCGGCCCGGGTCAGCACGAGCTCCACCTGGTCGAGTAGATCGTGGTGGTGCGGCCCCGGCACATTCAGCCGGCTGCCCTGCCGGCGCAGCCGGTGCCGTACGACGACCCGGCGCAGCACCGCGATCCGCCCGGCGGCGAGCGTGGTCAGACCGCCCCAGCCGATGTCGGTGAAGTGGCTGTCCGGAAAAGCGAGTTGGTGCTCGGTGAGGAAGCCGCGCCGGTAGACCGCGCTCCACGCCGGGAGCTGTACGCCGGTCAGCTCCGGCCGGTCGGCGGGGGCGAAGACGCCCTTCGGGGCCCCGGCGAACAGCGGGGCGGCCGGGTTGACCGGCTCGCCCTCCCACCAGGGGGCGCGCTCGTGCTCGACGTAGAGCACGTCCACGCCGGCGGTCTCGGCCAGCCGGGCGTCCAGGGCCGCGAGCGCGCCCGGCAGCAGCAGGTCGTCGCCGTCGAGGAACAGCACATACGCGCCGGTCGCCGCATCGATCCCCGCGTTCCGCGCCCCGCTCAGACCGGCGGACGGCGGCGAGTGGACCGGGGTCACCCGGGCGTCCCGCTCCGCGTAACCGGCGGCCACGGCCGCGGCCGGGGAGCCGGGGGCGTCGCAGACCGGGATCAGCTGCAGGTCGCCGCACGACTGGCCGAGAACCGAGTCCAGCGCCTGGGACAGCCGGGCGGCGACCCCGTGGGACGGGACGATGATGCTGAAGCGGGGCATTCTGCTCTTTCTGTTGTCTTGCGGACGCGTGGGGTGCGCAGGCGTGTCCTGTGGACGAGGCCGTCAGGGCCTGGGCCTGCCACGCGACCGGGCCGCCCCGCCGGACGCCAGGTGGACGGCCGGCTCGGGGTGGGCCGCGTCGAGCCGAGGGGCACGGGAACTCCCGGGAGGGCCAACGCCGTTCAGCGCCTCTCGGGGACGGGACAGGAACCGGAAGGCCGCGGCACGGTGGCGGTGGTCAGCGGGGAACGCGCACCGGCCGCCGGCGCCGGCCTGCGCTCCTCCAGCGGCACCACCGGCGGCAGGCCCGTCGCGCCCCGCACCACATGCCGTACGACCCGCTCGGCGGCGCGTCCGTCGTCGTACGGGCAGAACCGTTGCCGGAACGCCGCCCGCAGCTGGGCCGAGCGCGAGCCGCGCCAGTGCCCGGTCGCGAAGATGTCGATCAGCTCGTCCTCGCTGCGCGCGACCGCACCCGGCGAGGCGGCGTGCAGGTCGAAGTAGGTGCCGCGGGCCGCCCGGTACGCCTCCCAGTCGCCCGCGTGCACCACGATCGGCCGGTCCAGGTTGGCGTAGTCGAACATGAGCGACGAGTAGTCGGTGAGGAGGGCGTCCGAGGCCAGACACAGCGACTGCACGCTGGGGTGGTTGCCGACGTCGATGACCCGGGCGCCCGTGCCGAGGGGGCCGCCGTGCACCGGGTGGGGGCGGGCCAGGATCACGAAGCGCGGGCCGAGGCGGCGCGCGATCCGCTCCAGGTCCAGCAGCGGGTGCTGGGTGCGCTGATGGTCGCGGAAGGTCGGCGCGTACAGGATCGCGACCGCGCCTTCCGGGATGCCCAGCAACCCGCGCAGCCGGGCCACGTCCGCCGAGGTCGCCCGCTGGAAGACGTCGTTGCGCGGCGCGCCGAACTCCAGCGTGCGGTACCGGCCCGGGAAGACCCGCTCCCAGGTCAGGGTCGAGTGCCGGTTGCCGGACAGCACGATGTCCCACTGGTCGACGCCGCGCAGCAGCCGGCCGAAGTCGGTGTCGCGGGCCGCCGCCGGGCGTTCCTTCAGGTCCAGGCCCATGTGCTTGAGCGGCGTGCCCTGCCGGGTCTGGACCAGCACCTGCCCGGGCCGCTTGCGCAGGTCCGGGTCCAGGACGTCGTCGGTGACCAGGTACTTGGCGCGGGCCAGCGCCGTCCAGTAGGCGGCGGTGCCGGGCCGCAGCCGGCACGGGCCGGGCGGGACCGTGTGCTGGTGCTCGGGGCGGGCGATCCAGGCGGTCCGGATGTGCGGGGCATGGGCGCGGAACGCCTCCTCCAGGGCGCCCGGGTCGCCGCCGTGGCCCCGGCCCGCCCCGGAGGTGAACACCGCCCGGTCGGCGCGGACGGGCAGCCGCAACTGGATCCGGTAGTGCAGCCGCAGCACCCCGGTCCGCACGGCGCGGGCCAGCTTCACCGCCGCCTTGAACGTGCGCCGGCGCACGGCCGAGACCACCTGCAACGCGCGGAAGGTGCGGTGCAGACCGAAGCGGACCAGGACGCCCCGGCGCCGCAGCCGGGCGCCGGGGGTGCGGTAGCGGCGGTAGTGGGCGCGGGCCCGGCGCAGGAACTCGCCGTGGCTGCCGCGCGGCAGCCGGTCCCGCCTGGTGAACACCGTGGCGTAGTGGTCGATCATCCGGCGGAACAACTCCGGCCGCCACCGGGCCAGTTCGGGATGGTCCTCGACGTACGCGAACACCCGGTCGTACTGCTCGAACAGATCGAAGTGCCGGGTGCTGGCGGTGCCGAGGATGCTGCCCTGCCGGCGCTGCCGGTAGTGCACGCACACCCGGTCCAGGGTGGCGATCGACTCCGCCGTCATCAGCACCGGGAACGTCCAGGGGGTGTCCTCGTAGTAGCCCGGCGGGAAGGCGAAGCCGCGCTGCTCGACGAACTCCCGCCGGTACGCCTTGTTCCAGGCCACCATCAGTACCCTGAGCAGCCCCGGCCGGTCCTGGAGGCGGAACGGCGCCGGGCCCTGCTCGGTGAGCGGGGCGGTGAGCTGGTTGCGCTCCGCCCGGCCGTCCCAGTAGGTGCGCGCGTAGTCGTACACCAGGACGTCCGGCTCCCCGGACTCCTTGATCCGGTCGGCGATCGCCCTGAGCGCGCCCGGGGTGAGCGTGTCGTCGCCGTCCAGGAAGACCAGGTAGTCACCGCTCGCCTCGGCCATCCCCGCGTTCCTGGCCCGCCCGAGCCCCCGGTTCTCGGCCAGGTGCACGGGCCGTACCCGCGCGTCCCGGGCCGCGTACTCGTCGGTGATCGCCCCGCAGGCATCCGGCGAGCAGTCGTCCACGGCGATCAGTTCCAGATCGGGGTACGACTGCGAGAGCACCGAGTCCAGGCACTCGGAGAGATACGCCTGGACCTTGTACGCGGGGACAATGACACTGAACCTGGGCAAGGGACATCCAAGGGTCGTCGCTCGGCGCGGGGTTTCTGACCGGAAACGGCCGATGGAGTGAATTGGTTACGGTTCGTACGGCATGTGGGGGACTGCGGGGGGACGGCGGGTGAACGCCGAGGGGCGGGCCCCCGTACGGCCCGCCCCTCGGCATCTGTCGCTACTTGACCGCGCCCGCCATCACCCCGGACACGAACTGCCGCTGGAACGCGAAGAACACGGCCAGCGGGATCACCATGGAGATGAACGCGCCGGGTGCCAGCACGTCGATGTTGTTGCCGAACTGCCGTACCTGCGTCTGCAGCGCGACCGTGATCGGCTGGGTGCCCGACTTGGTGAACACCAGCGCGACCAGCATGTCGTTCCACACCCACAGGAACTGGAAGATGCCGAGGCTCGCGATCGCGGGCCCGCCGAGCGGCAGCACCACCCGTGTGAACAGCCGCAGTTCACCGGCGCCGTCGAGGCGGGCCGCCTCCAGCAGCTCACGCGGGATCTCCGCGAAGAAGTTCCGCAGCAGGAACACCGCGAACGGCAGGCCGAAGCCGGTGTGGAACAGGATCACGCCGAGGATGGTCCCGAACAGGCCTATCTTCCCGAACAGTTCGGCGATCGGGATCAGCGCCACCTGCACCGGCACCACCAGCAGGCTCACCACGCCCAGGAACCACCAGTCCCGGCCCGGGAACTCCATCCAGGCGAACGCGTAACCCGCGAGGGAGCCGACCACGACGACCAGGAGCGTCGCCGGGACCGTGATCAGCACGGTGTTCCAGAGGGAGTGGGTGATGTCGCCGTTCTCCAGCAGCTTCCGGTAGCTGTCGAAGGTCAGCTGGGACGGCTTGGTGAACACCTTCCACCAGCCGCTCGCACTCATGTCCTCCGGCGAGCGCAGCGAGGAGGCGAGCAGCCCGATCGTCGGCACCAGCCAGAACAGGCCCACGACGATCAGGAAGACGCGGACCAGACCACCGTTGATCTTCTCCAGCAGCCAGGTCATCGCCGCACCTCCCGCCGCAGCCGACGCACATTGAAGAGCATCACGGGAATCACCAGCACCAGCAGCAGCACCGCGATCGCACTCGCGACGCCCGGCTGGTTCTCCGCGAAGCCCTTGCGGTACAGCTCCAGGGCGAGCACGTTCGCGTCGGCCTGGGAGGAGCCCGGGGCGATGATGTAGACGAGGTCGAACACCTTCAGCACGTTGATCATCAGCGTGACGGTGACGACCGCGAGGACCGGCGCCAGCAGCGGCACGGTGACCTTGCGGAACACCTGCCACTCGCTCGCGCCGTCCACCCGCGCGGCCTCCAGCAGTTCCCGGGGTACGCCCGCGAGCCCGGCCGCGATCAGCACCATCGCGAAGCCCGCCCACATCCACACGTACGCCCCGATGATCGCCGGGGTGACCAGCGCCGGACCGAGCCACTCCACGCCGTTGTACGGCTCCCTGAAGTTGCTCGCCGGCAGCCGCAGCCGGGCTCCGTCGGCGGCGGCGGGCAGCGTGAACGTGCCGTCGCCGGCGGCCCGGGTGGCGGCGACCACCTTGCCGTCCTTCACCGCCTCGATCCGCATCCCGGCGTAGCCCAGCTCGGACGGGTCGGGCACGCCGAGCCGTCCCACACCCTTGCCGCGCGTGAAGTCCTGCCAGGTGGTGCCGGTGATCTTCCCCGGCTCCGGCCGCGCGGCCACGGCCTGCTTCGCGCTGTCCGGCATCTGGTCCGGGGCCACGCCGACGAGGGGGAGGGTGACCGTGCCCCCGGTGTGGACGGTGGCCTTGGTGATGAAGCCGCCGCCCTGGGGCACGAGCGGCGAGTCGCGGCCCGGGTGGGCCTTCGGGAACGCCGACGACTGCGCGAAGGTGTCGTGCACACCCACCCACACCGCGTTCGCGACCCCCTTGTGCGGATCCTGGTCGTACACCAGCCGGAAGATGATCCCGGCGGCCAGCATCGAGATCGCCATCGGCATGAAGACGACCAGCTTGAACGCCGTTCCCCAGCGCACCCGTTCGGTCAGCACCGCGAACACCAGACCGAGGGCGGTGGACACCGTCGGCGCGAACACCACCCAGATGACGTTGTTCTTCAGGGCGGTGCGGACGCTGTCGTCAGTGAAGAGGGTCTTGTAGTTGTCGACGCCGGAGAAACCGTCGCCGGAGGCGTTGTAGAAGCTGCGGATGACCGAGTACCCGATCGGGTAGACCACGAGCGCGCCCAGCAGCACCAGGGCGGGCAGCAGGAACAGGGCTGCCACGGCCTTGCGGGTGCCGGTCACGCTCCTACGACCGCGGGGAGCGGCGGGGCCGGGTGAGGCCCCCGCCGCCGTTGCCGCCGACGCCATCGCCGGATCAGCTCCCGCTTCCGTACGCGGCCGCCGCGTCCTTCTCCAGCTTCGCCTGGGTGCCCGCCACGTCCGTCGGGTTCTTCAGGAAGTCCTGCAGGTCCTTCCACTCACCCTTGCCGGGGGTGCCGCCGAAGGCCGGCGGGGCCTGGTCGGACATGTCGAAGCGGAAGTGGTCGCCGGACGCGATCAGCGCCTGGGCGATCTTCTGCTGCACCGCGTTCGGGTACGCCGAGACCGGCACGTTCCGGTTCGGCGAGAGGAAGCCGCCGAGCTTCGCCTGGATCGTCGCCGCGTCCGGGGAGGCGAGGAAGGTGGCCAGGGCCTGGGCCGCCCTGGAGTCCTTCAGGATCACCGCCGCGTCACCGCCGGAGACCACCGGCGCGGTCGAGCCGACCGCCGGGAACGGGAACACCTTCGCGTCCGTGCCCACCTTCGCCTTGGTCTCACCGATGTTGACCTGCACGAAGTCACCCTCGTAGACCATCGCGGCCTTCGGCTGGTCGCCGCCGGTGAAGGTCTGCGTGACCGAGGCCGGGAACTCCGTCTGCAGCGCGCCGTCCTGGCCGCCCGCGAGGTAGTCCTTCTTGCCCCAGATCTGCGCGAGGGTCGTCAGCGCCTGCTTGACCGACGGATCCGTCCACTTGATCGTGTGCTGGGCGAGCTGGTCGTACTTCTGCGGGCCCGCCTGGGACAGATAGACGTTCTCGAACCAGTCCGTCAGCGTCCAGCCGTCCGCCCCGCCCACCGAGAACGGCGTGACCCCGGAGTCGTACACCGCCCGGGTGGTGGTCAGCAGGTCCTGCCAGGTCTTCGGCTCCTTGGCGCCCGCGTTCTCGAAGACCTTGGCGTTGTACCAGATCAGCGACTTGTTGGCGGCCTTGTAGTAGACGCCGTACTGCTTGCCGCCCACCTTGCCGATGTCCTGCCAGCCCTGGGAGTAGTTCTTCTGCAGCTCCTTCAGGGCGTCCGGCCCGAGCGGCTTGGCCCAGCCCCGCTGCACGGCCTGCTTGATGGCGCCGGGCTGCGGCAGCATGACCACGTCCGGCGGCTGGCCACCCGCGATCTTCGAACCGACGAAGTTGATGATCGGGTCCTGGGCGGGCACGAAGGTGACCTTCGCGCCGGTGCGCTTCTCGAACTCGGCCAGGACCTGCTTGAAGTTCGTCTGCTCCTGACCGGTCCAGACGGCGGCGATCTCCAGGTTCGCGCCGTTCAGCTTCGGCAGGCTGACGGTGGAGCCGGTGGTGGCCCCGCCGGTGGGCTCGCCGCTGCTCTTGTCCCCGTTGTCCTTGCCGCCGGAGCAGGCGCTGAGGGCGAGGGCGCCCGTGAGCAGTGCGGCGAATGTGGTGACGGTCCTGTGGGTCCGGATGGTGCTGCTCTTGCTGCGCATCACTTCCCCGTTCGTCGTTCTTCGTTGAACGTCAGAACTCTGTCCGTGCGCTCCGGTCTACGCCGCGCCGCACAAGCGCGGCAAGAGCGCCTGCGCCGTCCGGCCGCTCATCGTGACCGGCTCGTGATCAGGGACGTATGCGCACGGGGTGCCGACCGGCTCCGGTCAGAGCAGCGAGGGCACCTGAGCCGCGGACACCTCCCGCGCCGCACGCTGCACCGCGCTCGCCAGCAGGGCCAGGTCGGTGGGGCCGTTGCCCAGCTCCCGCACGGGTCGGCGGGCCGGGGGGTCGCCCATGCGCTGCCAGTCCAGCGGGACCACCGTGGGCCGCTGGGTCGCGGTACGCGGGATACGGCCCGTCACCCGGCCGCCCTGGAAGCCGACGACCCGCCCGTCCGCGTACGCCAGCCGGCCACGCCCCGGCGCCGGCTCGTCCGGCCCCTGCTGAGGAGCGTCCAGCACGACCCGCAGCGCCGCCCGCCGCGCGGGCTCCGTCTCCGCCGTACGACCGCCGGTCCCGGCCGCCGCCACCAGATGCACCCCGAGCCGCTCGCCCTCCCGGGCCACCGCCTCCAACGCCCGCATCACCGAACCGGCGGCCGGCCGGCCCGGCGAGCCGAGCGGGGGCGAGACCAGCGCGTCCAGGTCGTCCACGACGACCACGAGCCGCGGCAGCGGCGGCGCGGCCTCGCCCTGGTCACCGGGGCCGAGCTGTCCTGCCGGATCGACGGCATCTCGATGCACATGCTGGCCTACCTCTTCGACCCCGAGGAGCCCGCCCT
>NZ_JBSFIH010000056.1:0-7663 GCF_053597455.1 Streptomyces sp. NPDC001393
TCGGCCACCCGGAGGAACTCGGCCGGGGTGAACAGCACCCCCTGCGAGGAGCGCCAGCGCGCCTGTGCACCAAGATTGGTGCGGCCCGCCCTCGTGTCCGGCTCCGTGTGGTGCACGGCCGTGGTGATTCCGACGACGAGCTGCCTCGGCCGGAAGAACCAGTTGGCCTCCCGCCCGGCAGTTCCGGGAACTCAGTCGAACAGCAGTAGTTCGGCGTTCGCCGTCTGCGTCTTCTGCGGGCGCCGCAGCTGCGGCTTGAGTGCGCCGTGTCGCTGCCGATGGGCCCGCACCTCCAGCCATACGGCCACTCGGGCGGCCATTCGTAGTCCTCGCCGAGCGCGAGGAGGTAGCCGTACTCGCCGGTCTCCGGCGTCCATGTGGTCTCAGCAATGATCAATGATGGTCTCCTCACGCGCAGGGGCACCCCCGGCTCGCCGGGGGTGCCCCATGGTCAGGCCTGGGCCTGCAGCGCCCAGGTCTCCGGCACGCCGAGGTCGTCGTACAGCCGCTGGCGCTGGCTGGGACTGAGGGTGGTGGCCGCGGCCAGGAGGTCGGCCTCCTGGCCCGCTGCCGTCTCGACGATCCCCCGCGCGATCGCTGTCCGGACTGCAGGTGGCAGTGCGGGGAGCATCCGGCGAAGGTCGGTCAGGGCCTCCTCAGGGGTGCGGGAGGCGCGGAAGGCGGTGAGCACGGCGCCCAGCTCGTTGTCGCCGGCGTACTGCGGGAGTGTCCAATAGACGGCGGATCCGATGATCAAGGAGACGCCTGATGAGCGAGACCATCACCGAGCACGAGGCCGTGGAAGAGCCGGTCATCGAGTCGGCCGCGGAGGCGGTGTCGGACGAGCAGTTGATCGCGATGCTCGTCGACCGCGCCCGGTCCGACGGGCTGCAGCTGACCGGCGAGGGCGGGCTGCTGCAGCAGCTGACCAAGCGGGTCCTGGAGTCCGCCCTGGAGGGCGAGATCACCGATCACGTCGGCTATGACAAGCACGACGCGGCGGGCCGAGGCAGCGGCAACAGCCGTAACGGCACCCGGGCCAAGACCGTGCTGACCGACGTCGGCCCAGTTGAGGTGAAGGTGCCCCGCGACACCGCCGGCACCTTCGAACCGCAGATCGTCCGCAAGCGGCAGCGCCGCCTGACCGGCGTTGATGAGATGGTGCTCTCGTTGTCCGCGAAGGGTCTGACGCACGGAGAGACATCGGCTCATCTGGCCGAGGTGTACGGCGCGGAAGTGTCCAAGCAGACCATCAGCACGATCACGGACAAGGTGATGGAGGGCATGACCGAATGGCAGTCGCGCCCGCTCGACCGCGTCTATCCGGTGGTCTTCGTGGACGCCATCAGCGTGAAGATTCGCAATGGCAAGGTCGCCAACCGTCCCATCTACGTCGCGATGGCCGTCACCGTCGACGGCACCCGCGACATTCTCAGGATCTGGGCCGGTGACGGCGGTGAGGGTGCCAAGCATTGACTCCAGGTCTTCACCGAGCTGAAGAATCGCGGAGTCGAGGATGTCCTGATGCTCGTCTGCGACGGGCTGAAGGGTCTGCCGGACGCGGTCGAGACGGTCTGGCCCCGAACTGTCGTCCAAACGTGTATCGTTCACTTGATTCGCAACAGCATCCGGTACTGCGCCCGCCAGGGCTGGGACAAGGCCGCCAAGGATCTGAAGCCCGTCTACACCGCTCCCAGCGACGCCGCCGCGACCGAACGGTTCCTGGAGTTCTCCGAGAAGTGGGGCACCAAGTATCCGGCCGTGATCAAGCTGTGGTCCGACGCCTGGGCCGAGATGGTGCCCTTCCTCTCTTTCGACGTCGAGATCCGCAAGGTCATCTGCAGCACCAATGCGATCGAGAGCGTCAACGCCCGCATCCGCAAGGCGGTTCGGGCCCACGGCCACTTCCCGTCGGAGGCCGCCGCGTTGAAGTGCGTCTACATGGCGCTGATGAGCCTGGACCCGACCGGCAAGGGCCGACGCCGCTGGACGATGCGCTGGAAGGCGCCCTTGAACGCCTTCCAGATCGCCTTCGATGGCCGCCTGACCCCCACCGACCAGCGATAACCCAACAAACAAGATCAGCCGTTAAGTTAACACACCCGTCCGGTGCTGGAGTAGATCGCTGAGGTAGTTGACGTCGTCCGCCTCGTCCTCCCAACTCGCGTTCAGCAGCGCCTCCGGCGTGGTCCCGCCGACGATCAGGGCCACCGCGGTGACGTAAGTGCCCAGCTCCTCGTCCCAGTCGTAGGCGAGGTAGGCGTCGTGCAGTCCGTGGGCGATGTCGTCAAAGGTGAAGTACTCCGGGGCGTCAAGCCCGCACATCGCGAGGTCGCCGTGCACCCGTAGCTGCCCGGCCAGGATGAACTCGCCCCGGTAGCCCGCCTGGTCAGCAGCGCTGGATTCGTCGGCCGCCCACAGCGGCTCGTAGTTGGACTTCAGGACTTCGTGGATCGCCTCGGTGATCTTCATGGCGGTGAGTCTGACACGGCTGTCCGACACTCCATCGGCATGCGGCGCACGCTAGACCCCAGCCGACCCGCTTATGCGATCTTCCGCCGCAACCGCACGAGCACGTCGGTCTCCAGTCCATGATCAGGACAGGAGCAGCACGCGGTCCCAGACGGGCTCGTGCTGTTCGCTGTCCGGCCCGCCCGGGCCCGGCAGCACCGAGAGCAGTGCGGCGGCCACGCCCGCCGCGCCCTCCAAGATGCCGGGGTTGTCCTCGGCCGGTGGTCGTCCGTGCTGCGGACCGGTGGTGCCGCGGGGCCCGGCCAGGTGCCGGTAGCCGTAGTCGGCCTGTTCGTCCCAGGCTGCGGCGAGCCGGTCGGCCAGCCGGTCGCAGTGGTCGAGCAGCGCCTGGTCGGCGGCCTGCTGCCCGAGCCTCCACAGGCTCTGCAGGAAGCCCGCCTCGCCGTGGCAGACGGTGGGGCCCCTCAAACCGTCGAGGCTGCCTGGGCGGGCCAGCACCGCGTGGGTACCCGCCAGCGCGAGCCGGCTCCAGGTCTCCTCGCCGGTCACGCCGGCCGCGCGCAGCAGGCCGTTGGCGATGGCGACCGTGCCGTAGCACCAGGCGGCCCCCGCGGTGTCGGTGCGGGGCGAGGAGGGCAGGGGGCGTTCGCCGCGGGCCCGGGCCAACTCCTCGTCCAGCGGGAGCCGCCGCTGCCAGTACGGTCCGTAGGCGTCCCGGTCCGCCCGCTCGGCCAACCAGCCGCCGATCCGTCGCAGGGCGGCCGACTGCCCGTCGACCGCCACGCCCAGCTCGGCACTGCGGGCGAGCAGCGCCAGCGGGCCCGCGATGCCGTGCGCCGTCCCGAGATTGAGGTCCCCACGTGGGAAGCGGGCCCGGTCCGCCTCGGTCATCTGGCGGTGGCCGGGCACCCACCAGCCGGGCACCTCACGGCCGTCCACCCGCACCGGCCGGCTGACCGCGACGAGGTGGGCGAGGGTGGCGCGCAGCGCGGGCTCGGCCGCGGCCCGCTCCTCGGCGTCGCCGTCGGTGACCGCACCGAGCAGCACCCGGCCGACGCCGGCGGTGCCGGTGATGGCGTCGTAGCTGGACCAGGACACCCCTGGTCCGGCGGGCTCGGCCGCGAGGCGGGCGAGTTGCTCGGCCGCGACGTGTGCGGTCAGGGTGTGGCGCAGGCCCGGATAGTGACCTCCGACCCGGGCAGCCGCCTGAACGGCCGTCAGCACCGCGGCCGGGCCGTGATGCACGCCGAAGGAGGCCGTCCCGGTCAGGGCCTTGGCCGCCGCCGTCAGCCGGCCGTGCGCGGCGGGCAGTCGGCCCGGATCCCGGCGGGCCAGCTCGGCGAGGAGCAGGGCGACGCCGGAACCGCCCTCCAGTGCGACCGCGGGGCCGGTTGGGCGCGGCTCGTGGGTGAGGGCGGCGGCGACCCGGTCGACGACCGCCGCGATCCGCTCGGTGCTGCCGGGCACTGCTGCTGTGGTCACCGCTGGTGCTTCCTTTGGTGCTTCCTTCGGTCGGCGTTTGCGGTCACGCAGGCGCGGGCGAGGGCGTGTACGCGCAGCTCGGCGTCCCGGTCGGGTCCGAGCAGCCGGTTGCAGGACATGTGGAGCAGGCTCGCCAGCACCCCGGGCAGCGGCGACCAGCCGGCGCCGCGGGCGGCGAGCGCGTCCAACTGCTCGCGGTAGGCGCGCAGATGGCCGGTCTGGTCGGCCAGGGCCTGCGCCAGCCGGTCGCCCAGCGGATGCTCGGCCAGAGCGGGCCAGCCGCCGGCCGGGTCGATCAGCCGCAGCCACTGCGCCCGGTGGGTCCGGAAGCCGGCGGGCGGCTGCTCGCCGGCGGCGCTGCCTGCCAGCCAGGCTGCGCCCGGCTCCTGGTAGCGGGTCGGCGCGTTGACCGCGGGCGGCGGGCCGAAGGAGTGCGCGATGGCGGCGAGCGACAGGGCGGCCAGCGTCTCCTTGTCCCACGGCAGGTCACCGCTTGCGCCGTCGGTCTTCCGGGCGGTCCGCAGCAAGGTGAGCGCGGTACGGCTGTCCGCGGCGAAGAAGCGCTCGGCGGCCGCCTGGGCCTCGGGACCGCCGTAGCGCTCCCATTCGGGGTCGTAGCCGTCGAGTATGAACCGCCCGACGAGTCCCTGGGCCGTCCACTGCCGGACCGCGGTGCGCAGCGGCGGCAGCAGTTCCCGCCACAGGCCGTCAGCGGGCCCGTGGAACCGCAGCCGGAGGTGGTCGTCCGGGTCCCGGTACCGGACGAAGAACCATCGGTCGATCAACTCGCGGGGAGGGTCGGGGAGTTCGGCCAGGAACGGGGCGAGTTGCTCGGTCAGGAAGGAGTCCGCCTGCCGGCCCGAGAGGTAGAGCTTGGCGTACAGCCACTCGCCGCCGGGCTCGGCCAGCCGCGGCCCGGCCGGGCGCACCGCCGGGATGCGGGGTGCGGCGGGGGCGAGCGCCGCGGCCGTCGGCTCCCGGACGAAGGACAACGCCAGTTCGCAGCGGTGCGCCCGGTCCTCGGCGTCCCGCAGCCAGCCGTCGGCCCGCTCCTCCCCGCCGGGCAGCTCGACGGCGAGCAGATGGGGGTCCTTGGAGAGTGCGTCGCGCAGCAGCTCGCGGTGCCAGGGCTCGGACAGGTCAACCGGCAGCCGGAGGTCGGCGCGGGTCAGCACCAGCTGCTGCGGCGCACGCCAGCGCTCCCGCCAGTGCCGCACCGCCTCGGCCCAGCCGGCCGGATCGAGCCCGGTGTGCTCACGCAGCTCGTCCAGGCGCCAGGTGGCGGAGGCAAGCACCACCCGGCCGTAGCGCACCCGGGGCAGGAACGGCGCGCTGGTGGCCGGTCCCCAGTCCCAGGGCGCGTACGAGCGGTGAGCGTCCCGACCGACCTCGAGCAGGAAGCGGGCGGCGTTCGGCGCCTGGCCGCGCAGGTCCATCGCGTGGTGGGCGTGCGGCAGCAGCCGGCGCCCGGTCGGCAGGTGCACCAGATACAGGTGTTCGAAGGTGGCGGCCACGCCGATCTCGTCCAGCCGGACGGCGGTCGCGGCGGGGTCCGGCGGCAGCCCGATGGTCACCTCGTGCTCCGCGGTGCGCGGGCTGTTGGCGACGTTCAGCGCGCGGGTGAGCCGCGGCTGGTAGGCGACAGCTAGGTGGATCGCGTCCGGCTGCTCGGGGAAGGCGAAGGCGGCCAGCTCCTCGTTGACCGAGCCGGCCAGTCCGGCGAACCGGCCGTAGGTGGCGCCGGCCTCCAGCGCACCCGGTCCGCCACCGCCGACCAGCAGGAAGTCGCCCTCGGCCAGCGCCTGTCCGTCGGCGGCGACCAGGGTGCAGAACAGCTCGCAGGAGCGCGGCAGCAACTCGCGGGCCGGCTCCCCGGGGGCCAGTCGCGCCACCAGGTCGTCGTCGAGCACCACCTCCCGGGCGCCGTCGCGCACCGCCTCGGCGGCCAGTCGGCCCAGCAGCAGCTCCAGCTCGCGGGCCGGCCGCGGTGCCGGGTCCTCGCTGCGGGACGAGGCCGGCCAGGTGTAGCCGGCCGGCGCGCCGAGGCCGACCGTGTCGTCCAGCACCTGCAGCACCGGGACGACCCGATCGAGTCCGTAGCGCTCCAGGAAGTCCCGGTGGTAGCCGCGCAGCGGCGCCGGGCCGGGCACGGACAGCCGCCACAGCACGCCGAGCCCGCGGGCGGCCTCCTCGGCGACCGTGTGCGGCAGCCGCACCTCGGCATCCAGCGCCAGATCGACGTGGACCAGCCGGTCGGCGTCGGCGAGCCGACGCATCCTCTCCTCCAGTGCGGCCAGCACCGCGCCGCGCTCGCCGGGGGTGGCGGCGGCGTCGTAGCGGTCGCGGTCGGCGGCAATCGCGCGCAGAGCCGGCAGCAGCGGCAGCGGCCGGTCGGCGGACCGCTCCGTGGCGGTCAGTACGTCGATCACCCGGCTGAGCGGGTCGCCGCCGTCCAGCACCGGCCGCAGCCCGGTGATCAGGAACTCCTGGCGGACCAGCGTGGCCAGCAGGGCGGCGGCCGCGCCGGGTGGTGCTGCGGGGTAGCGCCGCTCCAGCTCGGCGACGGCCTCCTTGCCGGTCGTGCCGGCGGCGGCCAGTTCCAGCGCGGCGGCGACCACCGGCGTGAGCCGCACCGAGACCTCGCTGCGGGTGCTGTCGCCCGCCGTGGCACCGGGGTTGGAGGGCGCGGCCGTCACCAGCCGGCCGCCGCGCGGGATGGTCCCGGCATGGACGTGCAGGCTCAGGTGCGGGAGCAGGTCGCGGTCCTGCTCAAGCTGCTGGACCACGCGCAGCAGCCAGTCGAGATCGACCCGGGTACGACTGCGTGCCGGGCCGGACCAGGACACCTTCGCCGCCGGGCCGTCGGCCGCGGGGGCGAAGCGGACCGGGGCGACACCGGCGAAACGCCCGAACGGGGTGCAACGCGAACGCAGCCGGATCTCGTAGCGCAGCACGGAGACCACGGCGCGGCGCAGCTGGGCGTCGGTGCGACCGGCGAGCCCGGTGGGGCCCGTGCTCGCGGCCACCAGGCTCGCCAGGCTGGGGCTGGCGACCCGTAGGGCGTCCATGAAGACACCGTCGCCAGCCGCTCCGCTCAGCAGTTGCTCGCAGGCCGCGCGGTCGGTGGAAGAGGCGGCGGCCCAGGCGGCGCGGTGCTCGTAGCTGCGGCTCGGGGCTCGCAGCAGGGCGACCGGGGCGGTGCGGAAGAGCGGCTGGGGGGCGGGCGGCAACGGCATCGGTGGCAGTCCCTCGGTGGCGATCCCTGGCGTGGTCGGCGCGTCGGGCGCCGTGGCGGCCGGACGCGCGGGGGTGGGCCGCGGCCGACAGCCTTGGCGCGCCGACCCGTGGGCCCTCGGATGCCGGCTCCCTCGGGCGTACGCCGTGGACGGAGCCGGCCTTCTGCCTTGCTCAGCAGCCGCACTGAGTGGGGAAGGTGGACCAGCAGGTGAAGCTGCAGGTGATGGAGGTGAACGCGGCCTCGGCCAAGTGGGTGTCGTCCACCTCGATGCGGACGTCCAGGTCGAAGACACCGTCCTCAAGCTGGGTGTCGGCAAGGACCGGAAGAATGGCAGTGCTCATACCAATCTCCTTGAAGGGGTTGTCAGAGCGGTGAGCGGTGCACTGTCGGTCTTACGGGACTGCGGGGAGCGGTGCCGGCGCCGGTCGGCAGCCGTGCTCAGCAGCACCAGGTGGGGTAGCAGGAGGAACA
>NZ_JBSFIH010000056.1:7760-55212 GCF_053597455.1 Streptomyces sp. NPDC001393
CGTCCACCTCGATGCGGACGTCCAGGTCGAAGACACCGTCCTCAAGCTGGGTGTCGGCAAGGACCGGAAGAATGGCAGTGCTCATATCAATCTCCTCGGTGTGGTTGTCGGAGCGGTAAGCCGTGCGAGGGGAGGCTAGCCACGGCGGCCTGAGCGGCGCTCGAGCCGACTGGCCGGGCGCTGGCTTTGTTCACGACTTCGAGCAGCACTTGTTCACAGCTCCGGGAGGCGCCTGGCGACCCCGAGAGCCGATGTTCACGAAGACGGGAGGCACCCGCCCGCGGTCGGCAACGGCGCGACGGCCACAGCCGCCTCCGCGCGTAGCCAGCGCTTTTGCCCGGACCGCCGTGGCGCCGTCGACGGCAACCTGCCGGCCACCACCGCGGTGCTGTCCGTTCTCGTGAACGTCGGACGCAGGCGGGCGCCTCCCGAACTGCTGTCGAAACGCTGCCCCGCGACGTGAGCAGAGCCAGCCGGGGAACGACGGTTCGTCTGTGCTCACGTCGGCTCCTGCGGGGCGCCGTACAGGCCCGCGCAGCACTCGCAGGCCCGCAGGTCGCCGACCGGGAAGCGGAGCGACGCCGCCGTCCCCTCGCACCAGAGGCACGACTCACCAGCGCTTTGCCGGTTGGGACATCACTCCCGCCTCCCCGGGGACGATCGGCCGATACGATCACTTCTGGTGTCGCATCTGTCGATGGATCCCAGGGGGCAGCAGTGGCCGAATTGGTCCGGCAGCAGCAACTGGACGTCGAGGTCGACCACTACGGCTTCGCCCTGCAGGACGCAGACGACACTCACGTGCCCCTGCAGTACCCAGAAGGACGGGAAGCCGGCGGTGCGTTCCTGACGGCTCATGAAGGGCGCCTGGACATCGAGAGCGCCGGTCACACGCACACGGCCGCTCTGGCTGCCGAGGTGTGGGACGCTGAGGCGCCAGCCGCCGGTGATCGCGGGGACTGGGAGGAACAGGAGGAAGCCCTGCTGCACTGCCCGTCGGGCGAGCTGGCCGTGTGGGGAGTTACTGCTGGGCCCAGGGACACCTATCTGCACCTGTCCGACACGGAAGGGATGTGGCAGGTGCGGGTGCATTGCGAGGGCCGTCAGGAAGTGCGGCGTCTGGCACAAGAGGGGGTGCCGGAGGGCATCGAGCGCTACCTGGTGCAGTTCTGGCCCGCCACTGGCTGAGGCGGCCGGGACCCGGGCCGGGTCCCGGCCTGACGGCCTGCTAAGAAGTGATCTTGATGAGGAAGCCGTCGTCCATGCCGTCGATGATGCGGTTCTTCTTGTAGAACTGTGCAAGCAGGATGCCGGCGTCCTGGTTCTGCTGGCTGATCACAGGCATGACGGAGAAATTGTTCTCCTCCGCGTGAGGGGCGAACTCGGCCTGAGCACAGCCCTCGTAGGTGCTCTGGAAGGGGAACTCGTCGCAGTCCTTGGTGCCGTGGTCGGTGTAGTTGGCGCCGAAGTAACGCCGGCAGCTGCTCACAGCGCGCGCGTGGTTGGTCTTGCGGCGTCTGTCGTCCAGGTATAGCCGGTGCAGCGGGTTGGACGGTGTCTGTCCGGCGATCTTCTTGTTGCGGTTCGGCGGCTTCGTCGCACTCGGCGTGGTGTAAGCCTTCTTGATGTGCGCAGCCACGCCTCGTTCGGGCGCGGTGGAGTTGGTGCTGTATACGACAGTGGCCACGTAGCTGAAGGACGCTGCGCCCTTGTTGGCTGGGTTGCCGCCGCCGGTGGGGTTGCCGAGATACTTCCCGGCGTCCCAACGGGGGGCGATCATGGCGGGCTTGCCCACTGCGGGGCTGTTGCCGACCCAGCCGGGCGGCAGTGTGGTGGTGACGACCGGCTGGTAGACGCCGGAAACGAAACCCCCCGGTCATGCACGATGGCGAATCCTTTCGCCACCTGGTCGCCATCGCCCCTATCGAACAAGTGATCAACAATGCGGTCGACACACCGGGACTGGCGAGATCACACCGTCACACTGGCCGAGACACAGTGCTGAGACCGGGGACGGTTCGGATCAACAACCACCTGGCTGTGACGGCGATCGGCCACGGCCGGACAAGCGTCACGGTCCGTGACCAAACTTCCCGGCGTGCCACTTGAACTGGCCGTCAGCGGGACCGACAACTGGCCGTACCCGGGGAAAGGATCTGGCCGCTGACACCTCGTGCCCCCGCCCGTGGGGCCGATTGGCCCTATGCCTCGGGAGGTGATCGATGCGTTCTGGGTCGTAGTACGAGAAGCCCTGGCGACCGCGCTGGCCGACGCACGGTCTGCATGACACGCCAAGAGCGTGCCGTGTGGACGGGATGCGGCAACAGAGGGTTGACGCCGACGACCCCGCTCACCCGGGGTGCTGCCCGCCCTGCCCGTCGTGCAAGGAGGGGGCGTAGGAGATCCCGACGATCAAGCCGTCCGCCGTGAGAAGTCTGGCCACCGTCTGGCCCCACGGCTCGGTGCGGGCTTGGTGTACCAGCTCGAAGCCCGCGCGCTGAAGCTCGGCACCGGCGGCTGTGACGGCTTCCGCGTTCGCCACCTCGAACTCGATCGATGCCTGCGGGACCACCCGGTCGGCGGGCCGCTGTGCCGTGCCGAAGCATGCCTCGGCTGCCTGCGAGAGCGGCCACAGGCCGAAGTGCTTGCTGCCGGGGACGTTCCCGCTGGAGTAGTAACCGTTGCCTTCCCCCTCCAAGGGCAGACCGAGAGCCTCGATGAACAGCTTCCGGCTCAGCGGCGGGTCGGCGACGACCACCGCCACGCTCGTGATGAAGAGAATGTCCATGCCGGTGGTGGCACTCCCTGCTGCGACTGGACTGCAAGGGCCGGAAATTCGGCCGCGTCACCGCCGCCTCCAGCGGCCGGATCCCGCTCAACCTATCCGCCTGCACCCCAAGGACCGAGACCCCGCGCCAACACCGCCCTTGAGTCACCCGACCGCGCTGGCTCTAGTGAATCCGCAGCCGACCCGGAGCCAGGGGCGCGGAAGCCGCCTTCACGTCCCGCGCGGTTTCCCTCTGCGCACCCGGCGCACAGGCACCACGCGGCTGCACCGCTGGGAGTCAAGTCCAGCCGGGCGGGCGGTCCCGCGGACTGCACAGGGCCCGTGGGCTGCACATGCGCCGGGGACTGGGGCCGGCCGGTCCGCCCGCCCGTCTCGTCATCTTGCTGCCTTCGCGGAGGCTGGCCGGTCACGGCGCGCCGGCACCGCACCACCGGCTCCCCGAACAGCTCATAGACACTCACCTCGCAAGGCCACGCACGGCGACGCACTCCGTCGGGGCGGCGCCGGCAACCTTGAGGTCGAGATGGCCCAGGGGCACTTCGCCCTGATCGATGCCGAGACACTGCGCCCGGATCTGACCGGACTGCCCGACCTGGTCACCCTCGCCTACCTCGGACAGGTGGATGTCTCGGACAATTCGTCTCCGGCCAGCCCGTCGCCCGATCGTTGGCCGCTGGCACCCGCGGAACCCGGCGGGCAGTCACCGGCCGCTTGCCCTTTCACACCCCAGTTACCTTGAGCTGGCCCCAAACATGAGGGCGAGTCCAGCCGCAACGGCGCCGACCTGCCCGGCGCTGCCACCCTCGCCGGGCTGCGGCTCGGCCCGGCGGCGGTCTCCCTGCGACAACTCGGCATCGACCTCGTCCGCTCGGTGGAGCAGCGGTGTGCCGAGGGAGGTGCCGTAGCGTCCCTCACCGCCCGGGGCAGCGCGAAGAGTACCCAGTCACCCGAATGGGATGACTCCTTAATTTCACGCGCACGGTGTTCACGCGCGTGAGGTCGCTGGCCAGAAGCGGGCAGGCCTCAAGCCCCGGCGCGTCTACCTCCTCGGCGTCACCGCCCATCCGCGCGGGGCACGCTCGTGCGATGGAACCGACGAGCCGGTTTCACCCCGGTGGAGGGCGGCGGTCAGCGAGAGCAGCAGAGCGAGCGCGGCGAGTACAGAGGCACCCAGGAACGCAGCGGTGAGGTTGGGCTGGTGTCCCGAGGCGGTACCGGTGGCGAGAGCGACCAGGGCGGCCAGGCCGACGGCGCCGCCCATCTGGCGCGCGGTGTTGACCAGGCCGCTGACCAGGCCCGCCTCGCCGGGTGCGGACCCAGCGACGGCCAGCGAGGTGATATAGACGAACGCGGTGCCGATTCCGGCGCCGATCAGCAAGAACGAGCCGAGCAGGCCGTCGAGGAAGTGGGCGTGGGGATCGGCTCGGGCCAGCCACGCCAGCCCCGCCACGAGCCATGCGAGTGCGGTGGCCAGGGCGATGCGGATGCCGAGCGCGGCGGCGATGCGGGGTGCCAGCAGCCCGCCGGCGGTGACGGTCAGGGCGATCGGCAGCTGGGTGAGGCTGGTCGTCATGGGCGTCATGCCGAGCACGTTCTGCTGGTACTGGGGCAGGAAGTAGAACACCCCGGCCGCTGCCGCGCCGAGCATCGACATGATCGCGTTGGCGATGGCCAGGCGGGGACGGGTGAGCACGGGCAGTGGCACCAGTGGCCGTGCGACTCGGCGCTCCAGTGCGACGAAGGCGGCCAGCGCGGCGATGCCCGAGGCGAGCGCGGTGAGCGTGACAGCGGCGGTCCACCCCGCATCGGAACCCTCGACCACTCCCAGGGCGAGTCCCGCCATCGCCAGCGTGACGGTGACCGCGCCGGCGATGTCGAAGGTACCCCCGGCAGCGGGGAATGGGCGCACTGCTGCCAGCACCGCCGCGCCGACGGCCAGTGCCACCGGGACGTTGATGACGAAGATCCATGGCCAGCCGAGCGTCTGGCTGAGGATTCCTCCCAGGAGCACCCCGGCGATGCCTCCCGCGCCCGACACTCCACCCCAGACTCCCAGGGCGCGGGACCGGGCGGGACCGTCGGGGAACAGCGTCATCACGATCGACAGTGCGGCCGGTGCCATGACGGCCCCGCCGGCCCCCTGCGCGATCCGCGCGCCGACCAGGACCGGCCCGTTGGGAGCGAGGGCACAGACCGCCGAAGCCGCCGCGAACGCAGCCAGGCCGCCGAGGAGCACCGCCCGGCGGCCGAACACGTCGGCGAGGCGTCCGCCCAGGAGCAGCAGACCTGCGAAGGCGACCAGGTACCCGTCGACCACCCAGGACAGCTGCGCCGGGGTGAGATCCAAGCCTCGCCGGATCGAGGGCAGTGCCACGTTCACGATCGAGGAGTCCAGGATGACCATGAACTGCGCGGTCGCCAGGCCGGCCAGCGCCAGGCCGCGGCAGGTGGTCCGGCGAGCGGGCGAGGTGTCTGCGGCGGCTTGTGAGGCGTGTGATGTGGGCACTGGCATGTTCCATTCCTTTGCGGATGTCATGGATGGCGGGGGCGGGCGCCCGGTGCGCGAGGGGCATAGGTGGGCGGGCCGATCCACGGCCCGCCCTCTTCATCTCTCGCCTCGCGGGTCAGGCGAGCGGTGGGGACGCGGCGGAGGTGCACAGTGTCGGTGCACCCTGCCGCGGCGGTGATCAGCAGCCGACGGACGGTTCGGGGTCGGCGTCGACGGTCGGTTGTGCGGTCACTCGCCGGGGATCCAGGAGCCGTGGAGTCCGGCGCTCACCCGGTGGGGCAGGTGGACGGTGGCGATCCGGTCGAGGCCGGATGCATCGACGATCAGCAGTTGCGAGGCGTCCTGCTTGAGGTCGGAGACGACGGTGAGGAGGTAGCCGTCGTCCTCGCGGGTGGCTCCGGCAGCAGGGACGAAGACAGCTTCGCTGGGCATGCGGGCGTCGCCGGCCTGGTGGATTCGGCGGGCGCCGGTGGTGCGGTCGTACTTGACGATGCCGTAACCGCCGAAGCCCTCCTCGTCGGGGAAGGAGATGGCGTACTGGTAGCGGTTCTCGGCGCCCAGGTAGTTCTCGTTGAGGGTGGGAAACTCCACTGGCAGGTCGTCGATGATCTGCTCGTCGACGCTACCGTCGGTCAGGTCGATGACCCAGCGGCGGGTGTAGGAGCGGGCGACGGGCTCGGTGCCGCGTCCGGGCGCGCCGATCCACCAGTTCCAGGAGAGCCGGAAGCCCTCGCGGTCGACGGTGGGGCCTTCCAGGACGATGCGGCCCTGGCCGTCCTCGTAGGCGTTGGAGACGTGCAGCATGTTGCCCGGTTCGATGGAGAACCAGCGCACGCTGTGGGTGCCGTCCTGTCCGCGGGGCATGACACCGATGCGGGCGGGCTGCCGGTCGCTCCAGCCGTAGGGGATGCCGGAGTGGTCGGCTGGGTCGAAGGTGACGTTTCCTTCGACGAAGACCACGTGGTGGCGGGTGATGGCGAAGTCGTGCTTGAGGGAGGCGCTCGCCCCGGGGATTTCGGCGCTGTGGACGATCTCGCCCTTGGCGTCGGCGACGTAGTACACCAGGCGGGGCGGGAACGGCGAGGATCCGAAGAAGTGCAGCTCTCCGGTGACCGGGTCCTCCTTGGGGTGCGCGGTCATCGCGGTGCGCAGCTTGCCGTTGAAGTCGAAGGCGCCGACGGTGTCCAGGTCCCGGGTCAGCTCGAAGGGGAGGTTGGCCTCGCACAGCGCGAGCAGGCGGCCGGCGTGTTCGATGACATGGGTGCCGGCAGTGCTGGCCGTCAGGTCGGGGCCCGTCTCGGTCATGTACGGGGCGCCGTCGAGGGCGGGGGTGCGCACCCAGCGGTTGCGGTACCACTCGGCGCGGCCCTCGCGCAGCCGGATGCCGTGGACCATGCCGCTGCCCTTGAACCAGTGGGTGGGAGTGATGGCGGGCTTGGGATTGTGGCCGTTGCGGAGCAGGGCGCCGGTCAGCTCGGGGGGCACGTTCCCTTCGACGGTGAGTTCGGTGGCGGTGATCTCGTCGGCGACGGGGGTGTAGTGGCCGGTCAGGTACGGCTTGTCAGCGGTCATGGCAGCAATCTCTTTCAGAAGGTGTGATGGGTATCGGGGAATCCGCATGGATCGGGTGTGGGTGTGCTGGTTCGACAGGCGCTGCCGGACGGGCGCCACCAGGCGAGGCGGGTGGAGCGGATGCGGTGGCACCGGTATGCGCTTCCGGCTGCCGGTCAGTTGGTGGGCGGCGTCCAGTCGGCGGGCAGGCCGGACTGGGCGAGCACGGCGCTGAGGCTGTAGTGGTCGTGGTCGGAGACGATCTGGCAGCGGGCGTTCAGGTCGAGGAGCGTGGTCATCGGGACGGCGAAGGGGTTGGGCGCGTCCTTCAGGTGGCCGGAGTAGACGGCGTCGACGGTGATGCGGTCGCCATCGCGGTGGGCTGCCTGCACGGTGACGTGGACGTTGTCGATGAGGTCGTCGGCGCGGGCCTTCCAGCCGGCGATCTCCGGGCGGCCATGGAAGGTCACGCCCACGGCCTGGTCGGTGTAGGTGCCGTCGGCGGTGAAAAGGGCGCCGAGCGCCTGGGGATCGGTGCCGTTCCAGGCACGGGCCCAGTCGGTGACGACCTTCGGCAGGCGCTGTTCGGCGTCCTGCGCGGCGAAGGCGGAGGTGCCTAGCGCCGCGTAGACGGTCGCGGCACTGATCAGCACGGTCATGACACGGGGCGAACTCGGATTCATGGTGACTCACATTCGGTTGATGATGTGTCAGGTGATGGATCGACGGACAAGGGTTCCCGCACAGCTACGGGCCGTTGCGGGGTACCGGCGTGGCCGGGACGGCCTGATGCGGTCCGGAAGCCGGCGGCCGGCGTCCCGGGACGGTGCGCGTCGGGGAGCCAGCGCGACTTCGATGGTGGTCACGCCAGCGTCCAGCGCTTCCTGGTCCGTGGCCGGGGCGAGCTCGGCCGGGGTGATGGCGGCGGCCGCGGCATGGAGGACGGGGCGGCGATCAGCACGCTGGAGGAGGCGGCCGGTCCTGCTGCCAGCGAGGTGGCCGCGAACAGGGCGAGACCGGCGATCAGCATCCGGCGAGGTCGGCCGCCCGCCCGCCAGGAGGGGTGCCCCGAACGCCAGTCCGTGGGCGTTGACCACCCAGGGGGCTGCGCTGTCCGACAGGCCCGGCCCGGCGCGGATGCGCAGCGCCATGTTCACGATCGAAGTGGCGAGATTGGTGATGAATTGAGCTGCGGCGAGCGTCGCGAGCACCGCTCCCGGCCGGTGGGCTCGGCCTGCTGCCTGGTCAGTCTGCTGTCTGCGTCGTTCATGGCAGACAGACTCGTGTCAGGCGGTGTCCACTTTCCAGGCCCGCCAGGCCCCGGGGACTGTCCACTGCTGTCCACATCTGTCCACCGCCTGGCCACGCAGTCTGGCCGGAGGGTGCCTCCGCGGTGACTACCGGGGGTCGTGCAGCTCCTGCTGCCACAGGGTTTCGCAGAGCAGGTCCAGGCCCTGGCGCAGGTGGCGGCGGTAGGTGCCATACGGGAGGCCCAGGCGGCGGGCGGCGGCCTCCTGGGTGGGCGCGCCGGAGAAGTAGCCCGCCGTCAGGGCCTCGCGGGCGCGCACGCCGCGCGGGACGCGGGCGAGGTCGTCCACGCTGTGGCGCAGAAGGGCGCGCAGCCCCTCGGTGGGGTCGTCGAGGTCGGCCGCCAGCCGGGTGCGGGTCAGGGCGCAGGCGGCGAAGGCGGCCGGGTCGCGCCAGTACGACAGAGCCTCGCGCACGGCCTGGTCGAACGAGGCGCGCGAAAAGCCGGAGGGCCCGGACGGGGGTGGCACCTCGGTGGACGCGATGAAGTGGCGCAGCCAGGTCTCGACGGGCACTTGGCGCCAATCGACGCAGAACACCCCGTAGGTGTGCTCGCCGACCCGCGGCCGCGCACCGGTGTCGGCGAGGCTGCCCTTGACCCGCGCCGCCCAGGCCTCGGCGTCCCGCCAGACGGCGAAGCCGTAGGCCCGTCCGCGGGCACGGGCGGACTCCGCCTGGGCACGGGAACTGCTCAGGTCGATGACGCGCGAGGGGACTTGGTACCGCTCGGGGTAGATCGTGAAGCGGCTGATGCCGATGTGCTCGCCCGGGCTGACCGGCGCGGCGGCGTCGGTGTGCGCCCAGGCGGCCGCCACGACGGGGTCGGTGGCCAGATCCTCGGGGTCGGGCGGGGCGGGCAGGGCGAGCCGGGCGGTGAACGCGACGATCCGGCCGGTGCTCACCAGGCGGTAGACGCTGAAGGCCTGCGGCTGGCGCTGCGCCCAGTAGCGGACCAGCTCCGCGGACTCGGGGCCCTCGGTCTCCTCGGCCATGCGCAGCACCACGTCGAGGTCGTCCGGGTGCAGGGGGCGGTCGTGCACCTCGTCCTCGCGGGACCAGGTGCGCAGCCGCGCCACGATCTGCCCGTCCCGGAAGAGGTAGAACAGTTCATCGGTGACGGTCCAGACCCGCTCCTCGGGTGCCTCGCGCAGCAGGCGCAGGTACTCCTCCGCCAGCTGCCGGCGCATCGACACGAAGGCGTTGGGGGCTCGCCAGCGCAGGTCGGCGGCGAGCGTCTCGCGGGCGGCGTCGTGCGGGTGAAGCCCCCGGTGGGTGGACTCCATGAAGGGCAGGTCCCTCAGCCAGGCGAAGAGCAGGTGGGCGTCCTCCTCGGGCAGGACCGCTGTCAGCAGTTCCTCGGAGGTCGAATAGGCCTGGGCCGCCACCTCCAGGGCGCGGCGGTGCGCTGCCGACGGCACCTCACCGATCAGTCCCACCAGCAGGGTGCGCAGCACGTCGGCCGACGGCGCCCAGGTCTCGTCGTAACTCCAGCCGGTCGCGCCTGTCGCCGCGGCGAGGGACAGCGCCAGCGGGTTGCCGCCGGCGAAGCGGAGCACCAGCTCCCGCAGTTCGGGCCGGACCTGTGCCGTGGCCAGCAGACCGCGGGCCTGCTCCTCGGAGAACGGTTCCAGTTCGGTCACGTGCAGCAGGCCGGCCCAGGCGGGGTCGGCGGTCCACTGCGGCTGCGGCGCGAGCCGGCCGCCGAGGACGACCAGGGCATCGTCCGCGGCGCCGGGCAGGAAGTGGTGCCACAGCCAGCTCTCCAGCCACTGGCAGTGCTCGAAAGAGTCCAGGAACAGGACCGTGCCGGGGACCTCCAGAAAGGGACCGGCCGCGCGCTCGAAGTCGGCCGGGTCCCGGCCGACGAAACGGCCGTCGAGCTCGACGAGCAGCCGGCCCGCCGCGCGGGCATGGTCCGCCATGCGCCGCAGCAGCGTCGATTTCCCGATTCCGCCCGGCCCGAACAGGTAGAACGCGAACGGTGCCTGCGGATCTCCGGCCAAAGCCTGCGCGAAGCGCCCGAGTTCCTCATCCCGTCCGATGAAGGCCTGTACGCGCGCAGTGCTCAGTCTCTCTCCCACGGACACCATGGCGGCTCCCGCTTTCCCTGTTGTGTCTGCAACGGATTCCGCCCCCGGAGCTGCCACCGCGTCAGGGATGCCAGGAAGGGGGTCGGGTATGTCAGTGACTCGATCACTTGACGAGTCCTCGGTCGCCGTCCACGGGGTGACCGGTGATCAGGAGGGTGGTTTCCTCGGCGCGTCGAAGCGACCGCCGGGGCGAACCGGGTGAAGGGCACGTGCTGGACCGCCCGGTCGGGGCGGGGCGAGGAGTCCGAGTCAGCCCTGGCCGGTGACCCCTTGGCGGACAGGCGTGAGGCGCGTCTTGCGGTGGTCCGTCCGCCGCCTCTTACGCCGTCCCGCTGCAACTGACCGGGACTACGCCACGCACTCGTTCAGATAGACGGCTTTCAGCCTCTCGAGGTTCGCACGGCCCCCATGAGGACCTCCAGAAGGCAGCACGTGCCGAAGGTCCCGTCCGTGTCACTTCACGAGACCCAGGTTCCCGTCGTCGGGATGGCCGGTGACCAGGAGGGTGGTCTCTTCGACGCGCTGGAAGCGACCGTCGGGCGCGAACCGAGCGAAGAGGTAGACCTCGGTGCGGGAGGTGCGGCCGTTGTGCTGAGTCACGGTGACGGTGTGGCGGTCGGCGTAGCGCAGCCCGTCGAGGAGTTCGTCGTGGACCTCTATGTGTCCGCTGCGGACCAGGGAGCGGAGACGTGTCATGTGCTGTGCGAAGGAGGTCCGGTCACTCCACACGCCATCCGTGCGCTGGCGATAGTCGGGGGTGAAGTGCCGGTCGAGGGCTTCGTCGAGGTCGAGGGCCGGTTTGAAGAGCAGGTCTGTGATGGCGCGGGTGATGTCCGTCGGTGTCATCGCTGTTTTCTCCTGAAGAGGATGGCGGCGCCGACCGGTGGGGCTGCTGCGGACGGGAAAGGTGCCGCCCGCCCCGCCGGAGGTCAGTGAAGTTCGGGCGTCCTTCGGGCGGGGGTGAATTCCACGCAGAGGGAGGCGGGGCCGCGGGTGTACAGGCCGGTCTCCCGGTAGCCGAAGCCGGGCGTGTAGCGGACCTGGTCGAGCAGGGAGCGGAGCATCGCGGCGACGCTCTCGATCTCGGCGCGGGCGAAGGCTGCGCCGACGCACTGGTGGAGTCCGGTGCCGAAGGCCAGGTGTTGGGCGGCGGCGGTGAAGGAGCGGGCGGTGCCCAGGTCCGGGCGGTGGATGTCGAAGGTGTCCGGGCTGGTGAAGGCGTCGGGGTCGCGGTTGGCTGCACCGATCATGCAGAAGACGGTGGCACCTGCCGGGACGGTGCTGCCGGCGAACACGGCGTCCCGCTCCGCCCGGCGGGGGACGAGCTGGACGGGCGGGGTGTAGCGCAGGGTCTCGGCGATCGCGGCGGGCAGCAGGGTCGGATCCTGGCGGACCTGGGCCAGCTGCTCGGGGTGGTCGATGAGGTGCTTGAAGAGGAGGGCGAGGGTCTTGTCGGCGGGCTCGGTGGCGGCGGCCAGGACGTTGATGATCAGTGCGGTGACCTCGCGGTCGCACATGGCGATGCCATCGAACTCGGCGGTGCACAGCCTCGATATCAGGTCCTCGCCGGGGTGACGGCGGCGCTCTTGTATGACGGGAACGAGGTAGGCCTCGAGTTGCTCGGCGCAGTCCATACAGTGCCGCCGGCGTTCGGGGGTGAGGGCGATGCTGGTGATGAACTCGGCGACCCCGCTGTGCCAGGCGGCGACCTGCTGCCAGTCCTTCTTGTCCAGGCCGAGGACGTCGAGCGTCACGCGGACGGCCAGGGGTTTGCCGAAGTCGTTGACGAGGTCTAGCCGTCCCCGGGGAAGAAGGGGTGCGATGAGCTCGGCGGCGTTGGCGTGGATGGCGCGTATCTGGTCTTGGAGGGCCTGCCCGGTGAACGCGCGCACGACGATCTTCCGCTTGGCGGTGTGCTCGGCGCCGGTCATCTGGGCGAGGACCCGACCACGCATCACTGGCTCGGCACGTACCTGAAGCGTTTGGGTGGTGAACTTCTGATCGTCGGTCAGGACCCGCTTCACGTCCTGGTAGCGGGAGAGGAAGTAAGCGTCGATCGCCGGCTCGTAGTGCACCGGTGTCTGGTCCCTCAGCCACGCGAAGTGGGGGTAGGGGGCGGAGGCGAAGTCCTCGGACAGGATGCTGAAGCCGGAGTTGACCATGGGCATGGCTGAGGATCTCCCGAAGGGGGCGGTAGCAGCAACAGACAGGGGCGGAACAGCGAGGGGCGGGTTCAGCCGGGGGATCGCTGTCCGCGATCCAGGAGCTGTGGATGCCGCCGCTGACCGGCGCGCGAGGGCCTGCCGACCTCCGTGGTGCCGCGCCGACGGCCGGGGCGCTGGGTGAGGATCGCGGGCGGGAGGGCGGTCAGCGGGAGCGCGCGCCGGCCCAGCAGGCCCGCCGCTCGGCCGCCTGCCCCCGGCCGGTGCCGCGGCCCCGGACTCTCGTCATCCCGCGAAGCTTCAACATTCGTTTCCATCAGTGGTTAACCACTCAATCATGAGGGGGGAAGGTGAGTGTCGACCACTCGCTTGGCGGGGCAGGTACCTCGCCGAGACCCTGCTCACTCGTGCGTGATGCCCGCCGACAGCGTCCGCATCCAGGGCCCGTCCGCTTCGTCCGCGCCCATCGACACGATCAGGTGGCACAGCATGCCGGCGGCGAAGAATTGCTGGATCTGGCCCTCACTGCCGCCGCAGGCGCCTCGCACGTACTCCACGAGCCGCGCGTAGCCCCGGCGGACCACCTCGCGCACGGCAGGCTCGGAGACGGCTGCGGCCTGGGCGTGCAACTGGATCAGCATCAGGTCGTTGTCGCTGATCAGTTGGGCGTACGCGTCACCCATGGCCTTCAGCACCACCTCGGGCGAGCTGCCCGTGGCCTCGGCAGCAGCGCTCTCCAGACTGGCTCGCACCTGGACGAAGCAGTGCTCGACCACGGCCGCGAACAGCGACTCCTTGCTGGGGAAGAGCCGGTAGACGTACGCCTGGGAGATGCCGGCCGCCCTGGCCACCTCGGTCGTGGTGGTGCCCCAGTAGCCCCGGGCGGCGAAGGCGCCGATGGCGGTCCGGAGCACCGTCTCGCGGCGCTCCTCGGCGGTGGACAGCTGACGGGTTCGCCCCCTGCTCATGTGAGTCCTCAATCACTCACACTTTTCCGGGGTCAATGCCACACCCATGGCGAGATCCTCCTGATCCCGTGCACTCACCGCACGACAGGATGGCCGGGGCGATCTGGCTGTTCGCCCAGCAGAGCCACGCGGCGCGCCCTCGGTCCAGGCGCCCATGAAGAGTAGGACTCGGCCATGCTTGACGCAAACCATTCGCGTTAGAGTGGGTGCCATGGCTATCCGAAACGCAGTACGCCCCGGCGGCCGCAGCGCGCGCGTCCAGCAGTCTGTGCACCAGGCCGTGCGGGAACTGGAGGCCGAGGTCGGCCGGGCCGGGCTGACCGTGCCCCTGATCGCCGCCCGCGCAGGAGTCACTCCCTCGACGGTCTACCGGCGCTGGGGCGATCTGCAGGCGCTGCTGTCCGATGTGGCGGTGCAGCGGCTGCGCCCGGAGGCACCCCCAGCCGACCACGGCAGTCTTCGGGCGGACCTTCAGGCATGGGCGGAGCAGTTCCTGGAGGAGATGTCCTCGCCGGTGGGTGTGCTTTACATCCACGACGCGCTGGCCGGCGACCCGGCGGACGGCGGTGCCGTCCGCTGCTCCGACTACGCGGTCGAGCAGTTGAAGGCCATCGGGGTGCGCGCGGCCGGGCGCGGCGAGGCGGTGCCGGACGTAGAGAGACTGCTGGACCGAGTGGTGGCGCCGGTGATGTATCGCATCCTCTTCCGCCCCGACGGCCTGTCGGTGGAGTACGTCCACCGCCTGGTGGCGGCAGCGCTCGAACCGTCCTGAGCGTCCGGACGCGCGGCCGTCCGTCCTGCCGACGCGACGCCGGCCGCGACACGCCGACGACGTTCACCGACGGCGGCTGCCCCGGCCGCGCCCGCCGCCGACGTTCACCCATAAAAGCGAATCCGTTGCGTTAGTGGCTGCGTGACGGCTAGACTCCTTATCGCAAAGACGTTGCTTTAAGCTCCTTCGGAGACGTTCCGTGCCCGTCCTCACAGCCACCCAGTCCTGCCCCCGCACACTGCGGCGCCGCCAGGGGTCCTTCGCCCTCCAAGCCTCCATCCTGGTCGGTCTGCTGGCCGCCTCCAGCGCGCCGACGCCGCTCTACGCCCTCTATCAGGCCGAGTGGCACTTCTCGGCCCTCACGGTCACGGTCGTGTTCAGCGCCTACGCGCTCGCCCTGCTCGTGACACTGCTCGCCGTCGGCACCCTCTCCGACTACCTGGGCCGCCGCCCGGTGCTAGCCGGGGCACTGCTCGCCGAGGCCGCCGCCATGGCGGTCTTCGCCACCGCGCACGGAGTGGCCGAGCTCATCGCCGCCCGGATCGTCCAGGGCCTGGCCACCGGCGCGGCGTCCGGAGCAGCCGGGGCCGCGCTGCTCGACTTCGAGTACCCCGGCCGCCCGGGCCGGGCCGCGCTGGCCAACAGCGTCACCCCGGTGAGCGGCATGGCGGCCGGCGTGCTGGCCTCCACCGCTCTCGTCCAGTACGCCCCCGCACCGACGCACACCGTCTACCTCGTGCTGCTCGCACTGTTCACCGCCCAGGCCGCCGCCCTCGCCCTCACCCCGGAGACGGCGCACCCGCACCCGGGGGCGTGGCGCTCCCTGCGCCCCCGCATCGCCATCGCTCCCTCCGCCCGCCGGACGATGCTGCTCACCGCCCCCGGTGTGATCGCCGCCTGGGCCCTCGGCGGCTTCTACTCCTCACTCGGCCCCGGCCTGGCCCGCACGATCGACCCCCTCGCGCCCCGGGCCGTCGGCGGCCTGGTCTTCTTCGCCCTGAGCTCCGCCGCTGCCCTGGCGGTGGTCGCCGCCAGGACGCTGCCCGCGAGCACGGCGAACACCGGCGGTGCGGCGATGCTCATCCCCGGCGCCCTGCTGACCCTCAGCAGCCCCTACCAGCACAGCCTGGTCGCGCTGTTCGCCGGCACGGTGCTCTCCGGGGTGGGCTTCGGGGCGGTGACTACGGGCACGCTGCGCCAGCTGCTGTCCAGGGCGACAGCCGACGAGAGCGCCGGAACGCTCGCCGCCTACTACATGCTGAGCTACCTCGCCATGAGCATCCCGGCGATCCTCGCCGGAGTCCTGACGAACCGCTACGGCCTCACCACCGCCGTGTCCCTCTACGGCGCCACCGTCGTCCTCCTGGCCCTGACCGCCCTCGCCGTACCACCCCTGCCCCGGCGCCAGCCCGCCACCAACTGACCCCTCGCACAAACCTCGCCAACTGACCCCTCGCACAAACCCCGTACGCCCCATCGGCCGGACAGCACACCGAAAGGCAGACCGATGACCCACAACCAGCCCAGCCCCGCCGACACTCACGTCTCCTGGGACCTCGGCGAGATCACCGTCCGCCGGATCGACGAGATCGCGCTGCCCCCACAGACCGGCCCTTGGCTTCTCCCCGCGGCCACCAAGGACGTCATCGACGAAGCGTCGTGGCTGCGCCCCGACTTCGCCGACGCCGAGGTGCCCTACCTCGCCAGCCACACCTTCGCCGTCGAGGCCGGGGGCCTGCGTATCCTCGTGGACACCGGCATCGGCAACGGCAAGGAGCGTGCCAACCCCGCCTGGAACGGCCTCGACACCGACTACCTGCGGCGCCTCGCGGCTGCGGGATTCGCGCCCGAATCGGTGGACTTGGTGATCATCACGCATCTGCACACCGATCACGTCGGCTGGAACACCCGCCTGGACGGCGACCGTTGGGTGCCGAGCTTCCCCAACGCCCGCTACCTCACCAGCCGTACAAAGTGGGACTACTGGGCGGCCGCCGACCTGGACGCCAACCGCAGGCAGATGTTTCGCGATTCGGTCCTGCCCGTCCACGACAACGGGCAGTTCGACCTCGCCGACGTCCCCGCCAAGGGACACTGGGTGGCGGCAGGCATCCGCCTGGTCCCCGCCGCCGGGCACACCCCGGGCCAGATCGCCGTGGAACTGCACGGTGCCGACCGCTCGGCCCTGATCACAGGCGACAGCATCCACCACCCCGTGCAGCTGTCCCACCCCCACCTGACCAGCTGCGTCGACATCGACCCTGAGCAGGCCGTGAGCAGTCGCCGCCGTCTCCTCGACAACCTGGCCGACACCGACGACCTGCTACTCGGCACCCACTTCCCCCGCCCGACCGCCGGCCTGGTGCGCCGCGACGAGGGCCGCTACCGCCTGCTGCCCGAACCCGGCACTCCGACCCCAGCCGCCGCGGGGTGACCGGACGGGGCGGTCACCGGCCAAGTGCCTCCTGGCATCCGGGCAGGGCTTGAGCGGCTCGGGAACGCGGGCATGGGTTCCACCAGGACCGAATCCACCGCTCAGGACACTCCGGCGCAGGCACCCGCCATGGTGGCAGCGGATACGCCGGTGACGGTGGCATCCCCGGTCACCAGCACAGGCGTCAAGATCAGCCACCACGTCGCCGGTGTAACGAAGTCGGCCGGAGGGGGCAGCCTGTCGCCTGCGCTGATCGCCAGCACTACGTCAGCTCGGCCACCGGCAAGCACACGCAACTGACGCGGACCGCGGGCGCCGCCGTGTCGCACGACCCCACCCACCCCGACCGCTGGTCCTCCGTCTCCCGCAACGACGGCAAGGCGCAGGCGTTGCAGCCCACTCCCAACCAGGTCGAGTGGGCCGTCGACATGGCCGTGCGCGGAAATCTGCATGCCAGCTCCATCCGGCAGGGCGGCTAACGCCACCAGACCGATTTGAGCAGCATCGACCCGCAGGGCCTGTTTCCTGCGCCCATCCTGAACGGCCCGAAGGACACGCGTATTCTCGCCAAAGTGATGCTCGGCATCCTGGCCTAGTACTGCCACCGCACTCGATGAATCGCGGCAGGTCGAGCGGGGTGCCCCGTCGGCTCTGCGGAGGCCGCCTCCCCCGCTTCGCGCCCGAGGACCGCATTTTTCCTCGCCGGCCCTGCCTCGCTACCTCCGACCGGCATGCCTGCCTGACCGGCACGGGTGCACTTTCCGGCAACGACTACGGCTCACGGCCGCGGCGGCTTCAGCCGACGATGCCGTGTTCCCAGGCCCAGGCTGCGATCTCCACACGGTTGCGGGCCGGTAGTTTGTCCTGGACCCGGCTGAGGTGACTTTTGATGGTGCTGAGCGAGAGAGTCAGCCGTTCGGCAATCTCGCTGTTCGTGTGTCCGCGGGCGACCAGGCTCACGACCTTGAGTTCCTGAGGGGTGAGCCGTCGTGCGGCGGCGGCTCCGGTCTCGGCGCGCGGCGGTCTGCTCAGGTGTTCCAGGAGCCGGACGGTGACGGACGGCGAGATGAGAGCGTCACCGCTGACAGCGGCATGCACCGCTTCGACCAGCAGTCGTGGGCCGGAGTTCTTGACCACGAAGCCGCTGGCGCCGGCGCGGATCGCTCCGTAGACGTACTCGTCCATGTCGAACGTCGTCAGGATGACGATCTTTGTGCCGTCCGTCGCGGCTCTCTGTGCCTGGCGCAGTCGCCTGGTCGCCTCCAGACCGTCCAGCCTCGGCATGCGGATGTCCATCAGGCAGACGTCCGGTCGCAGTCGGTGAACTGCCTCGACCGCCTCGACACCATCGCCTGCCTCCCCGACCACGGAGATGTCGTCCTGCCCCTCCAGGATGAGGCGGAAGCCCATCCGCACCATCTCCTGATCGTCGGCGATCACCACAGAGACACTCACTACGGCTTCCCACTCCCTCACTTCACAGGCATGGACGCAGCCAGCTCCCAGCCGCCCTCGGGCATGCGTCCGCTGCTGAGCTCACCACCCAGTTCGGCCACCCGCTCCGACAGGCCGACCATGCCGAAGCCGCTGGGGCGGAACCACACCCGCCCGCGTTGCTGACCGACCGCGTTGTCACGTACGCGGACGACGAGTCGGTCTCCGTCGGTCTCCAGCTTGACATGCACGGTGGTCGCTGTGCGGGCGTGCTTGCGGACGTTGGTCAGGCCCTCCTGGACCAGTCGTTCCACTGTCTTGGCGAGTTGCGTCGACCAGACGGCACCGTCCACGTCGTCGGCCACGTCCAGCCAGGCGTGTTGTCCGGTGCCGCTGAACTGGCGGACGAGCGCCTCGATCCTCGTCATGACGGGGGTGACGGGTGCCTCCGTCATGGCTCCGTCCGCTTCACGCAGAAGTCGGACCATGCGGCTCATCGCCACCAGCCCTTCCTGACCGGTCTGCTCGATGTTGGCGAACAGCTTGCGTGCCGTGACCGGGTCACGTTCCGCGGTCTGTTCGCCGGCCTGAGCCTGGACGACGACCGCTGTGACGTAGTGGGCCACGTGATCGTGCAAGTCGCGGGCGAGGTCGAGGCGTTCTGCCTGGCGTACGTTCTGCGCCGCGGTCTGGCGTCGGCCGTCCTCGGTTCGCAGGTAACCGCCCAGCAGTGCGAAAGCCACCGGAAGCAGGGTGAACAGGCCGTCGATGTCCTTGAGCAGCGGTAGATCCGACAGCGCTGGCGCGCGGCCCTCGATCCGTACCACCGCCACGAAGAGCGGGACCGCCGACAACACGAGCGGCACAGGCCGCCCGTACCGGCAGGAAAGACACAGCAGCACCAGCAACCCGACGAGTTCCGCCCACCCTGGGGTGCGCTGCAGCACGGTGCCCTCCACCAGGGACGTGGTCAGCAGCGAGAGGGTCGCCACGACGACGGACAGCGCGCAGGCCGTCCACTGCCGGCCGAACCGGTACAGCCGCACCTGCGCAGCGGCGGCGGCCAGAGCCGTGACCCCGCTCGCGACGACCGCCAGACCGACGTAGCTGACGCTCACCACAGCCGTGTCGAGCAGCACAAGCAGCGCACACAGACCCAGCGCGGCTACCGTCGCAGGGCGGGTCAGCCGGAGAGAGCGGGGCATGGCGAGGAGTCTAGACGGCCGCTGACCGACCCTTGGAGGGCGAGGAGCGGTACGTACTTTCGGCCGATGCCGCTGGAGCGAATACGGTCTTTCGACGGCATCGCGACCCGTCGGCCGCTCCGCAGAATGATGCGTGTCCGAGGCGCACTTCCCTCCCCTCACCAGGAGCTGCCGTGACGTTCCCCGCGTTCCGTACTCATGTCACATCCCTGCTGACGGCCGGTTCCCTGGCCGCGGCAGCCGTGTCACTCACCGGCTGCGGCGCGTTGGGCCCCAGCTATGACGTGAAGATGGAGGTGGCAGGCCCCGGCGGTGCCAACGTCGTCTACAGCTTCTCCGGCGACAACAACGGGAAGACCGCGTCCGTTCAGAAGCTGCCCTGGACCAGGGCCCAGAACGTCGGGTTCGGCTTCAACCGAGTGAGCGTCAGCGACCCGGAACCCGGCACCTCCTGCCGCATCTACGTCGACGACAAGCTCAAGGACGAGGAGAAGAAGCCCGACGCCAAGGGATACCTGTCGTGCTCCGTCTCCCTGAAGGGCTGATCCGATGGCCTTGACGAGCGTGTCCGCGCGTACGGCGGTCCGCGCGAGGGCGGTCACCAAGGTGTACGGTCCGGACAAGCCCGGCACCACGGCGGCGGTAGGCGTCCAGGCGCTGCGCGGAGTCGACCTGGAGATCGACAAGGGAAGCTTCCTGGCTGTCATGGGACCTTCCGGATCCGGGAAGTCCACCATGATGCACTGCCTCGCCGGCCTGGACCGTCCGTCCTCCGGCACGATCACCCTGGAAGACACCGAGATCACTGCGCTGTCCGAGCGGCAGCGCACGGACCTGCGTCGCGATCGGATCGGATTCGTCTTCCAGCAGTATCACCTGCTACCGGAGTTGAACGGCTCCGAGAACATCCTGCTGCCGCTGGAGATAGCAGGCCGCCGCCCCGACCAGGGCTGGCTGGACACGCTCGTGAGCGCCCTGCAGATCGGTGACCAACTCTCTCGTCGGCCCTCACAGTTGTCCGGTGGGCAACAGCAGCGCATCGGCATCGCTCGGGCGCTGGCGGCCCGTCCCGCAGTCGTTTTCGCGGACGAGCCCACCGGGAACCTGGACGCCAGGTCCGGCCGGGATGTACTGGAGTTCCTGCGGTACTCCACCCGCGAGTTCGGTCAGACGGTGGTGATGGTCACGCACGACCCGGTGGCGGCCTCGTATTCCGACCGCGTCGTGCTGCTGCTGGACGGCCGCGTCAGCGGCAGGGTCGACGACCCCACTCCCGAGTCCGTGCTCGACGCGCTCCAGAAACCGGTCAAGCGGTGAGGGCGTTGATGGCATCGGGGCTGACCAAGACGGCTGTACGGCAGATCGCGGCCAGGCCGTCACGGCTGCTGCTCACCGGCTGCACACTGATGGTCACCGCGTTCTTCCTGGCCGGTTCGATCATCTTGACCGACACCATGAAGCGGCAGTTGGTCGATGACCTCTCGACGGTCGCCGCGGGGACGGCCGTGGTGGTCAGCGCGGACGGCGACCGGCCGCTCGACGACAAGCAGGTCGAGGAACTCGGGAAGGCACCGGGGGTAGCCGGGGTCCAACCCGTGGCCACGGGCAGCGTGCTTGTGCAGGGCGCGGGCCGTGACCCCTACCTGTTGGTCGGCACGGCACTCACAGGTCCGCAGTCCACCGTCCGCCCGTTGCGGGGCACCCTCCCTGACGGGCCGGGCGAAGTCGTGCTCACGCGGGCGCTGGCCGGCCTCCCGGGGATGGGAGTCGGCAGCCGGATCACACTCGTCGCCCGGGCCGGGGACGGCCCGGCTACCTCCCGGAGCGCTCCCGCCCGCGCGGTGACCGTGACGGTCTCGGGTGTCGTCCAGGCCCCTTCGGCCATGGGAGCCGCCGTGCTCACCACGCCCGCCAACGCCCGTGCATGGCTGGGCACCAACGGCTGGCAACAGGCGCTGCTCCGCGTCACGGACCGCCCCGCCGCCGAGGTGGCGGCTGCGGTACACGGTGAGCTGGGCACGGACTTCTCCGTAAGTACCGCCTCCGAACTGCGAGCGGAGGGGAGCGGATCCAAGCGGGTCGCCACCGTGTCCACCCTGCTCACGATCTTCGTCTTGGTGGCCCTGCTCGCCGGAACCTTCATCGTCTCCACGACGTACCGGGTGCTGCTCGTCCGGGACCAGACACGGGTGGCCCTGCTGCGCTGCGTGGGCGCCAGGCCAGGGCAGGTGGCGCGGTCCATGCTGCTGCAGGCCGCGGGTTCCGGCCTGATCGCCGGTGCGGTCGGGACGGCCACGGCGATCTGCTGCTCCTTCGCGATCACCGGAATCGGAGGCCTGCCCGGCCCCGAGATCTCGCCGCCGGCCCTGTCCGGATGTGTGCTCGTCTCCGTACTCGCCGCCCTCGCCGCCGCCATGCCGGCAGCGAGAGCCGCGGCACGCGTCGCACCGGTCGCCGCCCTGTCCGTGGCGAGCACCCGCCACGTAGCGGACCGTACCGGCCGGACGCGCGCGCTGATCGGAGCGCTCTGCCTGGGCTTGGCGCTCCTCCTCATCGGCCTCGCCGGTCTCGGCGGCGCGGACGGTGCCGCGTCGGCGCTCGGCTCACTCGCCTCCGCGATCGCTCTGTTCGGCTGTCTCCTCGCGCTCGGCCCAACACTGCTCCGCCGCGCGACACGCGCCCTCCACCGGCCCGTGCGGGCGGCGGCCGGGCTGGACGGTGTTCTGGCGTTGCGCAACCTGAGCCGTGCCGCGCGCCGGACCGCGGCCTGCGCGACGGTCCTCACCCTGGGCATCACCATGGTCGCCGCAGTACTTGTGGCACTGGCTTCCGTGGAGAGGGGAACGGACCAGCGGCTGCGGGAGCGCGACCCGCTCGACGTCGTGCTCGACGCGTCGCCCACCGGCTCGTCGGCCCTGACCCCGGCTGTGGTGGACGCCGTGGCGGCACTGCCCGAGACCCGCGCGGCAGTGCCCGTCACCCGAGCGGACGGCGTTGCCCTCGGCGGCAACGGCCGCCACCAGGACATCGATGTCCGTGGCCTCGACCCTGGCGCGATCCCGGCACTGCTCGCCGACAGCCGACCGGACTCCCACGGCGGAGGTCTACGGCACGGCCAAGCAGCCGTCTCCACTTCCCTGGCGGAGGCACTCGGGGTCCGTCCCGGCGACCGGATCTCGCTGCAGGTGTCCGGCGACCGGAAGTCCAGCGCCGAAGTGGGCCTGATCCACCCGGACGACACCTCCCCCATGTTGGGCGATGTCGCCGTCCTGCCAGGGGACTTCGCCGAACTGGCGCCTCACACCCCGGTACGGTCCTTGTACATCAGCGCCGTCCACCCGGACATCCCGTCGTCCCTGCGCGCCCCGCTGGACAAGGCGCTGCCGCTGCACGCCTCGCTCCACATCACCTACCAGGGCGAAGAACGGGCCGCCCTGCGGCAGACCATCGACCAGCTGCGGATCATGGCACTGGGGCTGGTCGGCATCACCATGCTGGTGTCGCTCGTAGGGGTGGCGATCACCCTGACCCTGTCCTCGGCAGAACGCGAGAGAGAAAACGGTGTCCTGCGAGCGGTGGGCATGCGCGGCTCACGTCTGCGCTCCGTGCTGGCCTGGGAAGCCGGACTGCTCGGCTTGTACGCAGCCGTCCCCGGCGTCACGCTGGGCCCGCTCTACGGCGCGATGATGCTCGGCGCACTGCCCGGTCTCAGCAGCCTCACGATCCCGTACGGGCAGTTGGCCCTGACGTTGGTGGGCGCCCTGGGCCTCGTGCTGGGTGCCTCCGTGATCCCGGTCCTGCGTTCGGCAGCGGTCTCACCCATGATGGCCCTGCGGGCGGAATGACCACGTCCCCGCAGTCCCACGCCCGCAAGAACGCGGCCGAAGTCCGCCCGCCGGCTCCGCGCAGAAGCCGTATTCGGATGCGCGCACGAGGCGGCGGGCAGCAACGGCGTCCCCGCCCCCGGCCGCGCCCCGCTCAGCGGCCGGGCGCCCCCGTCCGCAGCCCGTCCATGACGAGGTCGAGGAGCCGGGTAGCGCGCGGCTGCCAGTCGGCGTGCGGGTCGAGCTGCCAGAGGCCGGCGATGGCGAGGAAGAAGTCGTCCGCGGTGACTCCGGGGCGGATGGTGCCGGCCTCCTCGTTGGCGCGGAGCAGGAGTTCCGCCGCGGAGGTCACCGGCGTGTGGGCCGGCTTGGCCGGGCTTCCCGGTGCACCGGTGGCCTGGCGTATCGCGTCGGCCAGGCCGGCCTTGGTCATGGCGAACTCGGCGAGACGGTCCATCCAGGCACGCAGAGCCTGTTCGGGCGCACGGGTCTCGAGCAGCTGGTCCGCACTGTCGGCGACCTGCCGCATCTCGTGGCGGTAGATCTCCAGGACGAGTGCCTCGCGGTTGGGGAAGTTGCGGTAGAACGTGCCCTGCCCGACGCCGGCCTTCTTGGCGATCGCGCTCAGCGGGGCGTCTGCGCACCGGGTCAGCTCGACGAGGGCCACGTCCAGGATGCGCTCACGGTTGCGCTGCGCGTCCGAGCGCAGGGGTGCGTCCTTCTTCTGTGGCACTCGTCCTCCTCAAGGGTTCTGGCCGAACCCCGCCCTTGCTAACCGGACAGCTGTCCGTTACGTTCTCAGGTAGCGGACAGCTGTCCGGTCACGTCCACGATAGCCGTGGACGCGGCCCTACGGCAGTCAGCAGCTGCGACCTTCAGCCCCAGCACTCCGCACTTGGCTCTCTCCCGCGGCAGCGTCGCGCTAGACGCACTCTCCACGGCGTCCGATGCCCCGGCTGCCGTACCACCTACCGTCTGTCCCGGCAACGCGCAACCGTCCTGGAAAGCGAAAGAAGCTGCTCATGGCCTCATCGACGTCCAGTGTCATCACCTTGAAGATCAACGGCGAGAAGTACACACTGCCCGTCGACCACCGCACCACCCTGCTCGACGCACTGCGCGAGCGCCTCGATCTGACCGGCACCAAGAAGGGCTGTGACCAGGGTCAATGCGGTGCCTGCACCGTCCTGCTGGACGGCCGCCGGAGCGTCGCCTGCCTGCAACTGGCGGTGGCGGCCGAGGGGCGTGAGATCACCACCATCGAAGGCGTCGCCGACGGCGATCGGTTGCACCCGGTGCAGCAGGCCTTCCTCGACCTGGACGGCTACCAGTGCGGCTACTGCACCCCGGGGCAGATCTGTTCTGCCATCGGGGTGATCCAGGAGCACGCGGCGGGCTGGCCGAGCGCCGTCACCGGCGACATACGTCCCGAGGCGGGACCACCACCCCTGACTCCCGACGAGATCCGCGAGCGGATGAGCGGCAACCTGTGCCGTTGCGGCGCGTACGTCTCGATCGTCGAGGCGGTGGCCCGGGCGGCCGAGGCCGGGACGGACGCGAGCACAGCTGCGGCCGCGGGCATCGGCGCCGACACCGATGCAGGGTCCAAGGAGGCCGTGGCATGAGGGAGTTCGGTTATCAGCGGGCGTCCGACGTCGCCGGCGCCGTAGCGCTGCTCGGTGCCGATCCGGACACGCGTTACCTCGGCGGCGGCACCAACCTCGTCGACCTCATGAAGACCGGCGTCGAACGACCCGCCCGGCTCATCGACATCCGCGAACTCCCGCTCGACGAGATCGAGTCGACGCCGGAGGGCGGCCTGCGCATCGGCGCCACCGTCACCAACGGCGAGCTGGCGGCCGACCCCGAGGTCCGCCGCCGCTACCCGGCGCTGGCCCAGGCGGTGCTGGCCGGCGCGTCCGGGCAGCTGCGCAACATGGCCACGGTCGGCGGGAACCTGCTGCAGCGCACCCGCTGCGGCTACTTCACCGACGTCACCAAGCCCTGCAACAAGCGTGTCCCCGGCAGCGGTTGCCCCGCCATCGAGGGCGAACACCACAACCACGCGATCCTGGGCGCGTCCGACCACTGCGTGGCCGTACACCCTTCGGACATGGCCGTCGCCCTCACCGCCTTCGACGCCGTCGTCCACTTCGAAACCGCGCACGGGCCGGGCGAGTTGCCGCTTGGCGAGTTCTACCTGCCTGTCGGCGACACCCCGCACCGCGAGACCGCCCTCCCGCCGGGCGCGCTGATCACCGGCGTCACCCTGCCGCCCACGCCCACGGCCGCCAACTCCCGTTACCGCAAGGTGCGCGAGCGCGCCTCGTACGCGTTCGCCATCGGCTCGGTCGCCGCCGCGCTCGACGTCCGTGACGGCGTCGTCCGGGACGTCCGCCTGGCCCTGGGCGCGGTCGCCTCCCGGCCGTGGCGGGCCGTCGCGGCCGAACGTGTGCTGACCGGGGCGCCGGCCGACGCCGAGACCTTCGCCGCCGCGGCGGCCGCCGAGCTGGCGGCGGCGCGGCCGCTGCCGCACAACGGATACAAGGTGACCTTGATGCACAACCTCGTGGTGGCCGTGCTGACCGAACTCGCCGAGGGGGCCGCCCGATGACCACCGTCACCACCGGGACACCCACGCCGACGTCCTCCGTCGGCACCGCGCACACCCGCGTGGAGGGCAGGGACAAGGTCACCGGAGCGGCCCGCTACGCGGGAGAGGTCCCCTTCGCGGACCTCGCGCACGGCTGGCTGGTGCTGTCCACGGTCGCCCGCGGCCGCGTCAGCGCCATCGACACCGCTCCCGTCCTCGAACTCCCGGGCGTCCTGGCCGTCCTGGACCACCGCAACGCACCGCGCGTCGTGACCGATTACGCCGGCTTGCTCGGATCGAAGCCCGACCCTACCTGCGCCGTCTTCCAGCACGACCGGGTGCCGCACCTGGGCTGGCCGGTGGCCCTGGTCGTCGCCGAGACGTCCGAGCAGGCCAGGGAAGCCGCCGAGGCGCTCGTGGTGCACTACGAACAGGAGCCCCACGACATCGAGTTCACGGGCGAGCACCCGGACGCCTACACGCTCGACGGCCACATGCCGGCGGTGACGGAGAAGGGCGACCTCGACGCCGAACTGGCCGCGTCGGCCGTCGTCCTGGACGCCGAGTACACCACCCCCGAAGAGCACCACAACCCGATGGAACCGCACGCTGCGACCGCCCGCTGGGACGGCGGCCGGCTCGAGGTGATCGACTCCAACCAGGGCGCGACCTGGGTCGTCGGCGAACTCGCGAACCTCTTCTCGCTCGACCCGGCCTCCGTGCGCGTACGCTCCGAACACGTCGGCGGCGGCTTCGGCAGCAAGGGCGTCCGCGCCCACCAGGTGGCCGCCGTGATGGCCGCGACCGTCCTGCAACGCCCCGTACGCGTCATCCTGACCCGCCGTCAGATGTTCTCGCTGGCCGGCTACCGCAGCCCCACCACCCAGCGGGTCCGGCTCGGCGCCGACGCCGACGGACGGCTGCGCGCGCTGGAGCACCGCTCGGTCAGCCTCACCTCCACCGTGCACGAGTTCGTCGAACCGAGCGCCGCGGTCGCCCGGGTGATGTACGACGCCGAAGCCCACCACACCGCCAACCGCGTCGTACGGCTCGACGTACCGACCCCGACGTGGATGCGCGCCCCGGGAGAGGCACCGGGGTCGTTCGCGCTGGAGGCGGCGCTCGACGAACTCGCCGAGAAGTGCGGGATCGACCCGATCGAGCTGCGCCTGCGCAACGAACCCGACAGGGGGCCGGTCTCCGGCCTGCCGTTCGCCGGCCGCAACCTGCCCGCCTGCTTCGCCGAGGGTGCGCGCAGGTTCGGCTGGGCCGACCGGGAACCACGCCCCGGCCTGCGCCGGGACGGACGCTGGCTGCTCGGCACCGGCACCGCGGCAGCCTCCTTCGGCGCGGGCGCCATGCCGTCCACGGCGACCGCGACCGCTCACCCGGACGGCACCTTCACCGTCCGTATCTCCGCGGCCGACATCGGCACCGGGGCCCGTACCGCACTCACCCTGATCGCCGCGGACGCGCTGCGCGTGCCGACGGAGCGCGTCCACGTCCGCATCGGCGACAGCGACTTCGGACCGGCGATGATCGCAGGAGGCTCCATGGGCACCCGCTCGTGGGCCTGGGCGGTCACGGCCGCAGCCGACGAACTGCGCGACAGGCTGGCCCTGGGCACCGACATCCCGCCGGAGGGAATCACGGTACGGTCGGACACCACCGCGGCCATCGGCGCCCTCGCCCCCGCCGAACGCCACTCCTTCGGGGCGCAGTTCGCCGAGGTGGCCGTGGACGTCACCACCGGCGAGGTGCGCGTGCGGCGCATGCTCGGCATCTTCGCGGCGGGCCGGATCGTCAACCCGCTCACCGCGCTCGGCCAGTTCAGGGGCGGCATGATCTGGGGCATCTCCATGGCCCTGCACGAGGAGGCGGTCCGGGACCGCGCCTCGGGCGGCCATGTCGGCGCCGACCTCGCCGGCTACCACGTGGCCACGCACGCCGACGTACCGCACATCGAGGCCGACTGGATCGACGACCCGGACCCGAAGGACCCGGTCGGGATCAAGGGCATCGGCGAGATCGGCATCGTGGGCGCGGCGGCCGCCATCGCCAACGCGGTCTGGCACGCGACCGGCGTACGCCACCGCAGCCTGCCCATCCGGCCGGACCGCGTCATCGTGGCGGGGACGCCAAGTGCTTGACATCGCCGAGGAGTTGCTCCGCTGGGTCGAGGAGGGCCGGGACTTCGCCATCGCCACGGTACTGGCGGTGGGCGGCAGCGCGCCGCGCGGTCCCGGCGCCGCCCTTGCCGTCGACAGCGAGGGAACCGTCATCGGCTCGGTCTCCGGCGGGTGCGTGGAGGGCGCGGTCTACGACCTGTGCCGGCAGGCGCTCGAGACCGGCGAGAGTGTCACCGAGCGGTTCGGCTACAGCGACGAGGACGCCTTCGCCGTAGGACTGACCTGCGGCGGGACGATCGACATGCTGATCACGCCGGCGGGCGGGCAGACGCCCGCCCGGACCGTCCTGGCGTCGGCCCTGTCGGCAGCCGTCCGGGGCGAACCGGCGGCCCATGCCCAGGTGGCTCGCGGCCCGGCGGAACTCCTCGGCCGCGCCCTGCTGGTACGGCCCGACGGCACGTACGAGGGCGGTCTCGGCGGCCACCCGCAGCTGAACCGGACGGCGGCGGCCGAGGCCCGGGCCCTGCTGGAGGCAGGGCGGACCGGCACGGTGGGCATCGCGGCGGACGGCTCGCACTGTCCCGGTGGCCTCACCCTGCTGGTCGAGTCGAACGTGCCGCCCCCGCGCATGATCGTCTTCGGTGCGGTGGACTTCGCGTCGGCGTTGACGCGGGTAGGCAAGTTCCTCGGCTACCACGTGACCGTCTGCGACGCCCGCCCCGTCTTCGCCACCCGGGCCCGCTTCCCCGACGCCGACGAGGTCGTCGTCGACTGGCCGCACCGCTACCTGCGGCGCACCTCGACCGACGCCCGCACGGTCCTGTGCGTGCTCACCCACGACGCGAAGTTCGACGTGCCCCTGCTGAAGGCGGCCCTCGGGATGCCGGTGGCGTTCATCGGGGCGATGGGCTCGCGCCGCACGCACGAGGATCGCGATCGGCGCCTACGGGAGGAAGGCGTGAGCGAGCGGGAGCTGGCCCGGCTGCGTTCCCCGATCGGCCTCGACCTCGGCGCCCGCACGCCCGAGGAGACGGCCCTGTCGATCGCGGCGGAGATCGTCGCGGCCCGGCGGGGCGGCTCGGGCGTTCCCCTGACCGGCACGAAGACGCCGATCCACCGCGACCCGGGAGCACGCGACGGGGCCACGGCCGCCTGAGGGCGCCGTCGGCCGCGCCCGGCTCAGGTGTGGGGGCAGAGGACGAAGTCGGCGTAGGGGCGCCAGGTTCGGTCGTCGCCGAGTTGGGTGAGCGCGTCCCGGATCCGGTGGAGGTGGGCGGGGGTCAGCTGGAGCGGAGGCTCGTCGGGCTGGTAGGTGGTGCGGACCGGGTAGTCCACGCCCGGCTCGGTGGTCATCTCGATGTGGCAGCCGAGCACATGGGTGACCGGCCGGCGGTCGGCGAACTCGATCAGACGGTCGATGCTGCGGGCGAAGGCAGGAACGTCCTCGATGTAGAGCCGCCCGGGATACACGCTGTCGCCCGTGAGCAGGAGGCCGGTGGCCGGGTCGTAGTAGGTGACGGCCGCCTCGTGATGGCCCGGGGTGGCGAGGCACTCCAGTACCCGGCCGCCCAGGTCGACGCCGGCGACGGCGTCCGGGTCCGCGTCGAACCCGAAGTACCGCCAGGCGCCGGCGCGGTCGGCGCTCACCACCGTGGTGTCGGGGCGGCCCGCGAACTGGCCGTCACCCGCGATGTGGTCACCGTGTCCGTGGGTGTGCAGCACGAGCAGTTGGTAGCCGTCCCGCGGGTGCCGGGCGAGCCAGTCCGCGAGGAACTCGTCCACCACCTGGCGCAGGGGGAAGAACTCGGCGGACTCGGTGGCGCCGGTGTCGATCAGCACCGCCCGTTCGTTGCCGCACAGCAGGAACAGGAACGGCGCCTCGTAGTGGACCGCCATGTTCTGCCTCAGGATGAACGTGTGCTCGTCGTAGGCGTGGACCTGGATGTCCGGGTCGGTGTTGTGCTTGGCCGACGGCGAGCCGTGGATCCACCTCACGTCCAGAGGCCGCGCCTGGGGAGGGGCGGCGGTGAAGTCGATCGGATGCGTGCCGGTGTCCACGATGCCTCCGCGTATGCGTCGTCTTGGCGGGCCGGGTACGGCGCACATCTCGTCCGGGGCAGGCGCGTTCGAGCCTCCGCCGGGACGCTACCACGGGCCGCCGGGAGGCCAGGACGTCGCCCGGTGCACGGAATCAGCTCGGCTCGCCGCCTCCGCCCGCCTCGCCCGTCGGCGGAGGCGGCGTGGTCGGCTCGTCGGCGAGCAGCCAGACGGTGAGCGCGGCCGTGTCGTCCTGCAGGCGGTTGTGGCTGTACGCCATCAGGCCGCGGTGGAGCTGCTCCAGCAGCTCCCGGGGCGGTAGGGGGCCCAAGGAGCGCCCCTTTGCCGGAGCAAGATCGGCAACAGGCCGCCGGACCCTCGTTGACCTTGATTCGGTTCTCAGAGGGCAATAAGCGAGTCTTCTACCATTTTGATTTACACCGTGTCCTACATGGTCAGTTTGTTGAGCCGTTTGTAGCAGCAGAGGGCCGCGGCGAGGCCCGAGGAAGGCCAGGTAGTTGCGGGAATGTCGCTCGTAGCGCGGTGACAAGCGGCGGTAGCCGGTCAGCCAGGAGATCGTGCGCTCACCCACCGGCGGCGTCCCAGTCGTTCGCTTGAGTCGATTCCCTTGCGGGCGATGCGGACGCCGATGTGCTGGCTGATGGTTGCGGCTGCCGCGTCCGGCGATCGTGCTGCCCGTCGTGGCGGCGGCCGTGGCGGGGGTGGCCGTCGCCGGGAACGCGATGTTCGACCGTGGCGGAGCCGATGAAGTGGGTGTCGCCACCGGACCGGCCCTGACCACGCAGGTCGGCGCCGCGACCACCAACGGTGTGCCTCAGTTGCTCGACCAGATCTCGCTGGCGGCAGCCGACGTGTCCCACCCGGACGTCAAGCCCGGCCAGTACATCTACATCGACTCGAAGACGGCCGACACCTTCGTGAAGACCGTCGAGACAAGAGCAGCCTGGCCAGCCACGAGCTGCACCGTCGGCAGGTGTGGTTGTCCCCGGGCGGCACCAAGGGCTGGCTGATCGACCCCTGGTCAACCGGAGTTCAGAAGGTGAGACGTTGAGTCTTCCCGATGAGCAGGGAAACACGCCGAAGGCGTACCTGAACAGCCCCTCGTACGACTACCTGGCCAAGCTCACCACCGACCCCGACGCGCTGCTGGCCAAGATCTACAAGGAGACGAGGGGGCACCTTCAGGCGCTTGGCGGCCTGGCTCGCGTCGTACTCGGTTCGTCGCATGAGATCACCTCTCGTTCACCGGAAGCGGAGGGACGGAACATGACAGAATACATGAAAAGCTGTCAATACTCTCTGGAAACAGGCAAGTTGGGAGCATGCCGCTAGGACTGCGCCCGCGTACGCAAAGGAAAATCACCCGCCCGAGTGCTGCTCCAGGCAGCCGGGCCGGACCGCCGCGGTGGGGTCGACCACAGGCGCGACCATGAGGCCGACCGCGCCCGGCGCGACCCCGGTCACGGCTCTGGTCGGGGCGCGTCTGATGTGACACCGAATTCGAACAAGTGATTGAATCCGTCATGCGGCCGATTCCTGATGACCTCATCCGGGCCCACGAGGAGTGGCACTGCACCTACCGGCAGCTCGCGGTTTGCCCGAGCCCTGAGCTGCGTCGGCGTCTGATCCGGCTGTCGGCTCAGGTGGTGGTCCACCCGTACTGGCGTGGCCGGACCTCGCAGGCGTGGGCGGCGCTGCACGGTGCCCGTCATGTCCGACCTGCCGCCTGATCCGCCCCGCCTGCGGGCGATCCTCGAGCATCTGGAGCGGCAGGTCGCCGAGACCGAGACCATCGGCATCTACCTGCGGCTCCAGCGCGACGAGGTGCGCAAGGCCCTCGCCCGCGCCTCCTCGGCTCCCACCCGGGCACGCACACCACGATGCCCTGAACCCCAGCAGCGCACGCCGTCGGCCGAATACCTGATGGAGTCGAAGCTCGGCCCGGACGATCCCCTGCCGGTCGTCGTGCACGTCGGTGCCTGCACCCTCCGGCAGGGGTGCCGGACCCCGTCCGCGATCAGCGCGCAGCAAGCCCGCATGGTGCTTACCGACACGGTGATCGGGGCCGCGCCGTGCCCGATCTGCAGGCCGGACAACAAACTGGGGATCGTCCTCGCACAAGAAGTGCGACGGCATCGGCCGCGTCCAGCGTCCGGTCCGCGATACCGCTGTCGGTGCGGTGGTGGTGCTACACGACGGTCGGGCGCACCGGGTGCGCATCGGCCGTTGCGGGGTGCGCATCGACGCCGACGGCCTCCAACTGCCGGAGGGCATCAGCAACGCCCTCGTGGCTCCACTTGTTCGGGCGTCACCTCTGTACGGGTGCCACCGGTAACGATCGGCCTCGGAGGCTGGGGTGACTGTCGGTGGCGGCTGGGAAGCTGGCCCCAGACCAACTCCTGGCGGTGTTTCGGTTCCTTCAGTGCCGTCCCGTTCGGCCGCGGCGTGGTTCGGCACGATCGACCTGCCGGGTAGCCAGTGGCCGCGGGGGCGACCGCGCTCTCCACCCCAAGGGATCGGATCTCCACCCGGTGACCGGCCCAGGGGCCGATGGCAGGGCCGGGCGTTGCGGCGAGGGTGGGTGCATGACAGCGAACATCGTGATCATGCAGTTGGCGATCCTGGCCGTGGTGCTCGAGTCGGATCTCGGCCGCCGCAAGATCGGCTGGTTCCGGGTGGGACGGCCGGTCGTCGGCGTCGCCGCGATCGTGCCGTTCTTCTTCACCTCGCTGCCCACCGGCGGCACCGACCTGCTGCTTCAGGGCGCCAGCGCGCTGGCCGGGGCGACGCTCGGGCTGTTCTCGGTCTGCCCGCTGCTGGTGGCCGTCGACTACGACCCGGACTGGCGACGCCGTTGGCCGCGCACCTCGCCCGCCCCGGGCAGGCCCGCTGCGGTCAGCCGCTCCGGGACCGGTTACGCGGCGGTCTGGATCGCCGTGACCGCCACCCGGCTCGGCTTCGCCTACGGCGCCCAGCACATCTTTCCGGTGGGGCTCGGCGTGTTCCTGACCACCCATCACCTGAGCGAGGCCGCTCTGACGAACGGCTTCATCTTCCTGTCCGTGAGCATGAGCCTGTTCCGCAGTCTGGGGCTGTGGGTGCGAGGCCGGGCGCGCCTGGCCCAGGCCGGCGCGGTGGTGGCCCAGGGACCGGTCGTGGGCGCCGCGCGTGCGACGGGCGGTGCACGGTGATCCTCGTACCGCTGCTCACCGGTATTGTCCGGGCTGTCCGCGCGCTGCGGGCGCGTTCTTCGGGCACACCGTCCTGGAATACTCCGTACCGATGAATATTGTCGGCAGATTCAGCTCGGCCGCGGACCATCCAGGGATCGGGCTGAGCGGCATGATCCGTGACCCGCGGGCGCGCGCTGCGGCCATGTTGGTGGGACTCGGCGTGTCGGTCTGGGTCAACGTCGCCACGCTCCCCGCCGACCCGGGGATCGTGGCGCCCGTCGCGCTGGCCGTCGCCGCGCTGGCCTGGATCGTCCTGATCGTCGGCACCCGAGGTGCGCGTGTGGCCGCAGTTGTCCCGGTGATGTGCGCGGCCGGGGCGGTGATCGCTGTCACCGATACCAATGGGCTGATCTTTACCGGCGTCGCGGCGAGTACAGCCGCCGTCGCATTCGAGCCTGCCGCCGCCCTCGTACTGTCCACCGCCGGTCCCGTCGCCTACTGCCTCGCAACTATTCCCCACGGGTCCCTTCCCGGGCACCTGCTGACCACAGCCGCCGTGGCCCTTGCTGGACTGGTAGCCGGTGCGAGCCGACGCGAGATCGATCAGCGTGCCCGGCACAGCACACTGGTCGCCACCGAACGCCGACGTACCGAGCTCGCCCGGGCCGAGGCGGAACTCGCCGCTGAACGCAACCGTCTCGGCCGCGAACTGCACGACGTACTCGCCCACACCCTCGGCGCCCTGTCGATCCAGCTCACCGCGATCGACACCCTCGCCCGCAACAACGCACCGCGCGACAAGCTCATCACACAGATCGAACTCAGCCACGAGCTGGTCAGCACGGGCCTGGACGAGGCACGCCAGGCCGTCCGCGCACTGCGCGGCGAGAGCGCACCGCTGGCCGTTCAAATCAAACGGCTCTGCGAACTCCACCAGGCGGAGCTGAAGCTGGACGGCAGCCCGCAGGAGTGCGATGCCGACACCACGCTCGCGCTCTACCGCCTCGCCCAGGAAGCACTGACCAACGCCGCCAGACATGCCCCCGGTGCGCGCGTGAGCGTGCGCATCGGCTTCGGCCCCAGGGCCGTGACCGTACAGGTCGGCAATACCAGACCAGCGCCGGGCGCGGACACACCCGCGGCGCTGCGTTCGAGCGGAGGGGGGTTCGGGCTCCAGGGCATGAGGGAACGCATCCAGCAGGCAGGCGGTGATCTTCAGGCCGGCCCCACACCCGACGGCGGCTGGCGCATCGCCGCATGCATCCCATGCCGACGGGACAACCTGGGCAACCGCAGTGACGGGAGCGACCGATGAGCCCCACACCGATCTCCGTGATCATCGCCGATGACCACCGAGTCGTCCGCGAGGGCCTGGCCACCATTCTCGGCGCCGTCGACGCGGTGCATGTCGCCGGGCTGGCCGCGGACGGCATGCAGGCCATTGATCTTGCCGTCCGGCACGAAGCCGACGTGGTCTTGATGGACCTTCACATGCCCGGTATGGGCGGCGTCGAGGCCACACGCCGACTCAAGACCGAGCGTCCGGCCACGGCCGTCGTGGTACTCACCACCTACACCGACGACGACTCCATCCTCGCCGCACTCGAAGCCGGCGCCACCGGCTACCTGACCAAGAACGCCTCCGCCGCGGACATTCACCGCGCCATCGAGGCCGCCGCCTGTGGCCACGCCATGCTCGACCCGATCGCCGCAGCCCGACTGATCCGCGCGAGCCGCCGCAACGACCCGGGCCACACCGCGAAGAACGCAGCCCTCCCCGACGGCCTCACCGAACGCGAGGCCCAGGTACTCGGCCTGATCGCGCAGGGCCTGTCCAACGCGGAAATCGCCGCCAGGCTGTATCTGAGCCGTTCCACGGTGAAGACCCATATCCATCAGATCTTCGCCAAGACCGGCAGCCGCGACCGCCCGCAGGCCATCGTGTACGCGCACCGGCATGGGATTGATGCCGAGGATGATCCAGCCCAGCACAACGGGTGACAGGCCGCCAGCCAGCGACGGAATCCGCCGACGGGAACATCCTCGTCAAGGCGATCAGCCGGGCGCGCGTCCGGGGCGGCACCTGAGTTCGCGGCCCGCCCCGGCGCTTGTCCTCCAGACCGGCAACACCCCGCTCGGCATAACGCGCTTTGCAGCGGCCCACCGTCAGCGGTGCCACACCGGCGAGCTCGGCGATGTCCTTCCGGCGCCGCCCTTCGGCCGACCACAACACGATCGGCGCGCGAAGCGCTACGACAGCCGGCACATCCCGCGAACCCGCCACCTCCCGCAACTCAGCCATCGGGACTGTAACACCGTGTCCTACATGGTCAGTTTGTTGAGCCGTTTGTAGCAGCAGAGGGCCGCGGCGAGGCCGAGGAAGGCCAGGTAGTTGCGGGAATGTCGCTCGTAGCGCGGTGACAAGCGGCGGTAGCCGGTCAGCCAGGAGATCATGCGCTCAATGACCCACCGGCGGCGTCCCAGTCGTTCGCTTGAGTCGATTCCCCTGCGGGCGATGCGGACGCCGATGTGCTGGCTGTGCAGCCATCGCCGCAGGTCAGGAAGGTCGTACGCTTTGTCGGCGTGTAGCCGCTGGGGATTGGAATGGTCACTGTGGGATTCGTGTCCTACGTGGAAATGGGCGACCATCGGCTTCAGTCCGAGGCTGTCGTGAGTGTTCGCCGCAGAGAGGCCGACGCGTAGGGGCAATCCGTTCGCGTCCGACAGGATGTGCATCTTGGAACCCGGCTTGCCCCGGTCCACGGGCGACGGACCTGTAAGTTCGCCCCCTTTTTGGCGCGGACGTGAGCGGAGTCGAGCACCGCCCGGGATAGGTCGACCAGGCCCCGGTCGGCGAGTAGTACGAGCACTTTCTGGTGCAGCCGTCCCCAGACACCGGCGCGCGACCAGATCAGGAACCGGCGGTGCACCGTGGACTTCGATGCTCCGAAGCACGGCGGCAGGGCCCGCCAGGCACACCCGCTGACCAAAGCGTAGATGATCGCCGCGAAGACCGCCTCGTCATCAATGTTGGCCACCCCTCCACCCTGCGGTCGCACCCGCGCCGGCGGCAGCAAAGGCCTGGCGATCTCCCAGAGGCCGTCCGGCACGATCCATCCCCACCGCCCACTCCTCATGGCCCAACCAACGACCAACTGACCATGTTAGGACACGGTGTTAGGCAGTTCGTGTGGGCTTGGCGGGTTTCGGCTCGTCAGCGGGCTTGGCCGTGGTGCGCTTGGGCGGTGGGTGAGCGCAAGCCGTACAAGACCGACCTGACCGAGCCGTGATCAAGCCGCTGATCGCGGCGTGGAAGGCACGACATCCATCGGTTTCCGGCCATCAGGGGCGTTACGAGATGCGGGAGATCGTCAGCGCGCTGCGGTACCAGAACCGGACTGGCTCCGCGGCTCCGTTCGAGTACTGCGGGTCAGGGCTGGTCGCCTACGAGAGCGATGGCGCGCGTCTCGGGAACTCCCAGCATCAGCAGGCTCGTGATCGTCGCTGCTCGGGCGCCGAGGGTCCCGTTCGACAGGTCGCTGTCCGCGATGGCGAACACGACGCCGTGGGCGACCTGGCTCAGAATGCCCGACGGCAGGTGCTGTGCGAACACCTCGGTGTCCTGGCCCCGTTTCACGAGGTCGGCGAGGAGTTCATCGACTGGCCCGAGCAGGGCGTGGATCGCCTCGCCGTACTCGCCTCGGCGCAGCGCCAGCAGCACTCGGTACCGGTGCGCCACCGGCCAGAGGCGGGCGATGAATTCGACCCACGCCGCGTCCGCTTCCGCGTCGGAGGCGTTGACTTCGGTGAGCACGGCTGTCATCTCGGCGACGGCCCGTTCCGTGAGTGTCCGGACCAGGTCGAGGCGCGAGGGGAAATGGTCATAGACCGTGCGACGGACGACGCCGGCAGTGGAGGCGATCTCGCCCATTCCGGCGTCTGGGTTCTCTCCGAGCAGTCGGTGAACGGCTTGCCGATGAAGATCCCGGCATTGTTGACCAGCGTGTCGACGCGGCCGAACCGGGCCAGTGCCTGATCCACGACCTGGGCGCCGGTGCCGGGCCGAGCGAGGTCGCCGGGCACGGTGAGCATCTCGGGATCCTCGGAGGGACGGATGGAGCGAGCGGTGGCGACAACGCCGTAGCCGAGCTTGCGGTACGCGGCGACCGCGGCTGCTCCGATGCCCTGGGAAGCGCCGGTGACGATGGCGATCTTCTTCGCGGAAGCCATGCCTGGTCCTCGCTCTCGATGATCTTTCGCATTACGGACTGCGGCGGGTGGCGCATGATTTCCACCGTCGGGGCGCTGGGGCGGCCGATCATCGGGCAAAATCACTGGCCGCCCCTCGGCCGGAGACTTCCCCGGGCGCAAGTCCGGCCGTCGAGCGGGACAGTGGTGCCAGCGGACTGCGAGACGTTTCCCGAGGACAACGCGCGTCTTGATCTCACAGACCTCGACGTCGACCCGGCTCCCGGGGAACCGGGCAGGAGGCTGCCGATCACCGAGAACCCGTTCACGACGGAATGAGCGCCACACCGCCGTTCCCGAGGACATCCGACCTCCGTCCCGACGTGGTCGGCCGGATCACCATCGAGACCGGTGACGATGCCTATCGGTCAGAAGTGGCGGCGACGCTCCCTTCCGGGACACCTGGCTCGGCCGTGCCGCGCGGCGGGCCACTGGAGGACCAGAACGCTTTCGCTGGCAAGAACATCCAGCGCTTGGCCCCGCACGTGCCAGACGGCATGCTCGGCCGCGATCCGGCGATCGGCGTGTGGGCGACGGTCAGTGTCCGACGCGAGAACGCACCCGCCCTGCTCCTGCTCCTGCTCCTGCTCCTGCTCCTGCTCCTGCTCCTGCTCCTGCTCCTGCTCCTGCTCCACGATTTCCCACCCTCGTGGGGGATGTACGAGCCGCTGCCGGCGCGCCATGCCGACCGCTGACGTCTGATGGCACCCGAGTACCCCGACTTCGGGCACAGCAGCGCTCCCGCACCGGCCGACTTCGGGTACGCCTTCGAGCACCTGGCGGAGGTGACGAGCCGTTTCGCGGACGCGCTGGGCATCGAAGCAGCCTCCTGCTCCCTGAGTGCCCGGCATGAGCAGATGGGCGGTTTGAATGCCCGTTCGTGGAGCCTGACACGGAGCCAGCAAATGCCGCTGAATGGTTGCGGCCGCGGTGTGCTCGCGGCGAACCGACGGACGTTGTCGAGGCACACTGCCGTGTGAGCCGCCGCTTCCATGCCCAGCGCGCATGTGGCCACCGCAACACCTGTGAGACTCGGGCCGCGGAGAAGGAGCCGCTGGCACGCTTCCGCAGTGGGAGAAGGCGTCGCAGACAGCGCAGGTACGCCACACCGGTCACCCCGCTCAGGGGGCACGGTGCGGCGCAACCTGGTGCGAAGCGCCCGTTGAGCGGGCGTCAACATCCGCCAGAAACGAGGTCGGTTGATCTGGCCGAACAGGCTAATCCAGGCGGGATACCTGATAGTGGCCGATGGACCAGCCGTCCCCTGTGCGGACAACGAGGACGGAGAGTTTCACGTCCAGCGGGGGCCGGTCCGTGAACGAGAACTCGACGGCGAGGTAGCCGAGGACGAGGTCGTCGGCGTGCCGCCTGGTCTCGAGGATCCGGTATGCCGCCTTCATGCCGAGGGGCTGGGAGTCGTAGTAGTCGGCGACGCCCTGGCGTCCGACGCTGTAGGGGTGCAGCCCCTGGAAGACGGCGTCCTCGGTGAAGAGGGCGGCGACGCGGTCGGGCTGGTGCGCGTCGACCGCGGCCTTCCACTGGTCGAGCACTCCGCTAAGGATCTCCGCGTCGTCGGTCGTGGCGGTCATGTCCACTCCTTGGTCCAAGACTCGGTGTACGGTCAGTGTCCGGTGCTCATGCCTCCGTCGACGTGGAGGATCTCGCCGGTGACGAAGGGCGCCTTCTCCAGGTAGAGCACGGCGTCGACGATGTCGCTCACTTCACCCATCCGGCCGACCGGGTGCAGGGCGGCGAGGAACTCGTGGGTCTCCTCGGGGTGCATGGGGGTCTTGATGGTGCCCGGCGACACCGCGTTGGTGCGGATGCCACGACGGGCGTACTCGATGGCGAGGGACTTGGTCGCGGACTGCAGGCCACCCTTGGTCAGAGAGGCAAGCACCGAGGGCACCCTGGAGTCAGCGCTGTCCACCAGGCTGGTGGTGATGTTGACGATGTGACCGCCGCCCTGGGCGAGCATCTGCTCGACCGCCAGTTGAGTGATACGGAAGAAACCGTTCAGGTTCACGCCGATCACGGCCGCATAGTCGTCGAGGGTGTAGTCGGTGAAGGGCTTGGCGACGAAGACGCCCGCGTTGTTCACCAGGGTGTCGACCCGGCCGAACCGCTCCACCGCGGCGGAGATGACACGGCCGGCGGTGGAGTGATCCGCGACGTCCCCCTGGACGGTGACGACCTCCGCGTCGTCCGAGGGTGCGATGGTGCGGGAGGTGGCGACGACCGCGTACCCGAGTGCGCGGTAGCCGTCCACCAGTCCGGCGCCGATGCCCTGTGACGCGCCGGTGATGACGGCGACCTTCTGCTGCGCAATGCTCACGGTGATCTTCACTTTCGAGGTGGGAGGACTGTTCCGGACCGATGGAAGAATTACTAGCCGACCGGTCGACTATACGACGATAGGCAGCCGTGCGCCGGCGAGGCAACGGTTGGCGGCCCCTCCGCTGGGACTCGATTCCTCCCGTCTGGGAGGCCGTGGCTCTCAGTGCAGGTGAGGACGTCGCAGGTAGAGAACCACGGAGTGCGTCGGCACCCGACGGATCGCGTCGGGACCGACGGATTGCGTCGGTGCACGGGAACGGCGGCTTCCGTCGGCGGGGACTCGGTCTCTACTGTCGGTACGGGTCGCCAGCGGGCAGCCAGGCGTCGGCGGCGTGTATGCCGAGGTCTACGACGCCGTCACACAGGGCGTCCATGGCAGCGATGACCGCCGCGCGTGCCTCGTCCTCGCGCCGGACGAGGGACCAGGTCCAGTAGACCTCGGGGGCGACGACGGGGCGTGTCGCACCAGGTCGGCCGGGAGCGCGCAGGTCTGACCCTTGGGCGAGTTGATGATCGGACGGTCGCTGCGGCGGACGTGGTCGAAGAAGGCCGGGCCGGTGATGCCGCCGTCCGATATGGGCACGGCTCGGGCTCCGGTGTCACGGGCGAGTTCTTCGGCGTAGATGTTCCAGGACGACCAGGACGTGATGTCGTCGTCGAGGAGAACCGCGGTGTCCCGGGTCCGCACGGGGCTCGTGTCGTCTCCCTTGGCGACGGCATAGAGCCGATCGGCGCCGAGGATCCGGGCGTTCAGGCGGTGCCGTTCCACGCCCTCGGCCCGTACCCAGCACACCGCGAGATCGAGGCTGCCGTCGGCCACCCGGGCTGCCTGGGTGTGGGAGGGGGCGACCCAGGCGTCGATGTGGATCTGAGCCACCGCGGAGGTACGAACGGTCAGATCTCCGGGCAGCCAGTTGACGTAGCCGAGCCGGACCGGTTCGGAGCCGGACAGCCGGCCGGCGCGGCGCTGGAGGTCATCCGCCCGTTCCAGCAGAGCGCGGGTGTGCGGGAGCAGTTCCGCACCGGCCGGAGTGAGGGACACCGAGCGGCGATCGCGCTCGAAGAGGCGCACCCCGAGGTCGCGTTCGAGGGCCTTGATCTGCTGGGAGAGGGAAGGACCCGCGATCAGAAGCCGCGCGGCGGCCCGGCCGAAGTTCAGCTCCTCGGCCACCGCGATGAAATACCTCAGTTGGCGCAGCTCCACGCCCGTCATGCTACGCGCGCTGGGAGGTGTCACCTATCAGCAAGGAGGGAGCCGGTCGTGGCAACGTCCCTGGTGGCAGGGCCAGGATGGAGGCACGAAGGCGAGGACGGGGCACCGAACGGCCCTACGACGCGGATCCAGTGACTCCGGCGTGGATCCGAGAGGAGCGAGGAGATGCCAGAGTTCCTGGTGCAGATCACCACCACCGTCCCCGAGGACGTCGGTGCGGACGAGGTCGGGCACCGCCGAGCCGCCGAGGCCGTCCGCGCGGCGGAACTGGCCGCTTCCGGCCATCTGTACCGGCTGTGGCGTCCGGTCGGCGAGCCGCGCAGCATCGGCATCTGGCGGGCCGCCGACGAAGCCGAGCTGCACGAGAAGATACTCGGCACACTGCCGCTCCGGTCCTGGATGACCTTCACCGTCACCGCACTGGTGCCCCACCCCAACGACCCGGGCACGGTCGGCGCGGCGCAGTGACCGGCGCCTGTGCCGGGGCCATCGCCGTCACCCATGGCTGCGGCACCGAGGCCTTCATCAACCAAGATCTGCACCGCATCAGAGGGATATCCACATGAGTTCGCCGGACCTGGGCCTGTCGTCCGTTCGTCCGCACCGCACGCTGCACTCGCCGCGCGGCCACGCGGCCCAGGCCGCCGCGGCACTGGCGGCAGGCATGGGCGTCGGCCGCTTCGTCTACACCCCGATCCTGCCGCTGATGCACGCGCAGGCAGGGCTGTCCGCGAGTGCCGGTGCGAACCTGGCCACCGCCAACTATGTCGGCTACCTGATCGGCGCGCTGGCGGGCATCCTCGTCCCGGCACTGGTCCGCTCCCGTCTGCTCCTTCGCGTCTCCCTGGTGGTACTGACCGCCACTCTGGCGGGGATGCCCACCGTCCACAGCACCGGCGCGTGGCTTGCGCTCCGGCTGCTCGCCGGGATCACCAGCGCCCTGATCTTCGTCATCGCGGTCAACTCCCTCCTCGGCCACCTCAGGCAGCACCCCGCCCACCTGACCGGCTGGGCCTTCGGAGGCGTCGGCGCCGGGATCGCCCTGTCCGGTCTGGTCGTCCTCTTCCTGCGCGCGTTCGGCGACTGGCGCGCCGCCTGGTGGGCCTCGGCCGTGCTCTGCGCGCTCATGACCGTCGCCTGCTGGACCTTGCGTCCGGAGGAATCGCCCGCACCCTCCGGCGGCGGGGCGGGCTCGCATCCCAGGACACGGGTACACCGCTGGTTCAGCGCTCTGTTCGTCAGCTACACGCTGGAGGGCATCGGGTACATCGTCGCCGGCACCTTCCTCGTCGCCGCGATCGGACAAGGCTCCCCGGGCTGGGTCGGCAGTGGCGCCTGGGTGCTGGCCGGACTGGCCGCCGTGCCGTCCTCGGCGCTGTGGGCATGGTTCGGACATCGCTGGTCCCGCCCCGGCCTGCTGCTCACCGCGCTGGTCATCCAGGCCGTCGGCATCGCCCTGCCCGCCGTCGTCGGCGGGGTGCCGGCCGCGCTGGTCTCCGCGATCCTGTTCGGCGCGACGTTCATCGGCATCAGCACCCTCACCCTTGCCGCGGGCGCTCATCTGCGGTTCCCGCGGTCGGTCGCGCTGCTGACCGCCGGCTACTCGGTCGGCCAGATCCTCGGCCCGCTGGCCGTCACCCCCTTGCTCCACCACGGCTACCACCAGGCTCTGATCCTGGCCTCGACGGTGGTCCTGGCCGGCGCGGTCGCCGCCGCCGTGCTCCGCGTCGGCTTCCCCCACGCGATGCCGGTCGTGGACCAGAGCCCTGCGGCACGGTCTGCCGGGCAGGTGGGGCAGTCCGCACCGGTGTACGCCTGCCCCGTGCCGGACGAGGACGAGGCCTGAGGAGACCGGGCCCTCCCGGGCCGCCGCAGCCGCCGGGAGCAGTCGCGCAGGCGAAGATCGGGCCTCAGACGCCGGCCACGGCCTCCTGCGTCGGCCGTCCGCCGATGAGGGCCAGGCAGTTGGACCACAGGGGGCCGAGCCGGTCCGTGTTGTTGTACAGCTTGGCGAACATCACCTGGCCTTCCAGCTGGGCCACGACGGCGCGCGCCGCCTCACGGGTGTCGGCCACGCCGACCTCGCCGCGCTCACGGGCCTCGGCGATGACGGACTCCACCATGTCGACCTGTGCGTCGAAGATCTCCTGCAGCCGCTCGCGGACCGCCTCGGTCTGGTTGCTCAGCTCCAGAGTGAGATTCCCGAACAGACAGCCCGCCACGGTGCCGCAGCCCAGCTGGACGGCACGCTGGCCGGCCTCCGTCTCCTCGAACAGCCGCCGCAACCGCCACAGCGGCTCCGCGTCACCGGTCAGGGCTTGTGTCCAGTCGCGCTTCTGGGCCGCCCAGTGTTCGTCGACGACCGCGAGTGCGAGGGCCTCCTTGGACTCGAAGAAGTAGTAGAAACTCCCCTTCGGCACCCCGGCGACCTTGCAGATCTCGGCCACGCCGAGCGCCGAGTACCCGCGCTCCTCGATCAGCGAGCGGGCTGCGTCCAGGATCTTCCGCCTGGCGTCAGAGGTACGTCCCATGACATCAGCGTACGAAATAACCGACCGGTCGGCTACCTTCAGCGAGCGAACCTCGGGCGGCCGCAGGACGCCGATGCAGGGAGAGGCTCTCGGCCCGGTCAGCGCGCGAACAGAAGCACAACGGTCTCGGTTCGTCCCCACAATCACCCTCCTCCCGCCTGTCGAACTGGGCACTGGTCGGTTCCGCACGAGGAACCGTTACGCCGATACGCCGTCTCGCGCGCGGAGGTCGATCACGTCCTCCGGCGGCCACGGTCCTGGGGCGAGTGCCGCACCGCAGACCTCTCAGCCGACGTGGCGCGGTCGACTCAGCGGCTTTCTGCCGGTTTGCCGCGCAGCAGCGCGGCCACCTCGGCGGCCTCGGCCGTGACACGGGTGGCGGCGCGTGCGGCTCGCCCGGTCATGCGCCAGGCGATCATGCGGAGTGCCGTGGGCGGCGCCGGCGGAAAGACACCGAGCTGGCCCAGCATGGTGATGTCGTCGCGTACCGCCTCATGGCTCACCACCTTGCCGTCACGGAGGCCGAGTACATGGATCTGCTCGAAATCGATGTCATGCCCGGTGGGGGGTATGGCTTGATCGAGTGCGCCGTCGCGGTAGCGGACGAAGGGCCCCGTGTGGCGGCCCCGCATGCGCAGCCGCACCCACACCTGGTCGTCATTGCGTGCGATGCCGAGGACCGGGAAACGCAGATCACTGAAGGCGGAGCGCATCCACGCACCCGAGGCGAGGACCCCGGCCGGGCCGGGCGTGCGATCCACCACGGCTACGTGGCTGGTCAGCCGGCTCCTCACCCGCTTTGTCGGCCGATCACAGATCGAGGACGACCTCGGTGGTCGGCTTGCTGCAGCAGACCAGGACGGTCCCGGGCTCGGGGAGTTCGAGGGGTGGGGTGGTGTAGGTGATGTCGCCTGCGACGAGGTGGGTGATGCAGGTATGGCACACGCCGGTGCGGCAGGACCAGCGGGTGGGGATGTCGCAGGCTTCGGCAAGATCGAGGAGGGACGCGTGGGCGGGTGACCACGGGGTCGTGATGCCGCTGCGGGCGAAGGTGATGAGGGGGCCGGTGCCCGGTGGACCGGATGGTTGGTGCGGCCGCACCACGGCGGTGGGGGTGACGCCGGGATTGATGGCCGGGAGGGCGCTGAACTGTTCCGTATGGATCCGCTCGGGGCGCAGACCATGATCGCGCAGGAAGCCACCGATGTCGTCCATGAAGGCGGGTGGTCCGCACAGGTAGGCGTCGGCGTCGGTGGGGATGCCCATGGCCGTGAGTGATCGTGCGGTCGGACGGCCCTGGGTGATGTAGTGCTCGCCGGGATGCGGGGTCTCGGAGGTGTAGTAGATGTGCTCGTGGGCGTTGGGGAGTTGCGCCAGAAGGGCGTGGCTCTCCTCCGCGAAAGGGTGGTGGGCGCGGTCGTGGGCCGTGTGGATCCACCAGACAGGGCGTGCGTCTGTTGTGGCGGCGAGTCGGTGGAGCATGGCGAGCACGGGGGTGGCACCGATCCCTGCGGAGATCAGGAGGATCGGGCGGGTGCTTTCTTGGAGTACGAATGTTCCGCGGGGGCTGGCGATGTCCACGAGGTCCCCGGGGCGGAGCGTGGCATGGATGTAGCTGCTGACCGTCCCGTGGGGCTCATGCTTGACGCTGATGCGGTAGGTGTCGGCTGTGCGTGCGGAGGAGAGTGAGTAGCTGCGCACTGCGGGGGCGGCATCGCCGACGGCGAGGCGGATGGAGAGGTACTGGCCCGGACGGGCTTCGGGCAAGGGTGTGCCATCAGTGGCGGCGAGGTAGATCGACGAGACGGTGGGGGTCTCAGGAACGATGCGGGCGATGCGCATGGTCTTGAACCCCGGCCATTGCGGCTCTTGTCTGGGCTGCTGGCAGCTGGCGCGTTCGCCCGGCCATCCCGGTTCCTGTTTAGGCTGCTGGGCGGCGGCGAGTTCGCGGAAGGACTGCTGCCATCCGGGGCTGAGAGCGGGGATGTTCAGTGCTTTACGCAGCTTCGCGGGGTCGCGACCGGGGAGGTAGAGCAGCGCGTCGATCTCGGCAACGCTGAGTTGTTCGGGACCTTTGCGGATGAGGCTGATCTCATCGCCGACTTCGACGCGCCCCTCGGTGAGGACGCGCAGGTAAAAGCCGGGTCGGTGGTGGGCGACCAGCAAGGAGGCCATGGTCGGTTCGCCCAGGCGCATGCCGACCCGGTAGCAGGTGACGCGGGGCTGGGAGACTTCGAATTCCGCTTCGCCGATGCGGTACCGGTCACCAATGCATACTTCGTCGTCGGGCAGGCCGTCGACCGTGAAGTTCTCCCCGAAGATCCCGAAGGTCAGGTCGTCGCGTCCGAGCTGTTTTTGCCAGTACTGGTAGGACTGCAGCTGGTAGACGAGGACGGCTCGCATTTCGCCGCCGTGCCCGGCCAGATCTCCTTGACCGTCTCCGTCGACGTTCAGCCGCCGGACCATGCGGCAGCCCTGGACAGGGGCCTTCCACGCTCCGGTGTGCACGGTCCTTCCCTGCCAGGGCACATCCTTGGGCAGTCCTACGTTGACGGACAACAGCGTCGCCATGGTGGACCTCCTGCGCGATGGTAGCCGGGACACCCCCCTCATGACGCTGTGCCTCGCAGAGAAGCGCGCTCAGCCGCACATCAGCCCCCGCGCTCAGCCGCACATCAGCCCCATCGTATGCGTGCCTTCCGACGGCTGGCCGTCAGAAGGCGGACCTGTCACTCCGTGTCGATGCATGCGGCTCGCCCTGCGAACGCTCGATCGCGCCTGACGCCCGTCCAGGTGGCGGGCTGGAAGACCTTTGCCTCCCAGCAGGGAGTAAACAGGTCGTAGTCTCGGTACGACTCGAAGGCGCACGATGAGCCCAGGCAAATCCGACGGTTCGCGGCCCGACCCCTGCTACGACCGGCTCGCCGACCGCTTCGGAGCATTCACCGACCAGCGCTCGACGGAGTACTGGCGTCCGCGCCGCGCACGTCCCGGAGCCACCTGATGAACCACAAACGCCCCGGACGGGGCCCGACCACCGTGACGGTATTCGTCTTCACCCGGGGTGCGGCTCTTCGATGTGGCCGGTCCCATCGAGGTGTTCGCTGCGGCCAACGAGTTCGGCGGTCAGTGTCAGGTGCGGATCGCGTCCGAGGGGTACGGACGTGATCACCTCCGCCGGGACCCGCCTCGGCGCCGATGTGCGGGTCGATGATGTACGGGAGCCATGCGACGTCCTGCTGATCCCGGGGCCCGGAATGGGAAACGCTGATCAAGGACGTCGCAGTCGATCTCGCCCGCTGTAGGCCAGGGGCTGGATTTGCCGCAGAAGCCGCGCCCAGGTGCCGTCCGCCGACCACAGCCGATGGCGTGGAAAACGAGCAGATCAAGTGACGTCACACGATCGGCCGGACGGCTCCTGGGTGTCCAGTCCCGGACCGAGGTGCTGGCGCATCAGCGCCTGCGCGGTCGTCTCGGCGGCGGCGAACCTGGAGCGTCCTGCGTCGGTCAGGGTCGCCTCGACCGTCCTGCGGTCTCCGGCACGACGATGGCGATCAATCAGTCCGGCAGCCTGCAGACCCCTGAGGAGGTAGGACATCCGGTCCCCGGATTCCTGGAGGAACGCCGCCAGCTTGGCAACGGGCACAGATCCGCTCGCGGCCTCGGCGAGCGCGCCGAGAATGAGGTAGTCATGGAGCGACAGTCCGTGCCGAACCCGCAACTCACCGTGCACGAGACTCAAGGTCCGCAGGACCCCTGGAAACTGCCACCGCGTGGTGTCCGACAAATCGTAGTCGACCATATTCCTTCCCACGGGTCGGTTCTCCGGCCGCAAGCCTGTGGCGGCAGCATCACAACCAGATTCCACTACGACGTCGATCCCGGGCCGGACGGACACGAAGCCCTCGGATCAGGACGGCGTCACCCGCCCGCACTCCGACTGTGCGACGACGGCAGGCAGCAGGCGGTCACCCGGCCGATGTCCTGATGTGAGGCCGTCGTGGCGCGCCCGGCCATCCGTCTCCGCACTCCTGAGGTTCCCCCGACATGCGGGGCGAGGTGACAGCAGGTCAGATAGGGCTCATGAGAGGAGCTCTGACGATGCCTGCCCCGAGGAAGTACCCG